>NZ_QMEX01000001.1 GCF_003284925.1 Mycolicibacter senuensis
AATGCGCGTCCCCAGCAGCGGGTTAGACCGCCGGGGTGGCGAGCAGTTGGTCGAACACACCGGCCGCCCGCGCAACGTCGTCGTCATCGCGATGATCGGCCCACGCGGAGCCGGTGTGCGCGTCGGCCAGAACGGTGAGATGGCAGCGGTGCCGCGACAGCATCACGCACAGCCGCGCCGCGTCGATCGAAAACGGGTCCGGGGTCCGCTTGCCGACCATCGGGTGCACAGCGACCACCGCCGCCCTTTCCAGCCCCTGCAGCGCGTTAGCGGTCCCGCAGAGCACCCCGGGGTGATCGGCCAGCATGGCGCGGATCGCAGCCGCCTGGGCCACGTGTGGCACCACTACGGCCACGTCATCGTCGGTGAGCTGCCTGGTGCCGGCACTGGTGGTGAGGGTGCCGCCCGCCAGCAAGTCCCGGACCCGATCGACTGCAGCGACCGCGACCGATGCCGAGGTCGGACCATCGGCGGCGGTGAGCACCCGGTGCGAAAACTCCGGCAACGCCGCCCCGTCCAGCGACACGTGCTCGGCGGGGCGCCGCGAGGTAAACGGCATGTCGGCGTAGAACGCCGACGACACCAGGGCCGTGGTGACCGGCCCAAGCCGCCATGTGTGCCGCAGCGCAATCGTGGTCACCGCATCACCATGCGCAGCCGCCAGGGCGATCGGCGCAGGCAAGTGCGGGCCGGTTGGGCTATCCGCCCACCGAGACACATCCCCGGTGACAACGGGGTCGATCTGCCCCGAATCCCCCACCAGTACAACCTGTCCCGCCGTCATCGCCCCCAGCGCACACAAGTCGGCATAGGTGCATTGGTAGGCCTCATCAACGATCAGGACGTCCGCGGCGAGCCGTTCCGGCTCCGAGGACAGCCACTTGGCGCTGGTCGCCACGCGCACCGCGCCGCCACCGGACGGCCACACCTGGCCGCGGCCACTGATGATCGGGCAGTCCCCGCAGTCGGGGCGCACACCCCCGGCCTTCCACAACAGTCCCACCATCGCGCGGTCGCAACTCTTCGCAAGCCGCCGAGCTATCTCGATGGCCTGTGCCCGGGTCTGTGCCGCGATCCCGATTCGCAAGTCCGCGCTGTCGGCCAGCAGCCCTGACAGTTCCACCGTCAGCCGGGTCTTGCCGCTTCCCGGAGGGGCAGGTACGACGACGGCCGGGTCGCCCGACCAGACCCCCAGCACCACTTCGGCGGTAATCGCGTCCCGCAACAGGGCTCTACCGGGCCGCACCCGAGCCGCCTCCGGCTCACCGCCATCAGCACCGAACGTCACCGTGGGCGCTTCGCTGCCTTCACCCACGGCTATCTGACTGGCAGCGTTAGCCCCACTGCTGTTGCGTGGCTTGAAAATACGCATCTGTTCCCACTGCCCCTTCCCGGGCTCCCACCCCGGCTACAGACCGGGTGTGAAACACACTTCCAGGTTGTTCTACCTGATGTCAGCCACACTACAACCGGCCACCGACAAGTTCCGTCGGCGGCCGATTGCGTGGGCCGCGGCGCCCTGCACAGCGGCGCGAGACCGGTACGGCCAGCGGGATGTTCCGCTAGCCCCCGGCGGAGGCGGGTTCTGTCATGTCGTGCGTCCCGTCAGCAAAGAACCAGCCCTGGTCTGCCGAAGGCTTGGACTCACCCCGGTAGTCGGTGGGTGAGCCGGCCGCAGCCCAACAGGCCTGATGCCAGACCGTCGCATCCTCGATCGCATAGTCATAGTTACCAAGCTGGCCGTAGCCGTCATAGGCACCCTTGAGGATCGACCCGTCACGTTTGATCGCCACACCCAAGTTCATCCATGCGTTGACCGTCTCCGTCGCCATCTGCGACAGCAGCGGATGCCCGCACCCTTCACAATCCGAGCTGAAAAACCCCACCGCACACCCCTATTCATCGATTCGCGCCATTTACCCGTTCACACCTCGCGCCGAGCACAACGCGGCTGCACCGCCCAGAGCTACATCGGTTCGCTGAGGTGCTCGGCCCACTCGTCGGGCGTCACTCCCGACACCAGAAACTCCCGTTCGCTGGCGGTCAGGTGGGGCAGCGCGTCTTGAATCAACTCACCCCCGGCCTTCCACGCCTCCAGCTGTTCGGCCGTGACCGCCAGCTCCAGCGTGCGTTCCACCCCCGTCAAAAGCGATCGCCTCGTCACCTTCACTGCCTAACCCCCTCCCCTTTCGAGGCTAGGGACGCGGCTCGCCGCACCCCGGCTGCGACACCCACCGCCGGCCACTTCGCCCTCGATCGGCACGCCGCAACCACTCGCACCCGACCCCGGCCCCCCGGGTTCGGGAGGGCCAGGGCCGGGTGCGCGTCATTCGGTTTCCGCCGCCGCGATCAGCACGTCCAACGGCACATCACGCCGCGCGCGAGTGGGCGGTTTACCCGAGGCGATCCACGACCCGCCGCCCGTGAGCAAGCGGCGATAGGTGAACAGGGACGACCGCACACGCGAGACGTTGGGCGCCGCAGGCATCAGCGATACCCACCCCCCTACCGGTGGCCGAGAGTCGGCCCGCACCCCGGCGACCGTCAACACCAGCGCCCCTTCGACGGCCTCGGCGGTGATGACCTCACCCACGAACGTCATTGCGCGGCCGTAGCTGTCGATTCCACCCGCCCAGCCACGCACCGCGGTGCCCTCACGCAGCCGAGAATCCATCCGCGAACACTGCACACTGAACCGAGTGCGATCCCCCCAGTCCACAAGCCCACCGGACACATTGCCGGTGTGCACCGCACGGTGCCGCCACAACCGATCTTCCAACAGGATCGACTCAAACAATTCCGCAGCATCACAGCGACGACGCAGCCCAAGGGCGGCCCGCGGCGCACCATCGGGAGCCGTCCAATCCTGCCCCTTGCCGAACGCCTGCCCAGCCGACTCGTAGCTGTAGGCGTCATCTTCGGCCATCACTGCCAAGCCCTCGGCGGGCGTTCCCGCCGTCACGGCCTGCGCCCACCCGGCCAGGCCCGCCACCCCGGCGCCGACCCCGAACACCTTGCGCCAGTATGTCCCCGACCGCTCATCGGTCGGCAGTCCAGCTGTGACGAACCGTTGCCGCGACTGCGCCAGCGCGTCCACCACCGCGCCACTGCCCGGGTAGCCCAGCCGGTCGGCCCACCACCCGATCACCGCCGATGCCTCGGCCACCACCGGATCGCCGTGGCCCGCCAGCTTGCGGGCAACACCGGCCAGCAGTGACACCCCCGCCGCGTCAGCCACCACCACCTGACACGGGGACTCAAGTCCGAACCGCGCACCGGCACCATGCAACGCCGAAAGGATGCTCGCACCGCCGGTCACGGTACGCGCCGAGCTGGTCGCGGTGGCTACCGTCGCGGTCAGCGTGTCACCACCGCGGCGAGCCTCGACAAACACCGCACTTGGCGACAGGGCCACCAGAGCGTCGGCAACCCGCAGGACCGGCCGACCAGAGCGCGCCGCATACAGCCGCTGAGCCAGGTCGTAGAACTCGACGGTCACAAGACCACCTGCCCAGCCCGACGCGCCATATCCCAGCCGTCCTGCAGCGCCGCGGCCGCCGACCCTGACACCGGCAGCTCGCCTTCGACCGCATCGGGGTCCGCATCAGCCACGGTCAAACCCGTGCCGGCCAGCACCCGCTCCGCATACGCGGCCAACCGGCCCACCTCATCACCATCTTGTGCCACCACAATCGCCCCTTCCCGGGCTCACTTCCCGGCTACCGACCGGGACTCCACCTGCTGTCAGGCACTGCCTCGCCCTGACAACACGCACGCTACCGCGACCCACCGACAACCCGTTTGAACACCGACCTGCGGGCCGCATCACCAGGTTGGCAATGCGCGCCGGCGGCCCGCTACGTCAGCGGTTCAGGTCTGCGATCGGCTCCAATTCACCCGGCAAAGCCGTTGCGGCCCTCCCGGTGTCTACGTTGCGAACCTTGTAGACGATCCCTGTCGTGGAGGCCCGATGATGTCGGCGTGCCACGATGCGCACCACCCCGGCGGCATGGCGGTCAGGCCCCTCGGTAACCGGCTCGAAGTGGTATCGCATCGCTGGTCCTCCTTTCTCGCAGACCCACTCTCGGCCCTGCGAACCGGGTGCTGGCCGGGAAGAACCCGCACCCGGCCCGCAGGTCGGAGGTTGGTGGCCGCCACCGGCAGTGGTGGTGTGCCGCTGGCCGGCCACCGGCATGGCGGGGCCGCCGCTTAGGCGGCCGCCGCAGCTTGGGAGGGGATAGTCACCGTGGTGGCGAACTCCGGTACCGCTGTCGCGGCACGCTCGTTGCCGATGATGACGCAGACAAGCTTCGCTGTGCCCGCCGCATCCGGCCACGGGCTGTCGCCATCGGTGAGCACCACCACCACGTGCGGCGCGGGCCGCAACGCTTCTGCAGCGGCGATACCGACCCGCATATCGGTCCCGCCGCCACCGATCAACGCAATGTCCTGAACCCGGCTGATCCGCTGCGGAGCGGCAGCGGCCGCGTCGACCGTCAGGACCGTCACGTGCTCGCGGGCGACCGCCGCCGTCCGCAGCACACCTTGGACTTCCGACAGTGCCGCGGCCAGGTCACCCGCACTCATCGATCCCGACGTGTCCACCACGACCGCGACACGAATCTTCGGGCCGCGCAGCCCCGGGAACAGTACGTCGCGGGAGCGCCGCGACGGACGGGCCATGCTGTAGTCGGTGCGTCCCGCGGCCTGGCCGATGGCGCGGCGGATCGCCACCCGCAGCACCCGGCGCCACGGCACAGCTGGCGGGGTGAGCACCTTGTCAGCCCACCGCTGCACGCCAGCGGGAACACTGCCGCGGCCCTTGCCTTCGGCGTGGTCGCGCACCGCGACGGCGACCTGCTCGCGGATCAGATCGGCCGTGGCAGAATCGATTCCAGCACGCCCACCCATTGCATCTTCGGCAATCAGCTCGCCGGGGTTGGCTTCACAGCCCGAACCCGAGCCGCACCCGAACTCGCCACCGCTATCCGCCGCGCCGTCACCGCCAGCGCCCGCGGACCCGTCCCCACCGGCCTGCGAACCGTTCCCGGCCCCACCGACGGCAGGCTCGTCGTGGTAGTCGTCGGCGATCGCCGCGTAGTAGTCCTCGGCGAACCCTCCCGGCTCACAGCCGAGCACGGCCGGGGTGACCGGGTCGACCGGCAAAACCACCCCGGCGTCGATCAGGTCATCGTTGATTTCGGCGTCGGCAGCGTAGTTCCACGCCAGGTGCGCCAGCGGCTGCGCCAGGACCGCAGCGCGGTCGGCGTGCACCCGCAACAGGTGCCCGACCTCATGTAGCAGCGCCGCGGCGACCTGCTGCACCGACCACGCCCCTTTGCCGATCAGACGAGCCGGGTCCAGGTAGAGACGCCAATTCTTGTCGACCGCGAACGTACCCATTCCTATTGCAGCGACCGGGATTACCGAGAACAGCGCATCCGCGAAGTAGGGCATGGCCTCGAATGCCACCAGATTCGCCGTGTGGTACACGCCGCGCTCATCGGCGCTCAACTCCCGCACCGTCACCTGATTCGTCATAACAATCCCCTTCCCGGGCTCATGCCCCGGCTACCCGCCAGGGCCACATCGACCGAGCCGCTCGGCCCGATACCCCACACACTAACCACCCCCACCGACAAACCCCCGTCCCCAACGGCGGGAGCACCGCCACCGGGGCGGGGTGGGTACCACCACCGCGGCGAGCACCCACCCCACGCAGAACGCCTACGCGGCGTCCTCGCCGGCCATCAGACCGGCAGCGGTCAGGATCGGGACGAAAACCCGTGCAGTTGCCGGGACTTTCGCCCCGTTCGGGCGCACCTTTGCCAGCGACCTGGCCGCAGCGGCAGCCACATCGGCACGACCAGCACCAGCGCAGGCCGACAGCGGCCCCCAGGCACGCCGCCAGGCGTCCTGCGTGCCCGCCGTGGCAGCCAGGGTGGCAACGCCGTTGAGGACCGCCCACAGCCGGTCGGGACGCTCACCCTCCCAGTCCACGATGGCCGGGTCGGCGATCACCGCGGCGGCATCGGGCAGATCGCGGGCCGTCAGCCAGGCCAGGAACTCCCGTCCCGCCTTGGCGCCGATCAGACCGAACACCGCGGACTGCACCGCCGCCGTGTCATCGTTGCGCAGCCGCACCAGGACCCGAGCCAGCATGTCCCAGGTACGGTCGGACGGCCAGGCTCCACCCAACCCGTCGGCCTCACCTTCCGGGCACGCCCGCAGCAGGCCGGGGCGGGACTGCACGAAGGCGGTCACCGCCGCGACGATCGCCGCGGTGTGCACTTCGGTCGGGACAACCGCCCGAGACACCGGGACAGCCGCCCAGCCAGTCAGCATGCCTTCAACCCACTCATCAACGGTGGGTGCGTAGTCCACGTGGCAGAACCGGTTTGCCATCGGCGCAGCCAGCTCGAAACCGCCCGCCGACAGCTCGGGAGGGTTGGCCGCGGCGAACACCCACACATCGGCGGGCAGTCGCAGGTCCTCGCCCACCTGCTTGTCCAGTGCGACCGCCAGCATCGCCGCCTGCGTCGACTCCGGCACGGTCGTCAACTCTTCGAGCAGCAGGATTCCTGCGCCCGCCTCCACCAACCGCTTAGCCCACGCCTTGGGCTCGGTACGCACACCATCGCCTTCGGGCGAAATGAACGGCATACCAACGAAATCGGTGGGATCAGAGTTAGCGCCCGAAACGATCTCGACCGCAACGTCCAATGCCTCGGCCAGTGAACGCACCAGGGCCGACTTACCCATGCCCGGACCCGACCGCAGAAGCAGGGGCACACCAGCCCGACCGCAGGCTTCCATCAACGTCACAGCCGTCGCCTTATCCACCATCACAAAACCCCTTCCCGGGCTCTTGCCCCGGCTACTTACCAGGGCCACTTCACCGAGCCGTTCCGACCCGATGCGCCACACTCTAAGTACACCCACCGACAAGTCACCGATTCATCGCTCTACCTGCACATATCCACCAGTTGAGAGGGCATCGCGCAGACCGCCACCGCACGCCGCTGCTCTGGTCCGCGCCGGCCATCCGGTTCAGGCTGGGCCTGCCCACATATCGACGGCGCCGCCTCCGGCAGCAACAACTTGTCAGACCCCCTCGATACCATTGCCTACATCGGGACGCATTGATCCCGGTACCGATTCGCCCCGGCCCGCAGCCGAGGCATGAGCCCGAGGAAGGGGCATCGCATGGCTACCTACACCGGAGTTGGCCGCACCAACACCTTCGCCGTCAAAGACATTGCGGCACTACAGGAGACGGTCGGCGCAGAGTTCACCGTGATACCCGAGGCCAACGCGCAGGGACCCGGTCGCGTCACCCTTCTGGCCAACGGCGGCGAGAGCGGCGACTGGTCAAGCTACGACTGGGACTCCGAGGATTGTGACCTGCCGATCTTCGTCCCGGACGTGATCGCCGAACATCTCCAAGACGGCGAGGTCGCGGTATTCATCCACGTCGGCAATGAGAAGCTGCGCTACCTCGGCGGTTTCAGTGTCGCGGTGCACTCCGACGGCCGTCAGGTGCGGGTGAATCTCGACGACATCTACGACGCGATCGGCCCCACGTTCGGGGTGCCACCCGAGTCCGTCGACAAAGCCTAGGTGTACTGATCCGGCCGCCGGGCTGGGGTTCCTCTGGCCGGCCCGGCGGCGAAGCCGCCAGCCGGTCGCGGGGCCGGCCGACACGGCCACCGTTATCCGGCTGGCGCCTGGGCCTTCTCGAAGGCCGACGCGTATTCCAGGATCGTGAGCTGATCGTCCTGGCTCCGGGAGTAGTCGCGGCCGGCCACCTGCTCAAAGAGTTGGTAGATGTCGAACGGAATCCCCTCGTCCAGGTCTACGGCTTGGCCCGATAGTTACGTCCCAGGCGCGCGGCCACGGCCTGCCCTTGCGGATCGATGTTGCTCATGTGCCTGTTGCCTCCTGCGTCTCCTACCGTGGCACCGTGGCGGTCAGCACGGCGCTGGCGTCGGTTCCGGGGTCGTAATCCAGGGCTTCGCTGCCGACGTAGAGCGTGTATCTCCCGGCGACGGATCCTGCGATCAGCTCGGCGCCGTAGTCGGCCAGTTCGTTGTTGAGGCGCCGGACCCCGTCGTCGGTGAACGGCGCGGTGCGGGTCACCGTGAGCGTCACTTGGTCAGATCCACAGTGATCGTCTGCGGTCAGCGTGAAGTCACCGCGACTGTATGTGGTGATCGTCATGCAACTGTCCTCTCAGAGCCATCCGTGAGCGTAGCCGGTCTGCGCCATGCGTTCGTAGATGCCCATGAACTCAGGCCCCATCACGTCGGCATCCACCCACGCGAATTCCTCACCGGCGCTGTCCACGTCGATCCGCAGAGCCCCCTTGTCACGTATCTGTGTGTTCATGTCCTCGAACTGGCGACAGAACGTCTCGCGGGTGGAGACACCGGCGGTAGTCACGGCTGCGCTCCGGGTGCCCATTCGTCGCCGTATCGGGCGATATCGGCTTCGATCGCGGCGACGCCATCGCCGCGGGTATCGAACTGCCTGAATCCGCCAAACTGGTTCTCCGCGTAGAAAGATCCGCCTCGTTCGGCAACATGCCAGATGCGCTTCGCGCGTTGCGCTTTCACGCCGCCCTCCGGTACACATCGCCTTCGATGTACTCGATCGCGCTGCCGTCCACCTTGGACACCGCTTTCCACCAGTAGTCGTACTCGATCCTGCTGATCGCCCAGTGGCCGCTGGCACGCACGGCTCCTATCAGCTGGTCGTCGCCACCGGATCCGGCGAAGAAGGCATCGCCCGAGCCGGCCCCCTGGTCGGGACCGGTGCGCACGGCCGAAATCAGCTCGTCGGCTGTTTTCGCTTGCGTCGCCGCGGCGAGCACCTGCTGGATCTCATCCCAGAACCCCATCGGTCTTAAGCCCCCTCCCTTGACACGTCGACCGTTCGGCGGTTGTCCCACCGGGTCCCCGTCGACGCCCTCCCTGTCTTCGGCCCCAGGCGTCGGCCGTCATCGACGCCGCACTCGACGCTCCTCCACGCCGTGGTGCTGCTCAGCACAGTACGCACGGTCGACGCAGTTTCAGCGCCGCGACGTGCACCGCACCCGACTATCGCCGAAAGGTGGTGCAGGCGAGTGTCGTGCAGCAATTTCGCCCAGCGCAGGGCGCTACCGTGCGCTCATGTGGACTGTTCGCTTTATTCCTGAGGCATGGGTCAACGACTGCGCAGTTCGCGTTGATCCGGACGGCGCCGACACCTTCACTATCAGCGATAGCGAGGCCCTGCAGGCGTTGCAGGGTGCATCGCAGCACCGCGACTGGGACCACCTGCAGGATCACGCCAACGCCCCGGAGTGGATCCGGCGTTGGCGCGGCCCGTTCACCATCGAGTTGATCGACGCGGACGGCGAGACCTGGTCGGCACGTCCCGCCCTGTGGCCGGCGCGGGCTAACGAACTGTTGGGAGTTCAGTAGATGTCGCAAACCATTGGATCGATCGCCGCGATGATCCCGCCTCACGAGGCCCAGCTTGCGGTGGCGAAAGTGCTTGCTGCCCTTGGCGGCCAGTTCGATTGGGATTCCGATACAACCGCGAACGTCGCTGATGCGGTCGCTCATATCGGCCAGTATCTCCCCGGTGTTCCTAGCTACTTCAACCAGAACGACGAAGCGGTCACGTTCTGGCAGAACCTCCACTAGGCGCAGGCAGTTCGGCGCACGCTCGCCTGCGAATTTTTGTCGGTGCCAACGCGTACGGTCAGGAGCAACACGAAAGGCACCGGGCATGAAGCGACCGATCACACTAGGCGGCTACCCGGCCAAGCAGTGCCCTCGCCGCACCCACAACCAGTTCTCGCCGACAGCGCCGCCGCGGCCCGCGCCCAGCCCGGAGCTGCAGGCACTGTTCGACGCCGGCATTGCCTTCGAAGCCCTAGTGGTCGATCTACTCCGCGATCAGTTCGCCGGCACCCCCACCGGTCTGCTCGTCTTCGACCCAGACCTGGACTGGGATCAGTGCAAAGCCCTGACCGTCGATGCGATGTGCGCCGGCGTGCCGGTCATCGTCGGTGGCCGACTCCCTGACACCAACGGCCGCGTAGGCGCACCAGACGTCCTCCTCCAGCACGCCGGCGGCTATCTGCCGGTCGACGTCAAACACCACCGCACCATGAAACCTGCCGGGCCAGCGAAATCCGTGACCGTCTCAGCGTTGGCCTCCCCAACCCATCGCTACCAGCACGGCGGATTCAGCAACGCCGCCAGCCACTGGCGCGACGACACGTTGCAGCTCGCGCACTACACGCGCATGCTTCAAGAGCTTGGCCATCACCCGTCCTCGCTCCCCGGCGCCGCCGGCACGGAACTGCTGGTCGGGGGCATCATCGGCACCAGCGACCTGACCGACCTCGTCGCCGCATCCCACGGCATCGTCTGGTACGACCTGGCCACCCCGGTCCAGCCCACCTACTCCGCCTCAGCCCCCGAACATCGCGCCTTGCGCTCCCCGCTGCAACGGTACGACCACGAGTTCGCCTTCCGCCTCAAAGTGGCGGCCGCCGCCCAAGCAGGCGGCGAGATCGTGCGCCCCTATCGAACCGCCGAGTGCGGCAGCTGCGAATGGTTCGACTACTGCAACCAAGTCGCCGGTCCCGCCGACGCATCCTTTGCACTGCACACCGGCCACCTCAACGCACGCCAGTGGCACCACCTTTACCGCGTTTCCGGCACCAACGGACACCTGACGGTCCAACAGCTCGCCGACACCGCTCCCGCCCAACACGCAGAGACGTTCCGTGACCACTCTGTCGGCACCACCACCCCACAGCGCACCCTCGAGAACGCCGTGCGGCGAGCACAGATGACCGTCGCCGGCCTGAACCTACAGCCACGCACCGGCACCTGGCCCGCCCCGCCGGCCGCCGACATCGAAGTTGATTTCGACATCGAGTGGGACACCGACGACCGTATCTACCAGTGGGGGCTGCGCATCCGCGACGGCCACGACGACACCACCGCGCGCTACCAACCGATCATCTCATTCGAGCCGCTCGACGACCAACGAGAAGCCGCCCTGGCTGAGCAGTTCGCCGACACGATCATCACCCTCCGCCGCAGCGCAACTCTCGCCGGCAAATCCGTCACCATCTTCCACTGGAGCCACCCGGAAATCAGCAAGACCGGCAAGTTCCCGCGAGTCGCCGAAGCCCTCGACGGCATCACCGTCGACCTGCTCTCGTGGTTCAACACCGAATTCTTCGCAGTGAAGTCCTCATCCCTGAAAAACGTGGCGCCACTGTTCGGATTCCATTGGGGTGTCGAGGATCCCGGTGGGCGGGCATCGCAGGTCAAGATCGCCCAAGCCCGCGCGGCCGGGCCGATCGCCGACGCCGCACGCAAATGGTGTCTGGACTACAACGAGTCCGACGTGCACGCCCAGGCCGCTATTCGTGACGGCATTCGCCGGCGATCGCCCGCAGGCGCGCACCCGGTCTAGCCAACTGTGGTCTGCGAACCCATCTAGTGGTGCTCCACCGCGTTGGTTATGCGAAACCGCTCGGGCTGTAGGTCGTAGATCGATACGGATATGGCCCCATCTGCCAGAGCATCGGCATCCCGGCGCAGTGGCTTGACGCCCCGCCGGCCGCAGAAGTCGACGTATCTCCGCCAGGTGGCCTCGTCGACGTGGCAGAACGGACAATTCTCTGGGTCGGCGTCTTTCGGGCCGTGGGCGCTGCATTCCTCGAAATACTGCATGCGGCGGGCGAGGGTGGCGACGACCTCTTGCCAGGAACAGCTGTCCTGGCCGGACGCCTTGGCCTGATATACCTGCAACGCAGCTGTGTCCCGGCAGTACGGGCAATCATCGCGCAGCTCAACGTGGTCGGTACAAGTTCTGTCGTGCAGTCTCGCCGCGAGGACCATCGCCAGGCGCTTCCACGTTGTCCGAGCCACCGACATCGTTACGCCTTGCGAGGGCAGGCGTTAACCATGCTCAGAGTCCCCGCAGGGCGGAGCTATCAACCATGTAGTAGGAGATCGTGCCGTCGTCGGTGTCCCAATCGACGCCGATGCGGCTGCCGATGGGCTCTCCGGCGATCACCCCTACCGTGCCAACACGTCCGGTCGCAATTTCCTGAACTGGCTGGTTGATGGTAAAACTCTGGTCCATCGCTGCCTCCGTTGTGGATTGGTACTTCCGGTACTTCCGGTACTTTCGTGACGCTGATGGCTGGGTTGGGAGCCTCAGCAGAACTCGCAGGCAAGGAACGGCACACCGCGCGTCGCCATGTCATAGGTGTAGCCGGTTGCCGTTGCCGACAAAGTGCGGATGTGCGTCTTCACTGTTGGGTCGTCGGCCGGGCGCCTCGTCGCCATTTCAAAGAAGGCGTTGACGTCTTGTACCTCGTGGTACTCCGATACGATCGCCCGCCCTGCGCTGGCAACGAACTCGCGCCACTGGGCAACCGAATCCAGCTGGAGCAGTGGGTGCGCCCGGAACAAGAAGTCCCACCCCGCCGACTTCTTACCGATGTGCAGTCCGGCCGTTTCAGCGCCGGCCAGTTCGGCGATATCAGGTCCAGTGACGTAGTAGTTGGTCCCCATCGTGATGCTCCCGGTGGCTAGGTCGGCGCAGCGCCGAGAGTGCGTAGCAGTTGTTGATAGGCGTCGCCACCGTCTGTTATCTCGAGATTGATGATGGCCCAGACTGTTTCATCGACCGGCGGCGGCTGTCCGGTGTCCATATAGGTGCCGTCACGATAGATGACACGATACGTTTCGCCCATGGTGTCAGCCCTGCCCCAGGCCAGGGGCAGCGAAGCGCCCACGGATCGCGGCGAGGCCCGCGAGGTCACCCATCAACGAACACATCCTTCCCGTGCACCTCGGCCCAGGCCATGACCTGGTCCTGCGGGTCATCGAGTCGCAGGAGCGGGCACCAGCGGACGTTGGTACCGATCACGGCGCCGGTGTCCATATCGATGAGGACTCCGTCGGACCCGTATTCGAGCTTCCTCACGGTACGTACACCTCCACTCCGTTGCGCTCCGCCTCGTCGCTGATCTCCGAGTCCGACTGGTCGACGTCGACGCCCTCGGCCACGTAGCGGACATTCGTGCCGATCACAGTGCCGGTGTCGAGGTCGACGATGACGCCGGCTGATCGGTTGTCGAGCTTCTGCACGAGGTCTCCTTGGCTGCGGGTAGTTCCGCTTCGCGCGGTACATCAACCTTCACCGTACGCAGCAGGAAGGCGGAATCTGCCGCCGCGACGCGCCCAGGCGGCAGATCCCGCGCACTTCAGAAAACCGTGCCGGAAAGCATTCTCAGGCTTCCCAGCAATGCGATCGATCAATCGGCCAATTGCCCTGGTGGGTGCCGTGTCTCCCGCAGCGGTTGGCACGTCGCGGACAGGTTGTTCGACGACTGCCGCGATGAGCGCGCGGCCCGGGGCGGCGGGGGGGATGCCGACTTATCGTTCATCCATCCCCGCCGGCCGCTAGGTGTTCAGATGAGAAACTCGAATGCTGCGGCGACGTCGTCGAGCGTCACGTCCGCCGAGGAGCCTTGTTCGTCAATGCTGGAACGCAGGAGCGCTTGGGCGATGGCCTTGTCAGCGAGGTCATGGGCCTGATCGGCGGTTCCCTGCAGCACAGTTCTGCTTGGTTTCCGGGAGAGTCTGGCGTCGATGACATCTTGGATGGTGAAGCCGAGGGCGGTCCCGGTCATCTCGCCGATGCGCTGCATTGTGATGGCGACGAGGTCCTCGTCTGACAGATAGATAAGCTCGATCGGGGTAGTGCCCTGCCATCGATATGTAATCTCGACTGCCAGACCGCACTTCGCGCGGTTACGGTCCAAATACGCCGGGTCGTAGATGGCGGTCCCACCAATCCGAATGATCTGACTCGGCAATGGTGAGGCATTTCGCGCTGGTTCGATTTCAGCGGCCGGTATCGAGCCCGTGGTTCCTAGCACCCAGGCTTGCGCGAACGCCGTGGCGATCTTCGTTTCCCAGAGCCCTTGCTCGGGAGCAAAGATCCGGACTGTGAGATCGAGTGCAGGTGATTCGCTGCAGCCTGCCCCGACCATGACGTACTGGATCAGCAGGGTGCGTAGCTTTTGCAGCGCGTCACCCTGGCCCACAACGGCGGCGGTGGCTTCGTCGAAGTGACGCACGGCCTGGACGGCTGCCGCCGCGGTATCCGTGGTTGGTACTGGCGGCGTTTGGTGTGCTGCGGCTGCTGCTTCCTCTGAAACGGCCGCGAGGGCCGCGGTGTAGGAACCACCGTTTTCGCTCTGGTGTTTGCGGGCGGCTTCTTTGCGCGCGCTTGGGGTGTTGGACATGTCAGTGACCCTCCTGATCATGGGCGCAGCCGTGTTCCGCACTCACGCCTCGCCCCTGCGGAATCAGGATGGTGGTGGCACTGCCGCGTTGCCCGAGGGACATTCCTCCGTGACGCCGGGATGCGAGTGCGGTTCGCTTTCCCGTCTGGAGTGGCCGCATCGCGGTGAGGCGGCTGCTGTCGATGCTACCCACTCGCATCGTGCTCAACGGACCGCGACACCAGCGCCCTACACCTTCCCCGCGGGTCATGAAGCCATCGCCTCTCGTGCAGTCTCCGCCTGGTAAAGGGCGTCGAGGTACCGGCGGGTGGCGGAGCTCCAGGGGGACCCTGTGGCGGCTGCGAGGACTGCGGCGGCCGCCGGCGGAGCGACGACGTCAGCGAGTTGGTGGAACTGTCGGGTGCGGCTTCCCTGCCACGGGTAGTTCCGCGGGAAACCTTGCAGCAGCCCGGCTTCGGAGGCTGAGAACTGTTCGCCGGTGGACTCGCGGACCCATGATCGGGCTTTTTCGGTGAGACACCAGCCGGTCTTGTCGGCCGAGAACAGGTTGCCGCCGGTGGCACGCCGGTTACCGCGAGTGCGGATTTCCTCGCCGGCGGGCCACCCGAGGACGTCGGCGATGCTGCGCTGAGGCCAGCGAACCAATGGCGGGTAGTGGTCGGCGCCGCACACCGGGCGCCACCGGTTTGCGACCAGAAAGACCCTGTTCCGGCGAACCGGCATTCCCAGGTTGGCCGCGTCAAGAGTGAAGACGTCCACGCCTTCCCACCCTTGGGACAGCAGTTCGGCGGCGATGTCTTCGAACATGAACTCCGCTGTCGGAACTTGTTCGAGAGCAATCCATTCCAGGTCCGGCAGACCAAGGCCGAAACGGATGGTCTGCGCTGCCAGCGCGGTACGCGGGTCTGATGCGGCCCGCAACTCTTCGGCAATGTCGTCCCATGAGCACGTGCATTCATGGCTTCCCGCGTGCGTGATGACATCGAGGATGATCTGCATGTCGTGGGTGCCACTGCGGAGGCCGCCGGTACTGAACGTGGGGCACGGACTCGAGCAGATGTAGCCGGTGATCCCCGGAAAGTCGGCGGGCTCCAGTGTGGTGATGTCGGCAACGATGCGGCGGTGGCCGGCGGCGGTGGCCGCCCTTGCCGCCAGGTGATCGATCTCGACGCCAAGGATGCCGGCCGGATCCATGCCGATGATCGCGGCACCGACGTCCCAGCCACCGGGGCCGGCGAAGGCATCGAGCACCCGCGCCGCCGCTCCGCGGCGACCCTCATGCTCCCGCAGGTTCCGAAGTCTGGTCATCGTGAGCTACGCCCCTTCCCGGGCTCACATCCCGGCTACTGGCCGGAATCAAGGTGGACCCCAAGGGCCCCTGTAGTGGGGAGCGTACCGCCGGCGCAGCCAGCGGGCTCCGAGCGACGCGCTGCGCATGCCACCACCGCGCACTACCCCGGCCCCTACAGTTGAGCGGTGACGACAGCGCCCGACGACTCCCTCGCCGACGCTTTCCCATGCACCGGCAGCGCGCTGCCTCCAGGCGCTGTCGCCGCGTGGCTGGCCGAACACGTCGCCGACGGGCGTCGTGCCGGGCTGGCCGTGATCGGCAGCCACCGCAGCTTCGACAGCGACGCCACCGGGTTGGCGATCGCCACCGCCGCCGGTGAGGGTGGCTACATCGACGCCGCGGCGCTGACCACCGACGCCGACGCCGCGCTGAGCGCCTGGCTTGCCGACTCGACCAAGCCCAAGGCGCTACACGAGGCGAAGCTGGCCATGCACGCTCTGGCCGGGCGCGGATGGACGCTAAACGGTGTCACCTGCGACACCGCCCTGGCCGCCTACCTGGTTCGGCCCGGGCAACGCAGCGTCAGCCTCGACGACCTCGCGGCGCACTACCTACCGGAGCAGCACCACGCGGCCACCACGATCGGACCGACAGACTTCGGCGGCCATGATGCACCGGAAAGACACACCGCGCTGCGTCACGCACAGACCGTGCTGACTCTCGCCGGCGCCCTGGACGCCGAGCTGGCCCGCATCGACTCCGTGGCCCTGCTCGCCGACATCGAACTGCCGTTGCAGCGGGTACTGGCCGATTTGGAGCGCACCGGGATCGCCATCGACCTCGACCGGCTCGACGAGCTGCACGAACAGCTCTGCGCTGCCATCGATACAACCGAGCTCAACGCTTTCACCGCGATCGGTAACCGGCGAATCAATCTCGGCTCACCCAAGCAGCTGCAGGCCGTACTCTTCGACCAGCTCCGCATGCCTAAGACCAAACGCACCAAGACCGGCTACACCACCGACGCCGACGCGCTGCAGACCCTGTTCGACAAGACCGGCCACCCGTTCCTAGACCACCTGCTGACCCACCGCGACGTCACCCGGCTGAAGGTGACCGTCGACGGGCTGCTGAAATCCGTTGCCTCCGATGGCCGTATCCACACCACGCTGAATCAGACCATCGCTGCGACTGGCAGGCTTTCTTCTACCGAACCCAACCTGCAGAACATCCCGATCCGCACCGATGCCGGCCGGCAGATCCGCGACGCCTTCGTGGTCGGTGCCGGCTACACGGAGCTGATGACCGTCGACTACAGCCAGATCGAGATGCGCATCATGGCGCACCTGTCGGGCGATGCGGGCCTGATCGAGGCGTTCAACACCGGCGAGGACCTGCACTCGTTCGTCGGGTCGCGCGCCTTCGGCGTGCCCATCGACGAGGTCACCCCGGATATGCGGCGCCGCGTCAAGGCGATGTCCTACGGCCTGGCCTACGGGTTGAGCGCCTACGGGCTGGCCTCCCAGCTCAAGATCTCCACCGAAGAGGCCAAAGAGCAGATGGACGCCTACTTCGAGCGATTCGGGCGGGTGCGCGACTACCTGCACGAGGTCGTCGAGCAGGCCCGCAAGGACGGCTACACCTCGACCGTGCTGGGCCGGCGGCGCTACCTGCCGGAGCTCGACAGCAGCAACCGCCAGGTCCGGGAATCCGCCGAACGCGCGGCACTCAACGCCCCGATCCAGGGCAGCGCCGCCGACATCATCAAGGTCGCGATGATCAACGTCGACCAGGCGTTGAAGGCCTCCGGGCTGCGGTCGCGGATGCTGCTGCAGGTGCACGACGAACTGCTCTTCGAGGTCGCCGACGGCGAACGCGAACCGTTGGAGGCACTCGTGCGCGACAAGATGGGCAGCGCCCACGAGCTCAGCGTTCCCCTGGAGGTGGCGGTCGGTTACGGGCGCAGTTGGGACGCCGCCGCACACTAGTTGCCGGCGGGCCCATTAGCCGCGCCCAGCCGTGCTGGCCGGCGCGGCGTCAGGCTCGCCCACCCACTAGGCGTTGATGACGAAGGTTCCCAGGCAATCGAGTGCCCGCTTGTCCGAGGGCAGCATGTCGAACGTGTGGTAGCCGTGGGCGTTTCGGGTGGCGGCGATGTCATCAAGCAGATCACTCTTGGACACCGCGGCCCCGCTGGCGAAAGCCGCCAGGACATGGCCGATGGACCCAGGTGATTGCCACCACGACGCGATGGTGACAGCGGTTTCCGGCTCGACCTCACGGCCACCGCCGGCGAATACGCTCTCGACGTCGCGGCGGGCCTGATCTTCACTCACGTGAGAAGCCCGGACTCGAATTGTGTCGCTCATGATCCCCCAAGAACTTGTCGTGGCTGTTGCGACCGGTTGCCTGATCGGAGTGGGCGCTGACCTCCGAGCGCGTCGGCGATAGTTTCGAAACGCCCGAGACCCCTATGCGGGGTAGATGCACAGGGCGTAGGCGGCGTAGGGCTCGAGGAATACGCCCAGCTCCTCGGCTCGCTGCCTGATGCTGGTGTCGTAGGCCGCCTCGATGGCCCAGGAGTCGGGCCCACCTTCCAGCAGCACCGACGGCGTCGGCCGGCCAGGCCAGTCCCAGTCCATCACCAACTCAGGACCTAGCGCACGCCTGGCGGCCTCCGGACCGGTCGGGACCGGTACCCCCGGTTCGTCGCCCCACCCACGATCACCCAGCCATGCTGCGACCGCAGCCAGAACTGCCTCGGCTTGCCCCTTTCTCACTGCCCCCATTGCTCCCCCAGTTTCGAACGCTCCCAATCAATCGGTCAGCTGCGCCAGCCGGTCATCCTGGTCAGCTCGATCCAGTGTTGCTCGCCACGCCCGCCCATTTCGGTCTGCGACACGTCGAAGTCGGCACTACCGCAACCGCATCCACTGCCCTCCCGACAACCGACACACCGCCCACCAGTGGCGCGCCCGCGTTCACCTCAGCCGACCCGACGCCGCGACTACACAGCGCGACTACGCCCCCATGCGGGCTGGATGCTGCACGACACCCGATTTCCCTCAGTGCCCGGGAAACAGGCGTGCGGCAGCCGCGTCCGCAACCGCCATCGCCGCGGCCAGACCCGCATCGCCATCCACCGACCCGTAGTCGAGCTTCCTGCCGCAGGATCCATCGCTGACCTGCCACTGGTACTCGAGCGGCGCGTCTTCGTCGTCCCACTGTTCAAAGTCGACGTACACCCTGATTCGGTCCAAGCCTTCCAACTTGCGCACATACGATCGCCGAAATCCATAGCCCCCGTTCGGCTCCCACGTACCCACGAGACCTCCCCTTTTGTCGTCACTCCCCCTGGCGCACCGTGCGCCCGGATGGTACGCACGGTGCCTGACACCCGCGGCCCGTGTTCTACGCGGTCCCGGACCGCCAGCTCGCTGGCCCTACTGCGTCGGGCCGCCGACCGGGACAACCGGCTCGCCGGTGTCGAGGTCATAGGCCCGCGTGATTGCTGACGGCGGAACAGCTTCGTTATCTGGGGTCAGATTCTGATGTTCACTGTTGTTCCCGCTGAGGCGAGTTGGCCTGGCTTGGCGTGATGGGTAACAGGCTGGGCTGCCGGTGTTTCCGGTTAGGGGTTGGTTGGTGCGGTCTGGCTGGCGCGATGGTTCGGGAGCCCGTCGCTTCGTCGCCGCCATCATGGCGGGCTGCCGTCGGTGACGGGTGCGGTGACTTGTTGGGGGTGGGTGCGGGTGTTGGTTCTTAATGGCGGGTGGCTAGTTGTGGTGGTGTGGAGTGGCTGGTGGTTGTTGGGCGGTGGGTGGCTCGTTGGGGCCACCAGCTGGCTTCGCGTAGGAGTGTGGCGATGGCGGGGACAGTGAGGGTGCGCACGAGGAAGGTGTCGAGTAGGAGTCCGCAGCCGATGATGAGGCCGGCTTGGATCATGATGGCCACTGAGCCGACCATGAGGCCGAACATGCTGGCGGCGAAGATGAGGCCGGCTGAGGTGATGACGGAGCCGGTGTTGGCGACGGTGCGCAGTACGCCGACGCGGATGTTGTGTCCTGATTCTTCGCGTAGTCGTGAGACGAGCAGCATGTTGTAGTCGGCGCCGACTGCGACCAGGATGATGAACGCGAGTAGTGGTACTGGCCAGGCGATTTCGTGTCCGAGTCCCCATTGGAAGATGAGGACGCCGATGCCCAGTGAGGCCAGGTAGTTGAGCACGACGGTGCCGAGCAGGTAGAGCGGGGCGAGCAGGGCGCGCAGTAGTAGGACGAGGATGAGTCCGACGATGAGCAGTGTGGCGAGGGCGAGTTGGGTGAAGTCGGCTCGCAGCAGTCGTTGGATGTCGGAGTTGACGGCGGGGAACCCGGCAACGGAGACGGTGGCTTGGTGCAGTGAGGTGTTGGGGCGTGCGGCGTTGGCGACGTCGGTGATTTCGTGTGCGAGGCGGGTTGCTTCGGCGCTGTAGGGGTCGTGGCTGGTTTCGATGGCAAAGCGTGCTGTTTTTCCGTCTGGGGAGAGGAATTGTTTTGCCATATCGGTGAATTGGCGGTTTTGGAAGGTGTTGGCGGGCAGGTAGAAGCCGCTGGAGGAGTCCGAGTTGGCGGTGGCGCGGGCGGCGTTTTGGAGTTGGGTGGCGATCTGGCTCATCCCGGACAGCATTTCGATGTTGCTGTCGGCCAGTGCGTGGACGCCGGTGGCCAGTGCTTGGGCGCCTGAGGCGAGTTGGCTGATGCCGTCTTGGAGGCGTCGGATGTTGCCGGCGAGGTCGGCGGGGTCTCCGAGGGTTGCGAAGGCTTTGTCGAGGGAGGTGACCGCGGTGTGGACGGTGGCCAGGGTTCCGGCGACGGTGGCGTTGGTGTCGGGGTTGTAGCGATCGCCGAGTTCGGCGATCTGGGTGAACAATCCGCTGTCGCGCAAGCTCACCAGTGTCTGGACTTGGTCGCGGATCTGGGCGCATTGGGGTGTGGTGGCACACCACGGGGAGGTGTTGAGGGCGCCGGTGAGGGGGTCGAGGACGGCGATGGCGTGTTGGGCTTGTTCGGCCAGGGGTCGCAGCCCGGGACCGGATTGGATGGCGCGGTCGACGGCGGGGGCGGTGGCCGAAAGTTGTTGCAGCAGGGGCCGGAACTGTTGAATCTGGGTGCCGGCGGACTGGGCTTGGGTGAGTGTCGCGGTGAGGGGGGTCAGGGCGGTGCGCAGGGTGGTGTCGAGTTGGGCCAGGCCGCCGGCGAGTTGGTCGGCGCCGGCGGTGAGCTTGGTGAGGTCGTCTTTTCTGGCGTTGCCGTCGGCGACGGCGCCGGCCATCTTGTCGCCGATCTGGCCGTTCTGCCAGGAGAGTTGGGCTTGTTCGAGGCGGGCTCCGGTGGGGCGGGTGACGCCGGACACTGTGGTGACGCCGGGGATCTGGGAGACGCGGGAGGCCATTTCGTCGAGGTCGGCGAGCCCTTTTGCGGTGCGCATGTCGGTGGGGTTTTCCACGACGAGGAATTCGGTGATGACGATGTCTTTGGGGAAGTGGCGGTCGAGGAGTTGGTAGCCCTGGTTGCTGGCGGTGGTGGCGGGCTGGCCTTTGCGGTCGTCGTAGCTGATCTTCATCGTGGTGGTGGCCGCGGCCAGGGTCAGCAGGATGACCAGGCTGGCGATCAGCAGGGGCACGGGTCGGCGGACCACCGCGACCGCGACGCGGTTCCAGTAGCGGCGGGTGCGGTCGGGTTTGGGGTCGCCGATGCCGCGTCGGGCGGCCAGCGCCAGCACCGGTGGCAGCTGCGTTACGGTGGCCAGGAATCCGAACATGACGGCCACCGCGCAGGCCGGGCCGAGGGCGGCGAACACGCTCAGTTGAGCGAACACCATGGCCAGGAAGGCGAAGGCGACGGTGGCCGCCGAGGCCAGGATGACCCGGCCGATGCTGGCGGTGGCGTGCACGATGGCCTGTTCGGGCGGCACCTGTGCGCGGCGCTGTTCGTGGTAGCGGCTGATCAGAAACACCGTGTAGTCGGTGCCGGCTCCCAGCAGGATCGCGGTCATGAACGCCACGGTGAATTGCGAGACCGGCATTCCCAGCTGGCCCAGGGCCGAGAGCACACCGCGCCCGACGACCAGGCTCACCGCGATCACCAGCAGTGGCAGCAGCGCGGTGAACACCGAGCGGTACACGATGAGCAGGATCACCGCGATCAGGCCGGCGGTGGCGATCGAAATCAGCACCAGGTCGTGTTCGGCGGCCGCGATCTGGTCGCTGAACGTGGCGGGCGGGCCGGTGACGTACGCGGTGGTTGACGTGCCGGCGAACACGTCGGCGGCGATGTCGCGCACCGCTTGCACGGATTCGGCGGCGGCGGGATCGCCCAGGGTGCCGGCCACCCCGACCGGCAGAAACCAGGCCTTGCGGTCGGTGCTGACCGCCTGCGTCGCGGTGATCGGGTCGGCCAGCAGGTCCTGAACCAGCAAGACGTGGGCGGTGTCGCCGCGTAGCCGCGCCACCAGGTCCTCGTAGCGCTCCCGCGTCGCGGGGGTCAGCCCGGCGGGGTCTTCCATCGCGACGAACACCATGGTCTTGGAACCTTGTTCGCCGAACGCCGCGCTCATCCGGTCCACTGTCTGAAACGACGGCACATCATGGGGGAGCAGCTCCGCCGATTGCTGGCGCACCACGGTTTCCAATTGGGGAAACAGCAGTGCCAGCATCACCGCGACGCCGAGCCAGGCTCCGATCACCAGCGTCTTGTGCCTCACCGTGAACCTCGCCAGCGCCGCCAGCCGCGCGCTGTACTCGCTGGAATCCGCCGGTTCGGCCGCACGGCGGTATCGCCGCCGAGCATTCATCGCGGTGCCCGAACCATCCGGATCGCTGTCGGTCACTACACCCTCCACCCAAGAAAAGGAACTATCAGTATCGCTACGCTACTAGCAGTACCACCGTGGTTCGCGCTGCGCGTCCGCCTGGGCCGCGCTGCGCGTCCGCCGGGGCCGCGCGGCGCGTATGGGGGCCGCTAGTGACCTGCGCCGACGCCGGCGTCGGTGTCGTCGGCGTCGGGGGATGTCGTGGCGGACCACCCGGACCCGGCCACGCGGCAGGCAGGCCATGTATCCGTGGCGTTTGCCGTAGAGCTCCCAGGCGGTGGCGTGCGCGTCGGCCTCGACATCGATGCGGTGCCCGCGGGAAAAACCCAGGTGCAACGCGCCGTCATCGCCGTATCGGGCGTGCGTGCACACCGCGCCGGCCAGGTCGAGCAGCGGGCGTTCGTGCACCGCGACCCGGTTGGGGTCGATGAGCACTTGTTCGGCCGGAAAGTCCCCGACGGGCGGCAGCGTCAGCCGCAGGGGACGCGAAATCACCAGCTCGCTGTAGCCATCGAGGTCCAACACCAACCCGTCGCGCAGCGACACGCGTTGCACGACGCAGTCTTCGATCCATTGGGTGAACATGGCGCCTCCTTCGACACGTCTTTGGGTCGCATCTGAAGGGTACGGTAAGTATCGCTGCGATACTATTAGTATCGTTAACTGTTGGGGGTGAGGGAGGCCAGGCGATCCACGATGCGCCGGCTGGCCCGATCGATGCGGTCACGGGTCTGGGCCGCCGAGGCCCGCCGGCCGATGAAGGCGGTCAGGTTCGCCAGCCAGATGTCGGCGAGGAGCTCGGCGACCGGCTGATCGAGCGGCCCGGGCGTGTCGCCGCCCAGGGTGTGGGCGAGCAGGCGCTCGATGACCGCGGAGGCCTCGTCGAGGGCGGCGGCCGCGGTGCTGTCGGCAGCGACGAATGCCCGTGTCATGGCCTCGGTGAGAGGGATGTCGCGCTGCCAGCGGTCGTGCAGATACCCGGTCAGCCGATCCAGGCGCTGCTGAGGTGTCGTGCCGGTGGCGGCCCAGTCCTGGGCGGCCTGCAGCCGCCCGAATTCTCGGGCCAGCGCCGAGACCAGCAGGTGGGTCTTGGACGGGAAGTAGCGGTAGAGCGTGCCGACCGCGATACCGGCCCGCTCGGCTACCGTGCGCATCCGCACCGCCTCATACCCGCCCGCGGCGGCCACCGCCAGCGCCGCATCCAGAATCGCCTCTCGGTGACGCGTCGGCGTGCGCGGACGCGGCGACGCGGTCGGGTGTGGCGGCGCGGTCGGGTGTGGTGCCACCGGCGGCGACTCCGACGGGGATTGTTGGCTTTTGGGTTGGGCGCCGGTGTCGGTCGCGGTCACGGTGCCGGGTCGTGCGGATCGGCGTGGGCCCGGTTGGTGCGGGTGAACCGTTCCAGCACGCCATCGAAGGCCGCCAGATCACCGTGGGCGGCGAAGTGCTCGGTGCTCACCACGACGAACACCGCGCTCGCGGTGAACCGGGTGACGCCGTCGGTGCCGGTGCCTGTCGCGCGGACATGCAGGGCGCGGCCGTTGCGCTCGGTGATGTGCGCGGTGATCCGGTGCGGTTGGTGCAGTGGCACCGGCAGCAGATACTCGACGGTCAGACTGCGCGTCACCGCCGGGGTGCCGGCGATCCACAACGTGAAGCCCAGCACGTCATCGCAGGCGGCCGCCACCGCGCCGCCGTGCGCCAATCCCGGCGCCCCGATGTGGCGTTCGTCGAAGGTCGCATCGGCATACACCTGCTCGCCGCAGCGGTACACCACCAGCTGCAGGCCGTGGGGGTTGTCCGGGCCGCAGCCCATACAGTGCGGGGTGTGGGCGGGCAACCGTTCCGCGGGTGACCCCACCCCACGGTCACCGTCGGGTACCTCATCCCGACACGGCACGTGTTCGGACACCCGATACCTCCAGTACGACCAGTTTCGCTACGCTACTGTTGGTACCATAAGTGTCGGGCGGGCGGGAACCGTTGGCCATAAAAGGGGGGAAGCGGCGAGGAGAGTGAGTGTGAGCAGCAGCCAGCCGGATCGAGTCCACGACGAAGACGACGACGATATCGACCCCCGCCGCACCCGGTCCCGCAATCGCTTATTGGACGCCGCGGCCGCGCTGCTCAGCACCGGTGGTGTCGAGGCCGTCACCGTCGAGGCGGTCACCAAAGCCTCCAAGGTGGCCCGAACCACCCTCTACCGCCACTTCGGCAGTTCGTCGCACTTGTTGGCGGCCACCTTCGAACGGCTGCTACCCCAAGTCACCCCGCCGGCACCGGCCGGCGGGACGGTGCGCGAACGCCTCATCGAACTGCTCACCCGTCAGGCGGCGCTGTTCGCCGACGCCCCGCTACACGTCACCATGCTGGCCTGGCTGTCCCTCGGGCCGACCGCAACCACCGACCACACCGGCGGTGAACACGCGGCCGGCACGCTGCGCGCACGCGTCGTCGACCAATACCGACAACCCTTCGACGCCATCCTGCAAAGCGCAGAAGCCCGCGCCGAACTCGACGACTTCGACGTGAACCTCGCGTTGTGTCAACTCATCGGGCCGCTCGCCTTCGCCCGGATGACCGGACTGCACACCATGACCCCCGACGACACCACCCGCATCGTCGACGACTTCCTCACCGCTCATCAGCGCAAAACCACCCCCACCGCACCCACACCGCCCGGCGACAACGGTGTGCCGGTCACCGCCGACTAACGCCGGTCCGCCGCCGGTTCAGCGACCAACCGATCGGCAGACACCGACACGCCCTGGAAAGATCTCCCCACCACAGCCCGCCGGGCCAAATCTTGTCGATGACCTGGCAATCGGGCCGACGGGCACGGGCGGGCACTCACGAGTTGGCCAGGAGGCCGGGAAGGCCTCCGTCACGGCGGGCCAGGCCGTGACCGCAGCACACCTCGGGGGGCGTACCGGGCTCAGGGGGTCTGTTCGTGCAGGGTGTCGAGTTGGCCGTAGAGCAGCTCGATGGTTGATTGTTGTTCTGCGACGGTGGCTTTGAGTGCGGCGATCTCTTTGTCTTTGGCGGCGAGTTTGTGGCGCAGCGCGGCGTGGATGCTGGTTTCGCGGCCAGTCGATGCCGGTTGTCGGTCGGTATGCCGGCCGCGGTATTGCTCGATGACGGTCACCAGGTCGTCGTGTTTGTAGATGGTTTTGCGGGACACCTTGGCGCGGCGGGACACGGTGGAGAAGTTGATGGTGGCGTTGGTCTTGCGCAGGTGGGCGATCGCCTTCTCGATGTCGCGGCGCTTCTCATCGCTGCGGGCCCGGCGGTATTGGTCCAGCGCATCGAGTGCCTTCTGGGTGGGCGGTGGCGGCTTGGGTCGGCTCATCGCGGCGTGTCCGGGTCGGCCTTGCGCAGCACGGATTCGTGGCTTCCCCGGGTCGCGGTGCGCATGGTGGGTGCCCGGTTGGCGGTACCGGCTCCCGCGACACTGGTCGCGCTGCCATCGGTCACGTCGTCGCGGCGGAACCGGTCGAGGATGGCATCCAGCGAGGCGATTTCGCGGCGACGCTCGTGGATCCACACGTTGTCGTCGGTGAGCTCGCGCCCGGTGCGGGCACGGTACTGCTCGCGGCGGATGTCGATCAGCTTGAGGGTCTTGGCGCGTTGGTCGACCAGTTCGTCGAGGTGGGTGGCATCGGTGGCGAAATGCCCACAGGACAAGCAGGCGTTGCCCTTGTCGCAGCTGGCCACCGGCGGCAGCAGACATACCCCGTTGGGCAGCACCCGGTCGGTACGCGCCGAGAGCTGGGTCATGTCGTAGATGTCAGACGGGCTGATGGCGATGTCGGTGCCATGAGCGCCGATCTTTTTGTGCCGCAGGAACTCCGCTTCGGCCGTCGCTTGCAGGGTCGCCGCGTAACGCAGGGTCATCGCCGGCGAGGCGTGCCCGAGGTAGCGCTGCACCACATGGATGGGCACCCCGTCGTTGAGCAGCTCGGTGGCCCGGGTGTGGCGCAGCCGGTGAGTCTGGGAGAACCGCAGCGGATGGCCGGCGGTGTCGGTGAGGCCGTGGATGGTGTCGAGCCGATTGAGGATCCGGCTGTAGGAGTCATAGCTGCGTGGTCGTTGACCCTGGTGCTGATAGCGCACCCCCAGGAACAGGTATTTCGGGTCCAAATGCGGGTAGCGCGCCCGGATCCAGTCTTGTTGTTCGCTGATCACGTTGACCACGGCCTGCTCGACCAGGATGGTGGGCACCACCCCGTCGACTTTGGTCTGCTGGTAGCGCAGTTTGGCCACGAACCCGTCGGGATCGTCGGTGGCTCCGGCGGGGCGGTCGTGGCCCGGGATCGGTTGCAGTGGCTCGAAGTCGAGCATCAGAATCTCTGAGGCCCGGCGCCCGGTCAACGCTTGCAGCAGCCAGATCCGGGCCGCTTGCGGATCGCCGAGACCGGACACGACCGAGATGGTGGAATCGGGGTGGGTGATGACCACCGGTTTGCCCGCGTCGGCGGCCAGCACGTCGAGATAGCACAGCATCCGCTGCAGTTCGGCGGTCGAAAACCAGGTCAGCTCCCGGCCGCCGCTGCGGCGTCGGCTGCGAAACGCCGCACCCCACAACCGGGTATGGGTGTCGGTCAACCGGCTCCAGCGAGGATCCCCGGTCGCCGCGGCGGCTTCCTCGGCATGGTCCACCATGAACGTGTAGAACATCTGGATCTTGGACTGGACGACCGCGATCGTCGCAGCCGACAGCGGACGCTCCGGTTTGGCCCGCGCGGCCGGTGATTTGAGGTACTCGGTGAACTCGGTGAACAACAGCCGCAGCGCCGCCCGGTCGGTGCTGATCACCGGATCATCGATCCCACGTTCAGCCAAGAACGGGCCCAGGTGGCGGGTGATGCCGCGGGTGCGGCCGATCACCGACGACCAGCGCAGCAGTTCAGCCGTCAAACAGGTGCGCAGCCAGAACCGCACCCCTTCACGCAGCCAGGCCGGTTCGATCCCGCCGAGACGGGCAACCTGGTCGTGGCAGGGTTCGTGCTCACGCTGCGGGATTCTGGGATCAGCGTCTAGATCCCAGATGTCATGAGACCACCATGACCGGTCGGTGCAGCGGACCGACACATACAGGTGCAGGTGCTCGATGAAACTGGCCACGTTGCGCCGAAACCCAGCCGAGGGCAGCCGACCGGTGCGGCGCTCGAACTCGCGCACCCCGTGGCGCACGATGGCCTCGGCGCTCAGATCAGCAATACTGGCCGGGTGACGCCGGTGCCGTTGGTGGTAGTCGGTGGCGGCGATACTGAGTGCGCCGCTGGTCCATTTCAGCAGCGACGGTTCGATCTTGCGACATTCTTCGTGTCCGCACAGCCACACCCACCACGCGAGCTCGTCGCAGAACCGTTGCGGCACACCGTGTGGGGTGAAGTCGTGGCCGTCCGGGGTGGGCCGGTAGCGCGGGTTGTGCTGGAAGACCGTATTGGCCGGGGCGGTATCCAGGTGATAGACCAGGTTGCGCCAGTGCGCGGGTACCTGTTGCCACTGCTGCGTCCACCGATCCTCGCCGCCACGATGGGTGGGCGCTGTGTGTGCCGGTGCAGGACTGTCATTGGCCGTCACGGTTCACCTTCCACCCGGCGACATAGTTCTTCCATTCGGCCAGCGTGCGCATCTGCGCGTCGGCGGTCACCCAGCCGTAGGTCGACAACGTGGTCTGCACGTCGGCGTGCCCGAGACGGCGCATCACCACGTGCACGTCCACCCCGGCCAGCAACAGCGCGGTGGCGTGGGTGTGGCGCAGCCAGTGCGGCGTCCACTGCTCAGGCAGCACATCGGCGCGGCGGGCGGTGATCAGATCGACCTTGTCGTAGAGGGTTTCCGGGCGCAGCGGGGCGTAGCGCACGCCGCGCACCAGGTTGACGAACACGAAACACGACGCCAGGTCGCCGACCGCGATATCCGCGCCGGCGGCCACCAGCTGCCACACATACTCGGTGTAGAGGGCGACCAGATCGTCGCCGATGTAGATCCGGCGCGGGCCCGATTTCGCGCGCACCCCGTGCGGATGATCATCACGGCCCGCCACCAGTATCGACGGGGTACCACCACCGGCGATATCAAAGTCATGGTGGCGCAACGACAACGCCTCACCGATGCGCATGCCGGTTTCGGCCAGCACCGCGAAAAACAACCGATCACGCAGCCCCGCCCCGCCGCCCGACCATTCACCCGAGACTGTCTGGACACTGCACGCATCCAAGATCGCGTTGACCTGCACGGGCAGCAGCACCGGTGTTTCAGCGCGCTGCAGCCCGCGCAGCCGGTGAATCGGCCCATCGTGTTCGCGTCTCGGGCCGACTCCGGCCAGAAACGGTGCATAGCGGCCCCGCCGGGACGTCCGAGCATGACTGGCGTACAACCGCCGGTAGGGGCGCACCAGGTCATGGGCATCGGCGAAATACCGGTACATCGACAACACCGCCGCGCTGCGCGGCAGCAGCGACGACTCGGCCAATCTCTGCTTTGGTTCACCGATACGGGCCACCCCGGGCAGATCCCCGGTACGCAGATAGGCCAGGAACTGGCCGAACAGACTGGTGGGGAAATCATCCCACGCCGTACCGGTACCTTCCAGCACCGTCCACCACGCCGCCAGCCCATAGGCATAGGCGCGCAACGTGTTCGGCGAGCTCCCTTGGTTACGCAGAAACGTCAGGTACTCGCGCGCCGGGGCCACGGGCAATTTGTCGGCGCCGACCACCGTGTAGGTGGGTGGTCGGTCCACAAAACGCACCCGCTGCACCTGTGCCACCGTCAGTAGCACCCCACCATATTCACGATGGCCTGCCGTTGCGGAAATCGTCCAACCGGATCACCTGGGAGCCACCGGCAGCGGGTGGGGCCGGGGTGCGGCCATGGCCGACACTGGCCGCGACCGGCCTATGCTCGGCCGCCGGCGCCGGTCGCTGCGTGGCCAAAAACCAATCCAGCACATCAGCGGGATAGATCATCGATTCCCGGGCGCTCAGCATCCGCACCGACGCGCCGCCGTAACAGCGCTCCACCCACTTGCGCAGCAGCCGCGGCCGCTCCGGGACGCGGTCAGCCCACCCCGGTTCCGTCATACCCCACGTATGCCCGGTGGCCGGGTTGATCCGTGAATGCAGCTGGGTGGTCAACATTTTCGCCCGGTCCGGCGCGATCAGCCCCGAATCCCGCAGATGCATGATCAACGACCCCAACGACAGGCCCCACTTGTCTTTGAGCGGACGCAGATTCAACAGCGACAACACCCGCGGCAACTCACCGGCGATAACCCCTGCCGGGGCCAACAACTCGGTCGCGAACCGGTTGGCCTCCAACTCATCGGCGGCACTGACCGAGCAATAGGCGTGACTGTGCAACACCAAATGACCGAGCTCATGGGCGACCGTGAACCGGGTCCGCTCCCACGAGTCGCTATCCCGTAGCACCAACAATGGGCGGTCCCGCAACCGGCCCACCCAACTGGAATACCCCAAATGCCGCTCATCACGAGAGCGCCCACCGGTCGCGGCGAACTCGCTTTCCCAATCACCGGCGACCCGGCGCCGGACAATCACCGGAGCGCCCAGCCGCTCGGCCTCATACATCAAATCATCAAGCGGCTCATCGGGTTCCAGGCCCATCGCCTCACGCAGACGCGCTGCGGCCACCGGAATCGAACTGTGCGCCAACTCATCCGGACTGACCGTCGGAACCTTCACCGGAGGCAGCTTCGATCGGCCGTCGAGCTCACCGAGGAAATCGCCAGCCAACGACGCGAACGTCGCCAAAAACTCCTGCTCACCCACCGTCATCGACTTCGGCGCCCGAAACAACAACTCGTTCGCGCTGATCCGTGTCTGCGGCTCCGAGCTGAAAAACGCTGCAGGAAACCGGAACAACCCCGCCATCCGCGCAACATCGCCGTCGTTGAGCCGCACCGTCGGCGACTTCTCAATCTGGGACTGTCGCGACGTACTCCAGCCTGTGGCCGCCACCACCGACCGCGCCGTCATCCGCCTCAACAACCGGGCCTGCCGGACCCGTGCACCAAAAACCTCAATCATCGTGCGCTCAATTCAACGTCACCGGGTTGGGAAACCCACATGCACCCAACACTGTGCACGACGGCTACGACGATTTCGGCGGACCGCCCTCCTCGTCCTGCTCGCGGGCGGCGTCCTCGTCGACGTCGACGAAGTCGTCGTCGCGGCGCCGAGTCCCCAACGACCCATCCCGACCGACCTCGCCGAGACCAACGTTGAACGAGCGGTCCTCCATGATCGGCGGGGGCAACGGCGTCCGGCCGTACAAAACCTCCACATTGTCGAGCAGCAGCCCCGCCGCCAGCACCGCACCACCGAAAAACCCGCGACCGTCCGGCCACCACAACAGATATTCCCGATACGCCTGGGGTTCGGCGATACCCTCCTGCCCGCCGATCGGGTGACCCAACACCTCCTCGATGCTGTACTGCTCCCCACCCGGCACAAACGGCACAGTGTCGATCAGCTGACCAGTCCGCCGGTTTCGCGGATGCTTGCGCACATAAATCCGTGAGCCCTTCTCGTCGACAAGAAGAACCCCCATCCCGTTGCCCGCCTTGACTTTTAGAGTCGAGTTGGGAGTCTGCCGCCGCAACCGCGACATCAGAAACGTTTCCAAAACCGAGCACGACACCGTGATCGGTCGGACATGGCTGCCCTGATCGATAAAACGATCCGGGACTTCCGGATGTCGCGCAGCCAGATCGCCGTGCGCCTCGCCCAAAACCTGCGCGTGCTGGCGAACGAGTTCCTCCACGAGCCGCTGAGGATCGTCGTGTAGCTCCATGGGGTAAACATTTACCCCGGTTTCCCACACTCCACGTCGCGCCACGCCGCCGGCAGTCGGCGAAATTTTGGCTGCCCATGACCTAATAGGTTACATGTGTGCGCAGGTTAAATAGCAGTTCAACACACCTTTATGACCACATTTGAGAATTTAACCCCTGATAACCGCGGAACACGACCGCTTCAAACCCGATCCGAAGATCGACGTGCACCATCTCCTCGTCTACGTCCGCGACGAGCACGATCAGGTCCTCGTCGACGTGCTCGAATGCTTCGCTGAGCCAGTTCCAGCACGCATCGCTCAGCGCCTGCTCGTCGGTGAAGAAGTACGTCGCAGGCTCGGTCTCCAGGTACACAGACCGAAGTCCTATCCGCGGCTCGAACCCGTGCCGCAGGATCGACTCCGCCGACGAGCGTGGTGTCACATGCAGTAACCGCACCGCACCCCCAGGTCAGGAACGCGCATCGAGGGCCGGGACGCACAACCACGACGCTGCTTCTGGAAGCATTTCGCCGCCGGCGGACCACCTGGCCGCGCATCTGGGCGACATCCCTCACCGTCGCTACCAGTCCGGTATCTCTATCCCGTGCTCAGTAGCCAAGGCCCGCCCGACATCCGTGAACCGGACCCAGGTGCTGCCTGGTTCGTCGCTGAAGGTGGTGATGAGCCCAGCCTGCTTGAGCTGAGTGAGATTCCCCCGATCTTCCTTTGCACCACCGACATTCCCACCCACGAGTGGACTGCCACCCCAATTCCCGGCATCCGCGGCATAGGCGAGGAACAGCTCCATGGAGCGCGGCGTGATGCCACTGACTTTGCTCATGCAATCCAACATACGAATCAGCCCATCCGAAACAGCTGCGCGACGCGGAGGGGCCCCGGAGTTTCAATGAACAACGGCCAGGAGCTGTTCAGCAGCCACAGCTGAGCACTCAGGACAGCATCACCGCCTGCAGGTAGCTCTGCCGGCCAACTAAACCCCGGGCCCTTCAGTGCCGGGGAAACAAGGCAGCGCCCGCACCCCGCCCAGCTAGCTACCGCGCCGACCCCACAACAGCAGCGCACCGCTGATGCAACGCATCCGCGGCACGGCGCCCGAGCATGAGGTTTCGTCCCATTGGATCGTGAAGATGCCGGGCCGCAGGCCGTGGTCGACTCATCGGATTCGCGTCCGGCGTCGGAACCAATAAGGGGCAGCAGCTCTGCGGGTATTGTCCGTGCTCGTTCCCCTGCGCAGTTATAGGAATGCCCATTCCACGGAGGGCTCCGATGCCACCACCTGGCCGCCGACCACGATGCTCAGGCCCTCGGATGTCGCTTCGTATCGGGTGCCATCAGCAGGGTTGATCGCGGTGAAGCCGTTCGAGTTCGAGGTGACCGTGTCGACACGGATCGCCGCTGAGTCACTCAGCCGCACTCCCTTGTAATAGAGGCTTTCGCCCGGTCCGTAACAAATCACCACGAGTGACGAAGCAGTTCGCAGGAGCATCGCCGCATGATCTGCGATATCGCAGCGCGCGGAAGGGGACCCCAGAAATCCTTGAGTGTCCGCACCGGAGACGGGGAGCGGCGGGGTTGATCCGGGAACCGATACGTTCGGCGGGGGCGGTGGAGGAGGTTCCGGCCACGGCGGGGGCTGAGCTGTTTCTGGTGACGGAGGCGATTGCCGGCGCTCAGGAGCCGGAGGCGGCGTGTTCCAATGACACTCAAGCGTGCGGAAGAAAAGGCTGTCCAGATCGCCGTCTGAGTCCTGCCGCCCAAACACCGCTGGTTGTACGTCTACGTTAGCTTTGAATGGTCCACTGCCGAGTATCTCGCGCTGGCCAGCCAAATCGAGGACCAGGGTGAGGACCTGTCCATCGGCCGTGGATGAGACCAACACGTTCTTGGGAGCCGATTTGTCAAACTCTGAAACATCGGCCTTCCAGCCCCAACCTACGCTCGGCGCCGGCGACGTTACATAGATCGGCCGGTCGTCGTGCGCTGGGATAATTTCGAACACAATATCGATGCTGCCGGGTGCTTCTACGGGACCGAAGGGGCCCCGAACCACCCGCGGAGGGCGCGGCACCTTTACGGCAAAAGTCACTTCCAACTGCAGGCGTTGTCCACCCGCATGGGACAGCGTTACCTGCTGGACCCGCGTGACCGCGGGACCCATGGGGCTGGGATCATTACCCTTTGGCTGGCAACCCATGGTGTGAGGAAGCGCTGACCATCGGGTCGAACCGGGATCATCCTTTGCGCACCCAGCGGCGGCAACGGTGGCGCCAACCACGAGAACCACGATTCGCACTGCACGCACCACCCAACCGGTGACCATCATGAAAATGATTACAGCAAACGCCCGGCAGCCGCGTGCTGCAGCGGCGACATCCGACATCGTCACCACGTCGACGCGGGCAAGCGCAACTATCTGACCTCGAGCGAGAAGAAGGCGTTGACTGCAACCGGCTACCGCCGGGGCCCTAGGCCAAGCGAGACGCAACCTGCAGGTTCAGCGAATCGACGGCCTGGGCGACACCGCCACGGGGGCAACCGTCTGGCGGCGGGTCCAAGCAGGGCAGGCCGGGCACCCTTAGTTCAATGTCCCGCGGCGTAGCCGAGGATGCTTGCCCTGTTATGCGGCGTGGGCCGCAATTGGGGCGGGTTCGGCGCGGCCTTGCAGAAGAAGGACGACTCCCGTGTCGGGGCCGGTGCTGCCGGGTTCCCACGACGTTGGCACGACGTGAAGGTGGTGGACGGCCTGCAGCCAGTGGTCGACGGCCGCCAAGACGTCGGGCACGGGTTGGGGTAGCAGCGTCTCCGAGACCACGGTCTCGATGACGTCCGGTGTGGGGTCGTCCGGCCACTGTCGCGTTTCTTCCCGGATCAGGGCGGCCTGCAGGGGGCTGTCCGGTGTTTCCTGGGATACCTCGCAGACCATCGTCACTTCGACGGTCGGGGAATCATCTTCTGCGCCTGAAATCGTGTTGGTGCGGTCGTCGATAAGCATTGGTTGCCCCCAATTGGAGTGGGATCGTCCTTGATTTCGTGATCCCATCGTCAGCAACCAGCCAAGGGGCCGTCAATGGACGCAAGCACCCTTGAGCAGGGTTTGAGCCATTTTGTGCCATAGTGAGCCAATGGTTAACAGTCACTGTCCACGCTGGCGTTAACCATGCAACCCGCGGTAACTGGGGAGGCAGGCTGACTGACGACGACGCTCTTGATGATCTGGACCCGCGCCTGACCTTTTTGCGCAGTGAGCTCTACCGGCTGCGATTGGCGGCGGGTGAGCCGAGCCTGCGCTCGGTGGCCCAGAAAACGGGGTGGAGTCGGGCCACGGTCAGCAGGATCTTCACCTGCGCCGCGCTACCGAAGTGGGATCCCCTAGAAGCCGTTGTCGCGCACCTGGGCGGCGATTCGGACAGATTCCGGCAGCTCTGGATGGCCTGCAAGTCGATCGACATCCCCGTACCGCCCGTTGCGCCCACCCTGCCAGCGCCACCACCCGATGTGCCGCCCTCCCAGCGCCCGCTGGTGGCGCCCTCCAAGCGCCCGACACGCCGCCGCAACATGGTGGCGCTGTCCGCGGCCGGGTTGGCCGTGGTTATTGCCGCCGTGATCACCACCAGCTGGATCGCCGGGCGACATCCCGACAGTGCCACCGGCCAACCCCCCAGCAGTCGGCCAGCAGCCACGGTGGCGCGCATCGTCACGACCATTCCTGTCGGGAAGCGCCCTGAAGCTGTGGCCGTCGACCCAACGTCCCGCACCATCTACACCGTCAACTACGGAGACGGCACGGTGTCAGTGATCGATGCCGGGAAACAGGCGGTGACCGCGACCATCCCTGTGGGCTCCGGACCAGCTGACGTGGCACTCGATCCTGCCAGCCACACCGCCGTCGTCACGAACAATCGTGACGACACCGCATCGATCATCGACACTGCTCACAACACCGTTGTCGCCAGTGTGAAGGTCGGTACGAACCCGTGGGGCGTGGCGATCGATCCGACGGATCGCGCAGCGTATGTGGCCAACATGTGGGATTACAGCGTGTCGGTAGTCAACCTCGATAGCCACACCGTGACCGCAACGATCCCAGTCGGGAAAAACCCGTACGGCATCGCCATTGATCACGCTTCACACACGGCCTATGTCGCAAACAGCAGCGACGGCACTGTCTCGGTAATCAACACCCTCACACGCGCCGTTGAGGCGACCATTCCGGTCGGCAACGATCCGCGAGGCGTGGCTATCGATACCGCTCACCACACTGCGCTCGTCACCAACGAAGCGGAGGGGGCCGTTACCGTTGTCGACCTCGCGACGCGGCGTGTGGCCGCAACACTTCATGTCGGCAACAGTCCGTTCGGGGTGACCGTCGATCGCGGATACCATACGGCGTACACCGCCAATCACGACAGCAGCCTGACGGTGATCGACACCGACAAATTGGTGGTCGCCGGCGCTATCCGGATCGGCAAGGAAACCTTCACCGTCGACGTTGATCCCGTCACCCACACCGTGTACACCGCCAACGACGACAACACTGTCTCGGTGATCGACCCGTCCCAGCCCTGAAACGAGAAGAGGCACGTGAGGCAACGACAGGTTCCACGCAGCGCGATCATCGGCGCCGGCATGGTCGGATCGGTACATGCACACGCCGTTCACCGTGCCGGCGGCCAGCTCACAGCGATCGCCGCCAGCACGCCGCACAACAGCGACGTGGCCGCCGCCCGGCTTGGCGCCGGCAGGGCAGCCACCCCCGAAGAGATATTCGTTGCCGACGACGTCGACGTCGTGCACATCTGTACACCCAACAACTTGCACTTCGAGCAAGTCCTGACCGCACTGGCCGCTGGCAAACATGTCATCTGCGAAAAGCCTTTAGCAACAAACGTTGCCGACGCTCAAGCCCTGGCAACTGCCGCACGCGAAGCCGGCACGGTGGCCGCAGTGTCGTTCATCTACCGGTTCTACCCGATGGTCAGAGAGGCCCGACACCGCCTGTCCGGGACGCAGGTGTGGATGCTTCATGGTGGCTACGTTCAGGACCACCAGGCCGAGGCCGAGCCCACTGGGTGGCGTTCGGACCCCGCCCAGTCCGGGGTGTCGGCTACCTTCGCCGACATCGGCTCGCATTGGTGCGATCTGGCCGAGTTTGTCACCGGGCAACGCATCACCGAAGTCGTCGCCGCCGAGGCCTGCGCCCCGCGCAGCACCATCCGCCAAGACGACGGCGCAGTCGTGGCCTTCCGTACCGACTGCGGTGCCATCGGCAGTATCGTGGTCACTCAGTCTTCACCTGGGAGGAAGAACCAGCTCGCGTTCTCCTTCGATGCCCGCGATATCGCGATCCAGTTCGACGGTGAACGTCCCGACGAATTGATCATCGGCGGCCTGGCCTCGACTACGACGCTGCTGCGTGACGCCGCGATTCTCGACCCCGCCGCGGCCCGCTACTCGCTGCTGCCCGCCGGGCACCCACAGGGCTACCAAGACTGCTTCAACGCGTTCGTCGCTGACGTTTACGACGCCATTGCGACCGGGACCGCGCCCGACGGTCTACCGCAGTTCGCCGATGGGGTCCGTGCAGCCACCATCCACGCCGCCATCGCCGAATCCGTGGCCAATGGCACGTGGGCGCGGGTCCCAGCGCCCATGATCGCAGGAGCCACGCAATGACGGTCGATCCAATCCGGGTGGCGCTGATCGGGCTCGGTGGCATGGGCAATACCCACCTAAAGATCGTCGCCGGCCTCCCGCAAGCCACGATCACCGCGATCGCCGATACCCACGTCCCGTTCGCAGACCGCGCTGCTCACCTCGTGCCGGCCGCCGGGGTCTTCTACGACCCGATCGACTGCGTCAACAACGCCGACATCGACGCAGTATTGATCGCAACCGCCGACGACACTCACTTCGCCATCACGCAGGCCTGCATCAAGCGAGGCCTTCCCACGCTGTGCGAAAAGCCGCTCACTACAACTGCCCACGAATCGCGCCAGATTGTCGAATCCGAACATGCCGCCGGCCGCCCTCTCGTGCAGGTCGGCTGGATGCGCCGCTTCGACCCCGACTACCTCGCCCTGCATTCTCAACTGCACGCCGCCGGCAGTGGCTCACCCGTGCTCATCAGCCAACGGCACCGAAACCCGCTGTCGGTCATCACTTTCGACGAACGCGAACTCATCACCAGCTCCGCCTCTCACGACATCGACATTTTCCGGTGGCTGACCGGCGATGACATCGCCGAGGTTTCGACAGCCAGTACCACCAGCAGCGACGGCAACACCGTGCTCGTCGTCCTCACCTTGACTTCCCAGACCGGCATCGTTGGAGTCATCGAGCTCGTCCGGGGCCCCGGCCTGTCCTACGACATCGGCTGTGAGATCGTCACCGGAACCGGCCCCCTAGCTCTGACCCCCACCGAACCTGACCCATCCGACCCGGCCCCCCTCGACGTGGAGGCCGAAGCATGGATGCAACGCTTTGCTCACGCCTACCGGGCACAGGACGCCGGCTGGCTCGCTGCAATCGCCGCCGGCACCAACGTCGTCGGCGCAACCGCTAACGACGGTTACGCGGTCAATGCGGTTATCGACGCTGCTCTGGCATCACTCGACAGCGGTCGCCCCACCGCCGTCCAGCGCTAGTTGTCCTGAGACACACCAGACCTAGCGCCACCACCACCACTGCTACCGCTTATCGACGGCGTTGTTCCATGATCCGTCATCGGTGTAGTCCGTGGCATCGAGGTCCCAGAGTTCCCCGTCGGGCCCAAGGACGGTGTCGTGGCCGCAGTGTGGGCATCGGAAGGCGGTCATGACGCCGACCAGCTGACGCCCTGCCAACAGTCGAGCGCGGCTGATCGCAGGCGGCGCGGTCGCGGGATCAGTCCAGATCCGCCCGACGTTCATGGCCGGCGGCCGGGTATCACCGCAGCGGGTACAGCACTGCGGCGCACGGGGCGGCGGGCACACGAATACTTCCAGGGGCGGCCGCCAATCACCCCACTGCACGGCCAGTCCGTCCCAGCGCGGCGGCAGGTCGTGTTCGCGGGGCCACAGATCCAAGCCGATCTGCTCGCTGCTCATGGCGTCACGCCTGGGTGCGGGACCGACGCGTCGAGGAACGCCGGCGGTTCCAGGTTGCGACTCAGATCGCCGATACGGCCCTCGAGGTCTTGTATGTCCCAGTCCAGCTGCTCTCGTTCAGAGCTGCCCGCTGACGCTTCCTGGTACCGCCGTTCCAGGGCCATCTTGATGTACATCGCCTCATCGAGATCCATATCCTCGACATACATGCCAACGGTCTCCTCAGTTGTCGGTGTTGTGATGCAGTCTGGCTGCGTGATTCGCGCGCTCGACACGCCTGCATCGCTTGGCGGGGCTCCCGACACGGTGGGGTCATCGGTCAACCACGCATTTCCCAATGGGGCTCACACAGCGTCGTCGCGCTGCTGCGGAGATCGCGTAGTTCTCCTGGCAGACCGCATCTCTCGCACACCGCAGCGGCGCGGATCTGCGCCTGGGCGATCAACGCCCGCACCTGAAGTTCGCTACTGGTGGTGTCGATGGTCAGATTCCCATCCGCTTGCGCGATGTGCAGGTATTGCGCCGCGGGATCGGCGGCGGCGATCTCTTGGTCAAGGTCAGCAATGACGCGATACCAGCCGGGCCCGCACACAATCGTGTGCGGCGCGTCTGCTGCGAAGCGAGCCCGCACAGATGCCAGCGCGTCCCAGTTGAGTAGGGCACGGCATTCGGCCAGCACCGCGCCAGCGCCATCGGACAACGTCGCGCCGGCGGGCACTGAGTCGAGGATCTCTTGGGCCGCGGCCCGCCGTTGCACGCCGTCCGGGTCTCTCGCCTGCAGGTGGGCGCGAACAACGTCACGTGGCGTAGACGGTGTGTCCGTGGCGTTGATTCGGTGCAGCCAGGTGTAGTCCAGCAGGCCGAGGTCGAACTCGACCCATCCACCTGCTATCAGGTAGACGTCGTCCGGAAATCTGATGTCAGCCATCGTGGTCGAGCTAGCCGCAGTCCCACTCCGGATGTCCCGGGTAGCTGACCCGAACGCACCCCATGGCCGGCGCTCCGTAGTCACGCAGCGGCATGTAGGTGACCTCGAATTCCGGGTCACCGTTCCAGTACAGGGTTCCGGTCACGTAGAGGATTCCGTCATCATCGCGCATCTCGAACGTGTGGTGGTGTTCGTAGTTGGCGTCCAGGGCGGCTTTGGTGTCGCCGTTGGCACCCCGTGGCCCGTAAACCCCTTCACACCCGACGGGCTCGTTGTGGTTGAACTCGTTCAGTGAGCGTTCGAGATGATCACGGTCGATGATCCAAGCGTAGAGCGAAGTCGTCATGTCTGTCAGTCTGGCGAGACTGCCCTGACGGAACTGCGGCACGACACGCGACCGGCCGGACTTTCACCGCGCTGCTCGCAGGGCAGGGTTCGCGCGTCAGCCGACGCAGGCAAGGTCGTAGGCGCGAGCGCGGGCAACGAGTTTGCCGATGGCGGTGCTGATCAAACGTGGCCGCTCGAGTTCCAGCATGTGCCCAGCGCCTGGGACGCGCACGAATTCCGAATAGGGAAGCACCTTGGCTAGCGCCGCGGAGTGGGCCAATGGGGTGATCGGATCCTGCTCACCGCAGGCAACGAGCGCAGGCAGGTGCGTCAGCGCAGATACGCCTTGCTTCTGGTCGTAGGCCCGGAACTCCATCAGCAGCGCGGCGATGGTCGAGATCGCCGTTTGCCCAATCATGCGACAACACTGCGAGTTAGCCGCCATCGCGGGCGATTTCATCGCCGGAATGCCCAGCAATGGCGCCAGACTGGTGCGGGCCATCGCCCAGGCCTGAGTGGTTCGGCGGGGAAACCGCTGAGCAGCCAGCTGCAGCAAGGGCACTGCCGGAGTGTGCAGAGCGCGCCCGATCCCGTGACTGCCTAGTTCGTCGGCGGCGGTCGATACCAGCGCCACCCCGGCCACTCGTCGCAGCGTTTCGGCGTGCCGTGCGGCGAACGCCAGAATCGCCATGCCTCCCATCGAATGTCCGGCCAGCACGACCCGCCCTTGCGGTGCGGTTTGTGAGATCACCGTGTCCAGGTCATCGCCGAGCTGGTTGATCGTGTACGTCTCAGCTGGCGCCGGGGCCGAGGCGCCGTGACCGCGGTGGTCGTAGAACACCATCCGCACATCGTCTCCGACATGCTCGGGCAGGTGGTGGCGCTGGGGAGCCCAGGCGGCCTTGCTCAGACAGAAGCCGTGGCTGAAGATCACGGTCAGGGCCGCGTCGGGCGGACCGATTTCTTCGACGGCCAGCTCGGTTCCATCTGCCGCGCTGATGCGCTGCGTTCGCTGCCCCCTCATGGTCCCCCCTGAGATCGCGCTATGCGGCCTCGCCGTGGCCTTCGTTTGGAAAGGAAGGCGCACTGTCAGCGGCGATCTGAAACCTGCTCGCAGTCTCGCGAATTGACACGGGCGCCGCCGAAACGCCGGCTCGGTGCTCGCCCCGCCAGACTGCTCTCATGCCCACTGTGCCCCCCTCATTTCCGATGATGGCACCGGCATAGGAGCCAGTCTGGGCATCGCCACGCCGCCCGGCGGATTTTCGCTGCCGATCCACGCGGCCGGAGCGCAGCTCGACGCTGGGCCTAATAGAGCCCGGCTCGGCGGCACCGCAGAGGGGGGTCTGCGATCGAGCCGAGCCGGGTCGCGTGTGCTCGCCACACGCGCTGCGCCGAGATCACGAAGAAGGGGGGGGTATCGGCCCCGGCGCCGTACCGAGTTTATCGCCGCGCACCGTGTTCGCTGGGATGCTAGCGGCGCGCCGCAGGGGTCCCTGGCGGGTCAAACCGGGGGCATCGACGTGTCGCGGCCAGAGCGGCGCCCTCAGGGCACGTTAGCGTGGATTTCGATGGCAAAGCCGCAGCGTGCGGCATGCGAATCGGGGGGCAAGACGGTATGGCCAATTGGCGCATCGACGACCTGGCGATGGATCAGGTTTCCATTATCGAAGCCGACACCCAGGAAGCTGCAGTCCAGGCCTATCTGGAGTGCCGTGAGTCGAATCTGCTCGTATGCCCTGCTACCGACGTCGACGTCGCCAACTTCGGCCGCGACTAGTGCTACCGCGACGGTGACCAGGGGGATGTGTCTATGAGCTACCGCTGGGACGATCGGGAGCCCAACCCGATTCACGAGGCCGAGCGTGACGAATACCGGGCCGCCCTTGCGGCCGCTCCAGAGCCTGACCCGCTCACCTGCACGCACCGCTACGTTCGCACGCGTGGCGGCGGCGGGCGGTGCCACTGCGGCGATTCCATCTCTCTTGAGGACCTCTGCAGCGGGGAAGCCGACTACTGCAACGGGTTCGACGATGAGTGAATGCGTGATATGGCTGCGATGCGAGCCGGGTTCGGGAGGCACCAGGATCGACGAGGTGTCCAGTGGCGGTGGTCGCGTCTTGCTGGGCACCACCGCGCAGTGCACAACGGATCCGGAGCGCATTGCGCTGGCTCTGCAGCACGGGTTCGTCACGCGGGCAGAGCGCGAATATGCCCGCCTGATTTCGATCGAGCCACCTTCGGTCGAGCCCGGAACAGAACAGGACTGGACCTACTGGGCACTGCGCTTCGACCTGACCGACTACCTAGACGCGCTGGCCAAACTGTGAACGCTCCAGCGAAGCACAAGGAGCACCGGCACAGTGAATGATCTTGTCTGGATGGTTGCGCGCTACAGCGCTCGACACGGCCTGAGCTGTACCGCGCACCAAACCGAGGCCGCCGCACTGGGTTACGTGCGCTACCTCTACTGCATTCCTGCCGACGTCGCAGACAGTGACGTCGTTTCGTGGGTGAGCCTCAATACCGGCGACCAGGCTCTGGTCACCTACGACGATCCGGCACAGGAGCCCCGATGAACGCACTACTGGACCTTGCCCACGCCCACGCCGACTACCTCGCGGCGACAGCTTCCGCTGGCGCAACTGGCCATGTGACTCTGTCGTCGGTGCGGGCCCTGCGCCGCCGCGTCCTACGCCCGCTGCAGGCCGCGCGACGTGCCCTGCGGGCAGTGCTGTTCTACGCGCTGGGCCTGGGCGCACTGTGGGTAACGCTGTCCTACCTCGTTCAGACGCACCCCGCCGTGTAGCAGCAAGCCGCCGCGGGCCCGCCGCGCGCTACCAGGCGGGTTCAGCAGCCGTACGACCAGAATCGGATCGAGGTGTTGTCGTAAAGACGCTGCAGCATACCGGTGTCGGGTAGCTCAGCGACGGCGTAGAGGAAGCCGTGGTCCGCGTCGTAGAACACGACCGATCGTCCGACGTCGAGACTGGCCCGCTCGAGCAGTTCAGCGTTGATGAATGTGACCATCAGGCCGTGGTTGATCTCCCGGCGCATGGCATCGATCTGTTGCGGGTCGAGCTGCTGGATCGAACTCATTGGTGACTCCTCCCAAAGTCGGTGAACATGGTGTTGCGGTGCGGGCCGGTCATTGAAGCGACGTGACCTTGTTGTCGCAACGGCAGCAGATCGGCACTTGGCCGAGCGGGCCGGCGTCGCGCAATCCGTTGGCCGGGTTGCTGCACCGCGCGAACCACTGACAGGCAACCGGTTCCCCGGTTCCGCTGGCGTTTGCGTACACCCGGTCGTCAGGGTCGAGGCTCATCCGACCGGGCTCTCGGATGCACGGTTGGTGATCTGTTCGGCGACAAGCGCTACCGGCGCCCAGCCGCAGCTCTCCACCGCGTAGGCGAGCTCGCCGACGATGACGACGTCGCCCACACTGAGGCTTCGGTTGCGGTTAAGGCGGTACCGCAGCGCCCACTCCGCGGTGGGGGTGTCGATATTGAGTTCACGAAACACGGATTCGAGTGCCTGCACCGGAACTCCGTCGGCGATCTGACTGACGAGTTCCTCGGGTAGCTCGAAGGCGGCAACCTCGCTCAGTGTGGCGCCGTGCCGGTACCCGCGGAAATTCTCCTCCGATTGGTTCAACAGCACGCGGACGTCAATTGCCATAGTTCCCCCCATTTTTGGCGGGCCGCTGATGCGGTCCCGCCGGTCATTCCCCCTATGAATCGACGTTAGCGAGCAGGCCCATCTTCATCAGGTAGTGACGCGTCCGGACCCCGACTTCCTCGACGCCGGATTCTCCGGGGACTCGTGCCCCTGAATGCTGCGGCGGTCAGGATCATCCGTAGCGCCGGTCGGCGCAGTTCCCGCAGTAACCGTCGTAGCTGTCGCCGCTGTCAGCGTCCCCGTCGCATCCCTCAGTGCCGCACTGCGAGAACTCGTGCTCCTCACACCGGTCCTCGGCGTCGGCCTTCGGCTCGCGGCAGCCGTTCCACCCGCACACCGTGCCCATCGCACCGCTCCTCCCCTGTTGGTCCTCAGTGCCCGCTGTAGCAGAGTCGGATTCCGTCGTGGGTGCGTGAGTGGGCCCGCTCGTCGAAGGCGTCGAATACGCGGACGGAGAAGACTTCTGTCATGGCGTCGGCTACTTGTTCGCGGTCCATCCAGCGGACAGCACGAGCTTCAGCGGTCGGATGCGCCGTACCCTCTACCGCCCGGCAGCGGTAGACCAGGGCGACGACTCCTTTAGCGAGATTCTGATAGACGCCCGTGAGGCGTTCCACGTCGACGGTGACGCCGGTTTCCTCGAAGACCTCGCGGCGGACGCCTTCCTCCAAGGTCTCGTTGAGTTCCAGGACGCCTCCTGGCGGCTCCCAATGCCCGTTGTCGGCGCGCTGAATCGTCAGGACCCGGCCGGCGGGGTCGATGACGATTCCGGCGACGCTCACCGAGTGCTTTGGCAATGCTGTGGGGTTCATTGGCCCAGGCGCAGATTGTCGATGGCCATGACGAGCTGCGCGCCGGCGGCTGTGAGGCTGCCGCCGTGGCCCAACTCGCGGTGGCGGTCGACGGCCGCCTGTAGCCGGTCCCTCAGATCTTTCAATACCGTTGGGTCACCGGTGCTTTCACCGCCTGCGGCCTCGAGTGCGTCCAGCCCATCGAGGGCTGCTGCGGCAGCGTCGAGGCATTCCCCGGCGTAGCCTTGGCGATACCACCGGCTGACGACGGACCGCAGGAGTTCGCACGCGGCCGCCAGCTCGGTCTGCTCAGCCATGGGCTACCTCATATTCTGCGCGCACTGCGGCAATCGCCTCTTCCACGGTGTGGCCTTGGCCGGATGCGGCGAAGAGGCCTTCATCCCAGTAGCCGGTATCGATGCGCGGGTCTTGGTGGTCGCCTTCCACCACGTACTCGACGACGATCTCGCCGCACTCCCAGTGCCCCACGACACTCCAGGTCGTCAGGTCCTGCTCCTCGCTGGCGCTCATCTCAGGTCCTCCGTGCTGCCTGGGTGGACGTCGACGCGGCGCACCGGTTCGTCGGCCGCTGCCGCATTCTCGGCATGCCAGCCGCGATTGAAGGCGTGCATGAGGTGGGTCTTCTCGCCGACTTGGGAGTTTTCGACCTCGGCGTAGATGAGGGGATCCGCCACGGGCACATTGCCTCGCTCGTCGCGGCGGGCCTGGCGGCCGAGCTCTTCGGCCTCGGCCTCGGTCATCTGACTCTCCTTCTGTCCATTGCCTATAGGTCAGCTGGCTGGTCAGCCGGCTGTTTCTGGTGTGATGCGGAAGTACATGGCGACGTCGATATCCGCCCACTGTTCGCCGGGGGCCTGCTGGCAGTCCAGAGCCGGGTCAGGGGTGTTTCGGGGTTCAGCGAACGGGTCGCCGAGCATGACGCCCGCGGCTAGGTTGTAGCGCCACCCGTAGGTGGCGCAGATGCTGTTGACCGCGGCCAGTGCGTCGTCGTAGGAGTCGTAGACGCCGTCGCAGCTGTCGGTGCGATCGTGGCTGATGGTCACCAGCGCATGTTTCATGGTGGGGCCATCGGTGGCTCCGGTCATCACGCGGATTCCTGGTGCCCGACGGGCGTGAGCTCTGACAGTGGACGCGGGCAGCCGCGGCCGAAGCTGTGATACCGGCCGACGGGATCGATGGCGGTGACTACTACGTCCCCGGCGAATCTGACCAGCCACGGCTTGATGCTGTTACCGACGGTGACGACATCTCCTTCACGCAGGTCGTGGACCTTGTCGCAGCGGTGGCCGGGACCCCACCGCCGGGTACAGGCTGCGCAGTCAGGGCACGCCGCTGCATTGTGGGTGTGCTGATAGCGCATTCGGGTGGTTCCTCTCGCCGGTTTCCGCGGGGCCGCGCAGGCCCAGCCATGGTGTTGGGGTTCAGGCCTGTTGGCGCGCCAGCTGCGCAGCGGGGCAGTCGCAGGGATCGCCGTTGCCGGTCACTTCGTCGCGACGCCTCAGGCCCCACTCCTGCCCTTGGGGATGGTCGTGGTACACGACCATCGGGTCGCCGAAGTGGTTGTAGCCCATGAAGTGGCCGGTCAGTGGTGCTGCACCCGACCTCGGTCTGATGATCACTCGCTCCAACGCTGTGAACACGTTCCTTCGCCTCCCCGCTGCCTCGACCTAGACAGCCTGGCTGGACCCGTAGGTTCGCTCGAGGGCTCGCTCACGGAGTTGGTTGGCCACCACGGCCGCCTGGTCACCGAAGTAGGCGGCCAACCGGTCCTGATACTGCTTCCACGATGCGGGGTCGTCGACCATCCAGGCGTTCCCGATCTCCGGGTCGATATCGCAGTAGCACGCCCTGCACACCACCCCGGTCGAACCGTTGGCCGATCCTTTTGCGCTGGCACCGCAGCACCGGGTCAGGTAGTGCATCATGCCGTCAGTGACGGTGAGCAGTCCGCCGATCGGGTCGTCGGCAAGGGCCCCTGTGGACTGGACATCTGCCATGTTCGTGTTCCCCCCCTTGTTGTGGTGCCGATGGATTGCGTGGCGCGGTCTACGCCCGGAACCTGAGTACGGCGTCCACGTGGATCCCGTGGTAGGCGTTGCTGGCACGGTCCTGAAGTACCAACGCGTTTCCAGATCGGCTGGCCAATTCACCGGTGAAGGTGACGCCGTCGTCTCGGGTGATTTCGACCGGGCCATAGGGGCCGTCGGCGAGGAAATCATCGGCGGTGGCCACGATCAGGGCAGCGAACGTGCCTGCCCAACCATCGCCGCTGCAGGACAAATCAAGGTCATAGGTGCCGGCCATCACTCGCCCACCCGGTCGAGGTCGAATCCGTCGTTGCGCTGGATCCTCTCAACGGCGATCGCGCGCGCTTCGTCTTCGGTTTCGGCCTTGATCTGCATGGCCAGTTCGTAGATGTGCATGAGTGTTCTCTCCCCCGTTACCTAGCACCAGCCGGCCAGGGAGCCGGCACGCTCTGCGCCGAGTGCGGTTGGGCGGTTCATCGCCTTCCGCCCCTGCCTAGGGTCTTGACCGCTTCGATGCGTTCACGGAGCTGGTCGACGCTGGCGGCCGCGACCGGTGGGCCGCCGCGCAGTCTGCGCAGCTCGTTGTGGATTGCGCCGTGAGGCAAACCTGTTCGGTGGTGGGCTACTGACACCAGGACGTTGAGGTCCTGGCGCAACTGACGCAGTTGGTCGTGCACCAGGGCCCGGGCCGGCGCTTGGCCTACGGCTGGCGGCTCTGCGGGTTGTTGGTGTCGGTGTCGAGTCAGCAGTTCCCGGATCTGGCCGGCGTCGAGCAGGCCGGGGATGCCGAGGTAGTCGGCCTCCTCGTCGCTGCCGGCCGCGGCCGTGGTGCCGAACGAGGCTCCGTCGAAGATGACCTGGTCGAGCTCTGCGTCGGCGCCGAGCGCTTCGAAGCCGTCGTCGGGATCCGCCGGCTCGCCGCGGCGGGCCGGCTGTGCGTCTGGGAGTTCGTTGTCACGGTGTGGCTTTCCCAGAACGTGATCCCGTTGCTGCTCGATTTCGCTGGCCAGCTTCAGCAGGCTCGGCACCGACGGAAGGAAGATGCTGGCGGTCTCCCCAGGGCGCCGCGAGCGAACGAACCGGCCAATGGCCTGAGCGAAGAACAGTGGTGTGGAGGCGCTTGTGGCGTAGACACCTACCGACAGCCGCGGCACGTCGACGCCTTCGGAGACCATGCGCACCGCTACCAGCCAGCGGCTGGTGCCCCGCGCGAATTCGGCGATCCGATCCGATGACCCTGGATCGTCGGAGAGCACTACCGTAGGGGCTTCGCCGGTGATCGTGGTCAGCAGGTCGGCGTAGGCGCGGGCGGCGGCTTGGTCTGACGCGATGATCATGCCGCCGGCGTCGGGGATGTGTTCGCGCAGTCGCCGCAGCCGGGTGTCGGCGGCGGTGATCACCGCGGGAATCCATTCACCGGCGGGGTTGAGCGCGGTGCGCCAGGCACGCGCGATCTGTTCGGTGCTCTGTGTTTCGCCGAGCCTGGCGACGTGTTCGGCGCCGGCGCTGTCACGCCAGCGGGACTCACCTGAGTAGGCCAGGAAGACCACAGGCCGCACCACACCGTCAGCCAAGGCCTCGGCGTAGCCGTAGGCATGGTCTGCGCGGGAGCGCATCATGCCGTGGTTATCGGGGGCATATGTGACGTACGGGATGGTGCTGTCATCGCTACGAAATGGCGTGCCGGTCAACGCGAGTCGGCGGGTGGCGTCATCGAACGCCTCTCGGATCGCATCCCCCCAGGACTTGGCGTCGCCCCCGTGGTGGATCTCGTCGAAGATCACCAGGGTGCTGCGATTCTCGGTGCGAATTCGGTGCAGGCTGGGGTGACTGGCGACCTGGGCGTAGGTAACGACAACGCCGTTGTAGTCCGGGGCAGTGTGGCCGGCCGAGTTACTGAACCTCGGGTCCAAGGCGATACCCAAGCTGGCGGCCGCATGGGCCCACTGGATCTTGAGGTGCTCCGTGGGTACCACGACAGTGACGTGATCGACTGTGCCCTCGACCAACAGCTCGGCGGCGATCCGCAGCGCGAAGGTGGTCTTTCCTGAGCCTGGGGTTGCCACCGCGAGAAAGTCCCGGGGCTTGGCCGCCAGGTACTTGACCAGGGCCCGGCGTTGCCATCCCCGCAACGGCGGGCCGGCGCCGACATCCTGCGTGCGGTCCGGGAGCGCCGAGACTGCCGCGGTCACCGCGCCGCCGCCCCGATGGCCCGACGTGCCGCCACCAGTTCGCGGCCGAGGCGACCCGGTCCGGATTGGGCAGCATGTTTCCTCGCTGCACTGCGGTACGTGCCGGCGTCCTCACGACTGGCCTCGAACTGCACCTGCTCCCCCTGACCTCCGCTGGGACGCCTGGCCGACTCCCCCGGTTGGCCGTCACTTCACCCAGCTGCTCGTTTCATCGTGGCGCGCCGTCTGTGGGGTTCGCGGCTGCAACACGGGCACGGGCCGACTAACTGCGGTGTTCCGTGGGGAGGGGTTGGTTGCCCGGATGCAATCCAGGCCTGTTGTTTCACCCCCCTTGTCGCCAGCCATTTTCGGCATGGCTTTGACACCGGAGCGATCAAGCCAGCTTGTCTGACATGAAAGGGGAAGACCATGAGTAGAGAAGCCATGTTGCCCTGCTTTGCATGCGGCAAAACGTTGTTGAACACCTTCGTAGAGTCGGAGAACCAGCCCCAGGAGGGCACCGAGTTTCGGACGTACGGCCACTACGGTTCGACGTTCTGGGACAGCTTCGACGGCGAGGAGTTGGTCCTCAATATCTGCGACGATTGCTTGGGTAGGCACACCGCCCGGCTCGCGCAGCAGAAGCGGTTCCTCCCGGTCACCGTTCACGCCGTTGGCGTGGTCGGCCGGCATTGGGTGGATCGACCGATGGTGCCCTACACCGGCAATACCGACGCCGGCGCGGTGAGAATTGATCCGGAGGAGATCGGTACTGACCTGCCGAATACTGAGTGGCTGGGCGACGCGTACGCTATCGAAGCTGACGAGCGGTTGCGTCAGGTCGGGGAATAGCGCAGCTAAACGGTGCTCAGTCGCGGAGTTCTGCTGGGCGGCTGTCGCCGCGCTCGACGTCGCCTTCGGCGTAGGTCAACAGGTCACCGTTCTTGTCGCTGGCAACGAAGTAGTAGTCGGCTTCGGCCCAAACAATTCGCCACCCGGCCTCACGCAGCGCGTGGATGAGTTGGCGGTCGCCGCCGGAGCCTCCGAAGAATGCTTCGCCGCTAGACGGCAGGAAGTGGTGGTTCAGGATCGACATGACTTCGTCGACAGTTGAGGCCATTTCGACTGCGTCCAGGCAGGCGTCGACGTTCGCCCAGAATTCATCCATTGCTGATTCCCCCTGTGCTGGAACATGTTCCGGTCAGCCGGGCCGCGTGCGTGTGAGCAGGTTGGTTTGGCCCGGTTCTAGTGACCGTATGCGCCGCGTTGGTGGCCAGGGGTGCAGCGACACCAGGCGGGGCAGACTTTGTGCGCCGGGCGATGTGGTTGATGTAGGCCAGGTTAGGGGCGCAGTTGTTGGCTGGGGAGCCAGATCCCTGAGCCGGGCAGCCATTCGGTGTAGGCGGGGGCGCCGGTACCGGTTTGGGTACTGGGCCCGAGTGCACCTGGGCTGAGGAACTGAGCGCCGGGGAAGTCGCTCTGAGGTGCCCATACCCCAGAGCCCGGGATGAGTTCCATGTAGGGATCGTCCGGGTAGACCGGGGGGCCTAGGGCGCCGGGGCTGTAGACCTTGACGCCGGGCAGCTCGTTCTCGGGGACGAAGATGCCTGATCGGGGACCGACCTCGATCAGCGGGTCATGCGGGTTCACCGGCGGGCCAAGTGCTCCGGGTTCGACCAGGTAGGGCCGGCGGCGTTTGTCGCCGGGCTTCCACGACAGGCCCGATGCACCGCCGCCGTCCTGGGGAAGGCGAGGGCCCGACGGCCCGTTTCGGCCTTTCATCCCATCTAGGTCGGACTTGACGGCCTCAACCTTGCCGCGGTTGGCCCTGTCTTGCTCGCCGAGTGCCTCTGCGGCCGATTTACTCTTGTCAGAAGTCTTGGACGCGGCGGTGACCAGCTCACGGCTGGTCTGGACCTGCTGGCTCACCGCGGCAGCGATGCGGGAGTCGATGCCGGACCCGGCGGTGCTGGAGACCTGGCCGGCGGTGCTTTCGAGCTTGCCGCCGATCGTTGTCATTTGCGCGGCCGCTTCTGCTGGAGTCAGCCGGATTCGCGGATCGGCCATCGCGCCCCCCTCCTCGCAGTTCCGTTGTGCCCTGGCCCGCTGTTGCCGTTGTGACCTGATCTGACTGTACCGGCGGCCAAGCACTGTGACGAGGCTGCGGTGACGAGTCCAGGCTCGGGTGTGGCGGTGCTTCGCGCCGAGCGTGGCAGCGGCGATGCTGTGTACTGGGTGGCGTAGTTCGCAGGTGATAGGAGCACTGGGTGGCGGGTGTGGGTGGTGAGCTGTTCTACGCGGTGCCGGCCGAGTGCATCGAGCCGGGCACGTCGACCAGTGATGGTTATGACGTGCAGGCGGTCCACCTCTGGGATGGCCATGTTGCGGTGACGGTTCATATCCGCCGCGGTGAGGCCGCGTTGCACCCGGCGGCGAGGGTGGAGGCTGAGACCCGCGTCCACCTGCGTCGCGAACTTGTCGAACTGTGCGTGTTCGCCGATACCGAGGTCAACATGTCCACCCATCCCGAAGCGACGAACCTGCGGCGCTGGAATGGTCGCATCCACTGCTGGGACGCGGTCGCCGCCCCTTGACGCTCCGGGGCCGTCTTAGAGGGACTTAGGCGGCATGGGTCGTAGTGGGGTGTGCAGTGACAATGGCACTGTCGTTGCCACCCCACTTGTTCCCCGCGATCCATTCACCGTCGACGATGTCGTTGTCCTGCAACCATTTTGTCAGCCACTCGGTGAGGTTGGACACCGTGACGTCGACTGAGGCCTGGAGTCGCCAGTACACACCGCCGACCGGCCTGGAGAAGATCTCGACCGTCTCATCTTCGATCGGTGCTACTGAACCGGTCGACACAAGTCGCATTCCCATCCCATTTCCTCCTGTGTGCAGGTGCGGCGTTCTGTGCATAGCCAGCACGTTTGATTGCGGCGACGCGGTTTTGCATCCTGTTGTGCAACACCAAGTTCCGTGGCGGCCTGTTGTTCGTACGCGTGCCGCAGTCGCGCATCGGCGGCGGCGACCTCAGCGGAGGTCGGCCTTTGCCCCTCGGGGTTGTAGACCATGTAGCCGTCGAACACCGCGCGGCAGTCAGTGCACACGTCGCCCTGCTGTTCGACCGCCCCCGTGCAGCCCTGAGCAATGCACTGGTAGGTGGCGATGCTGCTCACGTTTCCCCCGGGTTGTTCTTCGTACCAACCTCTTCCCTAAGGAGAGGCGCATCTTCGAGGCTATGGCGGCGGTCTGACACTTCAGCGGCCACGACACGCCGGGGTGTCAGTTATCTGAGCGTGGTGAGGTAAGAGACGATTCCTGCCACGACGGCGTCGGCGTAGCGTTGCCGGCCCTCGGGGCTTTCCATCGCCGCCGCGTCCTGGGGGTTGCGCATGTTTCCCAACTCAACCAGCACGGCCGGGTATTGGGCGAGGTTGAGGCCAGCGAGGTCAGCCCGACCGTAGAGGCCTGCTGTGCCGATGTAGCCCGCGGGGGTCAGTCCCGCTTCGACGAGTTGGTCGCGCATCGTCTTGGCCAGAACCGGGGCCTGGACCCTCTGGACGCCGTTGAGTGGCGGGTCGGAGTAGTTGACGTGGAATCCCCTACCGGCTAGCGGGCCTCCGTCGGCGTGAATGCTGATGATCGCCGCCGGCACAACGGCATTGGCTGCGGAGGCGCGGGCGTCAACGCACGGGCCTGAGCTTGCGTCGTCGCCGCGTGACATCGCGCTGCGTACGCCGCGGTCGGTCAGTGCTGCACGGATCCGCAAGGTGGTGTCCCAGGTGAAGGTGTGCTCGGGATAGCCCGATGCTGTTGCAGTCCCGCTTGTCTGGCATTCCTTGGTTCCTCCGCGACCGGTGGGGACCTGGCGGCTGTTGCCCTCGTTGGCGCCGTTGTGTCCGGGGTCGAGGAAGACGATCAGTCCCGCGATGTTCGGTGATGCGTTCGCCGGCGGCGAGAGTGGGAGGGTGACGGCAGCCACCAGCAGGGCCACTGCGCTGACGTATCGCATCATCCGCCCTCCCCCCGATTCTTACCGCGCAGTTTAAGTATGCGCGATGGGGGTGGCGATTCAGGGCGTTAGACGCGGTGGACCGGTGGCCAGAACCGAGGCCAGATAGTCCTGCCGGTCCACCTCGCTGTCGACTGACAGCCACACCGTAGGAGGATCCGCCGGCTGGTCACGCCCGACCGGCTCGACGATCGGTTGTTCCCTGGCCTGCAGCCACTGTCGCCACCGCGATCGGGCCTGCTGGTGAGCTGCGATTCTGGCGGCCCGCTGCTCGGCGACGCCCAATTGCACGGCCAGGTCATCCAGGCTGGTGTCGGTCACTTCGACTCGACTGCCGTTCTTGCGCAGCAGCCCGACCCGGCACAGTTCAGCGATGCCGTCATAGCCGCTGCTGCGCGACACTGCAGCCGCTGTGGCGATCTCCGCAGCCTCAACGGCCCCGTCGAGCACCGTCTCGTAGAGCCTCCGGTATTGCAGTCCGAGAATCGACCAGACCGGGTGCACCCCGGCGACCGGCGGCCGGCCCGGCCCCTCCGGATACTCGTCGCGCACGTCCGGAGTGACTAACGCGTAGCGATCCGCACCCAGCCCCGTCCCCCGCGCAACCAGCAACACCGGAGATCCTGGGGTGTCTCGAAGCAGCCGCAGCGCCGACCACACCGCCGACTCGCTGATCAGTCCGCACGCAAGTGATAGCGACCGGCCACCGACACCCACCACCGGCACCCCATTGATCACCTGACCCGCACGTACCGCCGAGACCGCCAGCCCCTGTAAGACTGCAGCGATCACCCAGCGCCGCGGACTCGAACGTAGCGTCACGTCGCACCAGCGCACCGCGTGAGCCAGCCAGGCTTGGTGGACCGCCCGGGAGGGAGTGGGTCCCCTACCCCCTGTGTGCTCTTGACTCTTGTGCGTACCTAGCTGGACAGTCGGCAGGATCGATTCCAGCCACGCTCTGGCGGCCTCCCAGTCACGGACTAAGGCCTCGTCGGAACGCTGTCCGTAGCGCTCGTAAGCAGCGCTGAAGCCTGCGTGCCAGGGCTGCCCGCGACCCGTTAGAGAGCGCACGTCAGCGAGGCTGTGCCCTCGCCACAGGGCATGCACGAGAACGGACATGCGGGCCTCGGATCGGCTCTGCCACCGGCTCCCCGCCTTGAGCTGGCCGCTCTCCGCGAAGGCGATCACCGGGGCAGGTATCGGTGTGCGGCGCTGGTAGCGCTCCCGGAGGGTCATGTGTGCGCCGGTGCCGGTGAAGTACCAACTGGCAGGTGAAGCAGACGGTGCTACGGGCGCCTCGACAGGCGAGGCGCCCAGGTGTCTGGTGAGCCGCTCAATGAGGTCAGTTGGGTTCGGGCTGGCTAAGACGGCTAGTGCTTGGGTGAGTGTCTGGCCGAGCAGTTGACGGTGGCCGCCCTCGCGGCATGGTGAGCCAGGGACGGTGATGCAGCCCGAGGCCGGGTTGAGCATCGGCGAGGTGTCCAGTGAAGGGCAGGCCGCGGCGGCCTGCCCCAGCAGTGGCCGAAGCGTCTCCAAGCCGACCCACCCGGCTAGGGGTACCAGGATGTGGCTGCCTCCGCTGGTGGAACGGTCGACGACAGCACGCGCGCCGCAGGTGGTGAGCCAGTGCAGGATTCGCTGCCGGTCAGCTGCCACAGCCGCCGAGCCGCCATGCTTGGCGTCGAGGTCGAACGCCAGGAGCCGGGTGCGGCCGCGTACGTAGATCGGTACCGCTGCCGGAGCGCTGGGAACCTTCGCGGTGAGCCGGCGGATCTGGCCGAACCGGCGCTGAGGCGACCACAAGCGCATGGTGGGGCGCGCTGCAATACGGGGTGCCAGGGCCGCCCACAGCTGGTCGGGGCCAGGTCCAGGTGAGGTGTCGTCTACCGGGCGCGCCGGAGCGAGAGTGGTCACCGCGTGTCGGCTCGATTGTCCCGAACCTGCATATGGGCATGCGGTATCGTCAGAGGTGTCATTGAGCAGTTCCCTTTGTCAGAGGGCAGTGCGCGTGATCATCCCGGCCGAGCGATAACTCGGCGGTGGACTCTCAACCCTCGGTTCCAGCCGGGGGTTGAAGTCTTTTCTGGGGGTGTCCGCGTGAGATCTGCAACGAATGTGCCTGTGGGAATGCGGCGGAGCATCGACAGGTATTTCGTGCGGTAGGGGTGCCGGCCGGGCGGCAGGTGTCACCGTGATTGGTGACGTGGGGTCATCGAATACCTCCCTCGCGTGGGTGTTTCACGAGGAATGGTCGCATGACTGCGATGGTTAACCACGTAGGACACGCGCATGGTTAACCATCGCTGCGTTCCGGCGGCGCGACGCCGGCGGAGCCGATTAGGAGGCTGTAGCCAGTGATTCTTCTTGGTTAGCCGAACGCATTTCGGCCACGGCCTGCTCGATCTCGGGCATCATCCGGTCCCGGATCCAGTCCTGCGCCGTCTTGTAGCCCAGCTGCTTGGCCTTCCAGTCCAGCGCCTTTTGGTGATCGCTTTGCAGCCGTAGCCCGATCAAGGCATCGAGCACGCGATTCTCAACACGCCGGGGCGTGGCCGCCGGGGCGCTGCTGTGCGTCCGGCGCCGGGCACCGTAGGCCACTGCTCGTGAACTCGCCACGATCCGCTCCTACTCCGTCGATGATTCCGCCACTACTGAAGGCCACTGTAGAGCAAAAAATGTCCTTCGGTGTCCTAGATGGCCTTCGTGTCGGGTAATCGGCATGCAACGATTAAGATCACATAGCGACATTTTGTAGCTGGCCATCCACGAGAGGCGGTGCCGTGACACACAGCCTCAAGTACCCGCCGCCTGGCGTAGAAACAGTCCCGACCAGCACCGATATCGTTTCCCTGCGCGCCGCCGCGCGCATCCTGGGCCGTGACCACCGCACGGTGCGGGCCATGATCATCAAGGGCACACTGCGTGGTGGCGCTGAGCCGCAACCCCAACGCCTGCGCTGGTACGTCTACCGCGATGCGCTACCGGCCAGCGCCACACCGTCGCCAGATCCTCAGATTGACGATCTGACCTCCGTCGTCGCCGACCAGGCCGCCCGCATCCTCGCCCTGGAACACAACAACCGGCTACTGGCCGGCGCCGTCGAAGATCTCCTGGATGGAGTCGAGCACTACAAGGCCGGCGCCGAGGCCGCCCTGACCGCAGCCCACCACTTCGAGGCCGCGGCAGCGAAATACGGCGATTCACTGCGCGCCCATCGCGATGCCCTGGCCCAACACATGACCCCGAGCAACATCAGCGCACTAGACATCCCACCGGCCTAAGTGAGCTACGTGCTGCACCCGTGAATCCCGGCTCAGTCCCGTTCGAGCTCGGCGAGATATTCCCAGTACGGATTAGCTTCGCCGTCCCAGACGACTTGCACCATTGCCAGGTCCGGAGCGCATGTGGTGAGGTCGTTCGGAGTCCAGGCAGCGACCCGTTGCACGACCGTGCCAGGCTCCGCGTGCTCCGGGTGACGGACACGGTCACCGGTGCGCAGCGCGCCTTCCAGGCGGTCCGCTAAGGCCTTGTCGTGCAACCATCTTCGTTTCCCCTATCCATCCGGCCGCCGCCGTCCACGGTCACGGTCGATGTAGGGCACCCGCATCGTCAAGCCATGCCACAGGATGGTCGGATGCCAGCCCTTGAACCGATTCGGCGACCCGGCGCTCCGAATCGGCGTTGTAGCCATAGACCAGTCGAATCAGATGTGTGGCACCGAACAACGCGTCGTTGATCTGGGGGTAGCCCTCGTAATCAGCCAGCGTGCGCGCGCGATAGGCCTCGTCGAGCTGGCCGACGCGAATCCAGGCCGGAAAACCCTGCTCGGCTTCGTACCCGTGGTAGTCAGTCCCCCGCGGGATCGCAAATCCAGGCTCCTCGGTGGCCGCCGACCGGAACTGCGCGTTGGCGATCTCCTCCGCCGAAACACCCATGCCCGCAAGAAAACGCTCGGCCATATCACGCGCGGAAACCCCTGGTGCAGAAACGAATACACTGCCCATTGCAGCCATCTTCAATCCCCCTCTTGGCATTAGCCCTCGCCGGACATTGAGCGGTGCCCGACGGCGCAAAGATCAGCAGCCCGTGTTCAGGCCGCCGGTGAACACGCCCCTCGAACATTCCCGCGCTCGCCGGCTGGCCGGTCGGCGCTGGTGTGGGAGGTTGGCCCACCAATGGACCGCCGCCGCAGGGGGCGATCATTGTCTAGCTCTGACGCCAACTGCTCGATGGTGCGGTGCCCGACCGGCCGGCGCTTCGTCGCCGTTCGTCGGCCTGTGCGGCTCGGGTCCGCGGTGAGGTGATACACCCCGCACCCACACAGATAGGCGAACTGCTGCTTGAGCGCCGCAGCGCGAAAGGCAGTGCCTCGGTTCGGGAAGGAGTCCTGGCCCGGGGTTGGGCAGGCGATCCGCCGGCGGCTCTTCATCTTGGCGCGATGCTCACGCTGCTTGGTGCTGTGCCCGGCGCTGCAGTACAGCTGGCCTGGAAAGTCGGGGTTGTTGAGCGTGCTCCCACACCACAGGCAGTGTGTGCCGTTGATCTCGTCCATCGGATTCGACATGTCCTCACTCCTGGTTGTCGAAGGGTCAGTGGTGGTGGTGTGTGACTAGTCCCCGCCGTGCTCGCCTGTCGTGCCGATTAGTCACTGTGACGGATGGCGACGTGCGCGATCGGCGAGAGCAGGTAGCTGGCCGGTTGATCACTGTCGGTGCGAACCCCGTCGATACGGATGAACCCGCCCGGTTCTTCACTGACCGCAGTCACGCGAATCTGAGCCCACCCATCGGGGATGTCGATGATCCACCCCGGGCGTACTCCTGCTGCTGTGGTCCGACAAATGTCAGTGCTCAAATCAGTTCTCCCCCGAGCGCGCGGCAATTCATGCGTGTCTTGTCTTCCATCGTGCCGGTTCCGGTTTGCCCGATTGGTCGGCGACACGTCAGGCCCCCGACCAATCGCGCCGGCCGGGCACCGCTAGGGGGTAGGACAGCCGGCGGTCAGGATCCGCGCGATCGCATCGTGTTCGGCCTGCGTCACCGACAGGTTGTAGGTCGCTTTGACCTCGACGATCCGGGAGACATAGGTGCACCGGTAGGCCTTGTTGGCCGGCAGCCACGTGGCAGCGTCACCGGCCCCCTTTTGTTGGTTGCTCGGCCCATCGACTGCCTGCAGGTTGAGCGGGTCGTTGGCGAAGTTGCGGCGCGTAGCGGCATCCCATAATTGGGCGCCCTTCTGCCACGCATCAGCCAGCGCAACGATGTGGTCGATCTGCACTGCGCTGGAGGTGCCCTGGCCGCGCTGGAAGTCGATGGCGGTGCCGGTGTAGGGATCGTTGAGCGTCCCGGCCAGAACGACGCAGCCCCTGGTCCCCGGCTTGACGTCGATGTTGGTCAGGTCGCGGCGCAGGATGTCGTTGCGTGTGTCGCAGCCGTTGTGCCCGCCGGCAACGGTGACGTCATCGCTCCAGGCTTGACCGAATTGGCTGCGTTCGTAGCCGGTCTTGGGGGCTCGGCCCTTGATCGCCAGGCTGTCCAGTGTCGCCAGCGCGGATCCCGTCGGGAGGGCTTCCCAGGTCGCGCGGGTCGCGACCTGCGACATCGGTGTGTGGTCGCCGCTGAAGCCGATGGCCCCGGCGACCAATGTCGCCAAGGCAGTGATGGCTGCGCCCAGCAACGGGCCATTATTGAATCGTGTTCTCCCCCTCATGAGTTCGACTCTCTCACGCCCGTATCCTGTTTTTGGGCGGTGCCGCGCCGACCCGGCACTCTATGCGCCTAAAGTTCCGTCCTCAGGTCGATCACGTCCTCCACGGTGAAGTCGACGTCGTAGAACTGCGCGGGATTCCAGTCGGCGATCACCTGGTCGGCGATCGCCGCCCCGAGGATCTCCTTGACGCGGTCCATCTCATGGTTGATCCATGCCTCGAAAAACCCTGAGCTGACGAGGATCTGCAGTTCCTGGAATTCCTCGTCAGCACTGGTTGGCACCCTCTTGTCGATCCGCGTCGTGCCGATCGTTGCGAACCCGTCGACGATGACCCAAATGGCCTGCACCTCCCCTGGCGGCACCACAGAGACCGGCGCCGGCGGCGGGGCGTTCGGGTCCAGAGAGTCCCTCCACGTCACCACGCGCCGCGGCGTCGAACCTAACGCCTCCGCCAGCGCGCGGATCCCGCCGGCGCGGTCGATGGCAGCCCACCGTTCCAGCCAGAACGTGTCGACCCCCGGCGGCCACTGCTGATGCACGGCCCAGCGCGCAATCGTCGAAGCCGCGTAGCGGCGACCTGTGCGGGTCTCGATCCTGCGGATCATCTCCTCACGGCCGCGCCGGCCCGCTTCAGCGCGTCGACTGCGCGCATTGACGCCATCCCAGGCCGCCCCGAATTCGCGGCCTTTACGGTCAGCCAGATCCAGGAAGCATTCCCGGAACCCCCGTTGCGGGCCTGCCGATCCGGCCATGCGTGCTCTTCTCATGAGCGCGGCGGGTTGACGTTCTTGATCCGGTAAGCACCGTTGGTCCGGACCCCGTCACGCAGCGGGTCCTCAAGCTGGGTGAGGTCGAAGTCGGCCGGCACCCGGTAGAACCAGGCGTCAGCCCACCATCCAGTCGGGTAGAGGTCGAACTCACGGGCAATGCGCGTCGCGTACTTCATGGCCCGGGCCCGCGTGACGGCTTCGATGGAGGCATACCAGGCCGGTTGCGTCAGGTGCAGCAGCGGGTACTTCCAGGCACTATCGCCGACGGCGGCCATGCGGCCAAGGAAGCTGGTGTAGATCGCCTTGATCATCGACTCATAGTCGTTGCGGCCCGCAGCAGTGGCTTCGATGCGCCGGCTACGCAGCTCCTTGCCGAATCCCTTGAGCCACTGGTGTTGTTCAGGCCAGACCCACGCCGCGTCGAGCTGCAACTCCGCCCATGAAATTCCAGCACCACCAATCTCCGGGGCTGCGGTCAGATGACGTATGTCGGCGGTCGTCGCCCACCACGTTGTAGCGTCGTCCCAACTCATCTCAGGATGCGGCAGGGGCAGCTTTCGGTGTAGACCGTCGAGTTCGCTGCCCGGTGGCGTGGTGATCTGATAAACCCCGAACGGTGGGTTCGGCTGGTTGAATACCTCCGGGTCCGGCTCCACCCAGTCCGGCGCCCCGTAGCCGAGGTAGAGGCCCTCAGCTGAGGGCAGATACGCCGCCTGCTGGTCGACTTCGACGTCGATCGTGTTGCCCCGTGCGCGGTGCGGTGCCTTCTTGACTTTGGCCGCGGGCCGCTCCTGCTGCTCGGCCTCGGCGCCGGCGCGGGCCTCGACCCCGTGTGGACCCCACCACTGATTGGTGAGTCGACCAGTGGGCGTGATCTCACTAGGCAGAGGACAGGGCTTGAGCTCCGGGGCGGGCCCGGTGGAGTTCTTGGGCTTCGGTTTTGCGGTTCGCATCTTGGCGACCGCGAGCTGGGCGCCGACCATCGGCCAGCGTGAGGCCGGCAGAGTGCCCTCAATGCTGTGGAGCCAGGCGATGCGGTCGCCAAGTAGGTGTGCCGCGGCGTCCTCGTCATCAGGCAACTCGGTCTCGGTTCCCTCGACCCCAGCGATCCCGCGGTCCATGGGCCGCGCGGTCGACGGATCCAGCATCAGGTACGGCATCAAGATGATGTCAGCCGCACGAGACTCACCGCCGTACACCGCGGAGTCGAACTCGCATCCGAACCAGCCCGACAGGTGGTAGGTCACGGTGCATCCGAAGAAGTCCGCGACAACGTCAGGCAACTCGCTTTCGACCTGATCGTCAATCTGGAATCCGATGGCCTCCAACGCCTCAGCCGTCACCCAGATCTGCGGGGCAGCGCCCCCGGGTGTTGCGGCCCAACGGCGATTGCAGACGATGGCCCCCAGGCGCTCCGGTGCGGCCAGAGGTGCGGACTTGACCACACCAGAGGGGGTGACGATGCCCTTGCTGGTGGCCAGTAGTACCCGCTGGTCGACACCGCTGAGGTTGACGTCGGTCCACTGCTGGGATTTCAACGGCCACGCCCCGTCGACCGCCGGCTCCTGCTGGTCGACACTCTCCGCCGCGGGTGCCGGTCCAGGCTGGCTCGTCTCACCGCCCGGTGTCGCAGGCGCGTTCTGCTCACTCAGATAGCGTTGGATGGTCCACGCCCACCATCCCCGCGTCCCGCCCTGATGCGGATCACCCGTCACGACGTCCTCAGCCGGGAAATCCGCCGGAATCCCCCGTCCAAGCTGCGTAGCGACCTGCTGACGAGACATCGCCAACAGCGGCTCACCGACCGGGTCCGCGTACTGCTCGGTCAGCACGCACATCACATCGGCGGCTTCGTCGACGTCATGGATCACGAACGTCCCTGAAGGAGTGACCAGGTAGCTAGGCCCCGCCGGCGCGCTCATCGCCGCAACCCACTCCCGCTCAGCGAGCCCTCACGGCTTGCCTTCATTGCGAACATCCCTGCCACTCCCTCCATCACCAGAACGCTGCTGACGTTCCGAAATGCGCTACCGCACACCACCATCTCGTGCCCGTCCGACATACTTACTTCCTCAACACCGGTGACGGCGCTGGAGGCAGTTGGTCAGCCAAGGCCGACGACAACTCACCGGCACGCCAGCGGGCCCGCAGCCCCTCCACCGCCGCTGCCGTTCTCCCCAACATCAGGGCCACCTCGGGAACGCTCAGAGAGGTGTCCAACGCGGTGCGGGCATCGTCGATCGACCAACGAGAACCCTTCATCGGCGCCTTCGCGGTGCGCTCGGCGCGACGCTGCGTGTAGGCCGCGCGTTCCGCTCGGCTCTTGCCGGTCGTCGATCGTGGTGCCATCCCACCATCGTACCCTCATACATATCGGTTTAGCTGTATGAGTGGTCGCGCCGCGTCTACCGCGTTGCCGCGACAGTGACTAGGGTGGCCGACTATGGCGGCGGCGGTAGGCGATCTGGTGCGCGGCGTGGATGGCGCCTGGATGGCCAGGCCCCCCACTCGGTGCGCCGCCGGCCATGAGCTGGGGCCCAACCGTGTTGTCGTGCTTCACCAGCCGTGTGGATGCGGCGGACACACCACCTGGTGCTGCGTGAGGTGTGACGACGCGACGTCCTCGCCACCGCTGGCTGAGGGCTGCCAGGTGCTCGTAGGGCCGGCCGCAGTTCGCGTCCTATAGCCCGTCGTTGATCACAGAACTGGGGATTGAGCCCCAGGGTGCGCCAGGGCCTGGCGGGGCCGGCTAGTTTTCCGGAGCCTTCCGGGCGAGATCCTCGTGGATCCGCCAGTCCTGGCCGTCGATCGCCCACGTGTCGTGCCGGGTCCGCCGCTTGTTCCTGCTCTGGTGCCTCGCCGTGCACTCGGCACACAGGCACCAGGCTTGCTGCCCTTTGTGATTGCGATAGACCGTCTTGCCCGCGGCCCGCGCTGCCAATTCGCCAATCATGAGGACCGGATCCTCCTGTCCCGCTGCTGAGGTGCGCCCTAGTTTCCCACGGCCACGGAGTCGACGTCCCGCTTTCGGGGCGCGCCCGACTTGGCCTTACGCGGTGGCGTCCTCGGCTTTGGCCACACGCAGCAGGCGGTGTGACAACACCGCGCCGGCGAGCAGCGCCGCGGCCGCGCCCGCCCACCCGAACGCGTCGATCGCGGCTTGGCTCGCCAGCGCCCAGCCGATCACCGCAGCCCAGATTCGCCACGGTGCCGGCCGCACGATCCACAGGGCTGCTCCGGCGGCAAATACCGGGATGCCGACAGGCCAGGCATATGCGGCGTTGAGGGCCAGGACGCTGATCGCGGTCCAGCCGCAGAGGCCCAACACCCCCAGTGCCACAAGGGCATAGAACATCACGGTGGTGCTGATTGCCTGCTGGGGCTTCGAGGAGGTCATCTGCCGATTACCCATCTTCGTGGTCTTTCCTGTTGATGGTTTCCGGCCCCATTGGTGGAATCCGTCGAGCGGGCCGCTCGGGGAGTTCGTCGGTGTCGCCCACCAGCCACCGGAGGAACTCGATGATGTGGCGGTTCAGTGAGGAATTCACCTCGGATACGGCCTGTTTGGCGCGGTCCCGCAGTTCGGGTGCGGGGCGCGGCGTGATGGCCGGATACCGGTGTTTCGACGGCATGTCCCCAGTATGTCCGGTGGCTAGCCACCCACACAAGAGATCTGCCGCCGCGGCGGCCAGTCACCAGCGTCTGCGGGTCCACGACCGACCACCGCGATCGCCGAGACCACCGCGCCACGCTGGCCCCGAATGATCTAACAGCCACCGCGCCAAACGCCGGCCCACCTCAACGGCCGGCGAATTAAGATCGCCGCCATGACGGCGCAACCAGGCGAAGTATTCGCCGGCTACACCATCGTGCGCCAGCTCGGCAGCGGTGGCATGGGTGAGGTCTACCTGGCCCAGCACCCACGACTTCCCCGCCAGGAAGCCCTCAAGATCCTGTTACCGCAGATCTCCACCGACGACACCTTCCGGCAACGGTTCATCCGTGAGGCCGACTCCATCGCCGCTCTCGAGCACCCCAACATCGTCACAGTCCACGACCGCGGCGACGACGCCGGCCAGCTCTGGATCGCCACCCAATTCGTGGACGGCAACGACGCCGCCACGCTGCTCGCCCGCCATCAAACAGGCCTGCCCGCCGACGAAGTCACGCAACTGACAACGGCCATCGCCCAAGCTCTGGACCACGCCCACGAACGCGGCGTACTGCACCGCGACGTCAAGCCCGCCAACATCCTGCTCGCCAAGCCCGACCGGGACGGCAGCCGGCGCATCTATCTCGCCGATTTCGGCATCGCCCGGCCCCTCGACGACCCGGCCGGGCTCACCGCCACCAACTTCACGCTGGGAACCGTTGCCTACGCCGCGCCCGAGCAGTTGATGGGCAAGCCCCTCGACGGCCGAGCCGACCAATACGCACTGGCCGCTACCGCCTACAACCTGCTCACCGGCAAAGCCGTGTTCCCCGACTCGAATCCGATCGCCGTGATCAGTCACCACCTCACCGAAGCCCCCGCGGCGCCCTCCACCGTTGATCCGAAACTGGCCCCATTCGATGCGGTCTTCGCCCGCGCCCTGGACAAGGACCCCGACCAACGCTTCCCGCGCTGCCAAGACTTCGCACGCGAGTTAACGGCGGCGGCCGAACTGACGGGCATCGGCTCCCCCACAGCAATCACCCAAGAGGCCAAGGCGGCCAGTACACCCCACCGCAGGCGCTTTTCGCCGGCATTGTCGGGCGTGGCCGCCGCGGCCGGGCTGGCACTGCTCGCCGGCGGCTTTGCCCTGACCCGTCCTGGACACACCGATCACAACCAGGAACCCACGCCAAGCCCCTCAGCTACAGCCACAACCGCAGCACCGCCGCCGGCTTCGTCCTCCATGACCACCCAACCCCAGCCACCGCCGCTGACCACGAGCAGCGCACCACCGCCGCCACAGACAACATCGAGATACCCGCCCGCAGGTGCACTCGGCTCGGGGTGCTCAGACATCAACGGCATCGGCGCCGGACCGAACGGCACGCTCTATTACTGCTCACGGCTGGCATTCACCGACAGCTACCAGTGGGCACTTACCCCAGACGACATCCCCAACCCAACCGTCAAGCCATACACCCCACCGCAACCGGAGGAAATCGATCCCGCAGGCCCCATGCCCATGCGTCCGTGCACAGTCCCAGACGCCGTCGCGCCGGGACCACTGGGGCTTATGGAGTGCAAATGGATCGACCTCAGCGAGATCGGCGCCGGCCGCGGCTACGTGTGGGGACTGGTTCCACGATGACCCGTACGCAGAATCTCACTAGCCTGCGTCCGCATTCTTACCGACCGAGGTCCACCATCAATGCGTGCGTCGGGCAGCACCGCAATCAGCTTGTCGAGTTCGCTCGCGGATTCACGGAAAAGCGCCTTCAAATCCGACTCCAAATGTATTGGCCAACATGTACTGCGGGTGGCCAATGTCGGCGCATTGCCGTGCCACATGTCCGGCCTTTGGTCCATGCTAGGAGCCGCACCTCCCAAGGGACAGGAGACCTGAGTGACAGCACCTTCGCTCGCGGAGCTCTTCGAGTCGAACAAGCTCCTTCAGGAGTCTGCTTCGGTGCGCCTATTCGCCGCGAAGAACCTCGCCCCGTATGTCACGCTCATGGATCGCCACCTTGACCAGAGCGCCAAGGTCCCCGAGGGGGAACTCGTCTCGCGGTTGGAACGCGACCTTGATGAGGTCGGCCTGTCTGACCAAACCGGCACCAGCCTAGTCAAGACGTGGGCAAGCTCCGGTTGGCTCAACCGCGTCTCCGACGGATCAGGCCAAGGCGGGCAAAACATGTGCTCCTTGACCGAGGACGCGCGCAGCGCACTGGCTTTCCTTCGGCGCCTACGCAGGGCAGACACTGTCGCCACCGGCGGGTCCATCGTCAACATCGCCAGCGGCCTCAAACGCATCGCCTCACAACTCGACGACGATCCGGCGCGGCTGCGCGCCGACCTTGAAGCGCAGATCGAAGAACTGTTCGCCCAGATGACTGAACTCGACGCCGGCGTACGGCCGGCGCCAAACCTTATCGACCTGGCCGATGAGGCCCGCGCGATTGCCTACCAGATGGAACAAGTCATCACCGACATCGTCCGGTACGGGGGCATGCAGGACGCCATCACCTCCCGGCTGATCGAAGAGACTGACGAATCCGACACCGACTTCCGCGACCGGACCCGACGGATGTTCTCCGACTTCGATGCCCTGTGGGCCTCCCCGGAGAAGGCCTCCTACCTAGCCTTCACACGCGCGGTCCAAGATCCCGAACAGCGTGCGCGGCTCCGATCGGACATCACGACCGTCGTTGAAGCCTTGCCCGATATCGACCCGGAACTACGCGACGTGATGCTGCGGTTTTTCCAGCGCGTCTCAGCCCAGATCAGCGAAGTGGGCCGGGTCGAGCAGCGCTGCAATCAGCGCATCAAACGGTTCTTCGCCGCCGGGACAGCCGAGCAGGCACGCGGCTTATCTCGCCAGATCAACGATGCTCTAGCCGCCGGGCACAGCCTGCTTCGGGCCGCTGTCGCGGATTCCCCCACCGCCGCCGAACTGCCGTTCAGCCCGCCGGCGGCCGCCAGCATCGGCGCGGTGTCCTTCAGCATCCAGGACCCTTCACCACCCAAGCCGGCCGCGGCAGCGCCGCCGCCTGAGGACCTCGCCGGGTTTGGGGGACTGATCACCCAGGTGGACGTCCCTGCGCTGACCCAAATAGTCAACGCCGCAGTGGCCGCCGGACCCATCTCACTGCCGGAAGTCGTCGGTATGGTCGACGCGCCCTATCTGGGTGACGTCGTGGTCCTCTGGGCGTTGGCGCTACGCCAGGACTCCACTGCCGCGGCGACGGCCCGGCCGCGGCCGGTACGGTTCCAGTCCGTCGACGGCGACGACCTCGTGATCGAGGTTCCCGATCTTGTTTTCACACAGCACATCTCGGCAGGAATCGAATGATGACGACCACACACGCCGGCGGACCCAACTTCGACGACCTCCCCGAAGTCGCCCCCATCGACAGCGTGGAAACCATGGCCGCGAGGCTGCCGCGGTTTGACGGCGACACCAGCGACATTCCTAACCAGGCCTGCTGGGTACTACAGAACCTCCTCACGCGGCGGTATCTCACCAAGCCCGCGAAACCAGATCTCTGGGCGTGGCTGATCGAACACCGGCGGGTTCTTGCCTCACGACTATGCGAATTGGACCTGCGCCTGCGAATCTTCGAGGACCTGGAAGTCGCCTACGCCGAGCCCGCGATCCTGGAATCACCCAGCACTCATAGCCGTAAGGTCCTTCGCCGTGAGCCGCTGGGCACTTACGCCTCCATCGTCGCGCTACACCTGGCCAAGATCGCACGGACCTCCCGCGACGACGTCGTCCTCATCGGCCGAGCCGACATCCACGACCTGTTCGCCGCCGACCGCCACAAGGTCGACCGGGACGAGGCCATGCTGCGCGGCCGCGTCGACGAAGCCATCAACAAGCTCGAGCGGAACAAGATCCTGCTGCGCTCCGGCGATGAGGAGAACTTCATCATCAGCCCGGTCATCCTGGCCATCATGGACGGCCACATGGTCGACACACTCACCGCTGAATACGAGCGCCTCTACCAGCGCAATGCCAACAGTGAGACAGACGACGAACCGCTGGACGACGCCGCTCCCATCGATGGCGACCAGGAGTCCGACGATGACCTCCACTAGCACCCAGCGGCAGGTGTGGCTCTCACGCCTGCAGGTCATCAATTGGGGAGTCTTCGACGGCTACCACGACATCCGGTTCAGCCGCAACGGCACCTTGATCACCGGCGACTCTGGCACAGGCAAATCCTCGCTACTGGACGCCGTGTCGCTGGCATTCCTGTCGGCTCAACGCCGGAACTTCAACGCCTCCAGCGACGACACCGCGGCCGGATCACGGTCGGGAATGGGGAAACGCACCGTCGACAAGTACGTCCGCGGGCTGTGGGGCGAGCGTCAGGAGCCCGGGAAGCGCCCCGAACCAATGTTCCTGCGCGGCGAAGGCCCCGCCTGGTCGGCGGTCGCTGTCACCTACACCGGAACCGACGACTCGGTGATCACCGGACTGGTCCTCAAATGGCTGGCCGCCGGCGCAGCCACCGACTCTTCCAGCTCATATCACCTCATCGACGCCGACGCCGACATTCTCGACCTGTGCAACACATGGAGCGACAGCGGCTACGCGAGATCCGTGTTCGAATCAGCCGGGTGGCAAGGCAAACGCGACCGCGAGGGCTGGTACCTCGACCGCCTCTACGCCGCCACCGGAATCGGGCAGCAGACCGCCGCCCTACAACTGCTCGGAAAAGCCAAATCACTGAAGAACGTCGGCGGCCTGGAACAGTTCGTGCGGGTCTACATGCTCGATGAACCCGAGTCCTACACCGCAATCCGCGGAGCGGTCGACCAGATCACCCCACTGGTCGACGCCCGCAACGCCCTTTCTATCGCTCACCGCAAGAGCACGGTCCTCGGCAGCATCGCCGAGGACCACCAGCATTACGTCAGCGAATCCGCCGAACTGGCCTGCATCGACGTCATCGACCCGCAGATGGCCCGCGACTGGGTCGATGAACACCGCCTGGCACTCATCGACCCCCATGTCACCGCGCTGGACGCTGAGATCGAAAGAATCGGAGAGCAGTGCCGCTCGTTGACCACCGAACGAAGACGAGCCACCGCCCAGCGCGACGCCTTGATGGAACGGATCAACTCCGCCGGCAGTGGGCTGGCCACTCTGCAATCAGAGCTGGCCACAGCCGAAGCCCGCTCAGAAGCGACATCCCGGGAACGCGCGCGCTATAACACCATTCTCTGGGACCTGGATTTCCCCGTCGAGGTCGACGACGCCAGCGAGTTCGAGGCCATGCGCATCACCGGCCGCGAAGAGTTGACCCGGATCACCAGCGCTGTAGCGGCGTTGGATGAGAAGTGGGGAAACCAGTTAGGCCCGCAGAAAAAAGCCGCCCGGGAACGGATGGACGCTGCCGGCAGGCTGCTGCGGCGCGCTGAAGTCGAGGGCATTACCGTTCCTGAGGACGCGTACCGAGTTCGGGGCGAAGTGGCCGAGGCCCTGGGTGTTTCACCCCAGCACTTGCCCTATGTGTGCGAGTTGATGGACCTACGGCCGGAATTCGCATCGTGGCGCACCGCAGTTGAGCGCACCCTACGCTCCACCGGGCTGGTGCTGCTGGTACCCGTGCGTCATCACGGCGCGGCCCTGAGCTACCTCAACGACCACAACATGCGGGCCCTGGTCCGCGTCGAACAGGTACCGGCCGCCGCGCCCCCGGCGGGGCCGCCGAAAACAGGAACTCTCGCGGAGTGCCTCCACCTCACCGAATCTCAGCACGAGTGCGCCAGCACGGCCCAGGCGCTGATCAACCGTGCCGGGGACTACGTTCGGGTGAGCCACACCAGCGAGTTCAGCGTCCATCCGCGTGCCGTCACCGTCCAGGGTCTGCGCCAGGAGAACAAGACCCGTGCAGTCAAGGACGACCGATCCGAACTCCGCCGATCCCAGTACATCTTCCAGGGCAATATCGAGAGCAAGATCGAGGCGCTGCAGGCCGAACTCGCCGAAGCCACAGCGGACTTCGAGATGTGTGAGGCCGCGATCAGCGAACTGACTGCCCAGAAGAATGCGCTCGAGCGCAGCAAGGAGCTGTGGCAGAGCCTGCTGAATGGATTCGAGCGCTACGACGACATCGACACCGCAACAGCCGAAGCCGAAGCCGCACGCCTGCAACAACAGCTAGACGAGCTCGAAGCCGCCCACCCCGATCTGGCCAAACTGAAGCAGCAAGCCACAGACCTTCTGGAGCACGAGCAGACACTCAGTGGGCGCATCTCGCTCCTGAAGACGACGGAATCTGACTGCGACACCCGCCGGACCCGCCTGCTCACACTCCAAGAAACCCTGCACCCCGGCACGGTGGGGGCCGCCGCCCGCGGCGCTCTGGACCAATACCGAGCTGCAATGCAGACCACCCTCGACGTCTTGGAGCCTGCGCCCTACCGGGCCGAACTGATCCGGCTAGTCAACGCCGACCAGGAGCGACTGCGAGAGAACGTCCGCCGGCAAGTCGTAGCCCTGAATCGGATCATCACCACCTTCGACGAACAATTCCCCGACGACATCCCCAACAACAGCGCGGTCCTCGACGAGAAGATCCACGACTACGTCGCCCTGGCGCAGCGCATCAAGGCCCGCGAACTGCCCCTGGCCTACGAACGAATGCACCGACTGATCACAGAGCAGGCCCCCACCGCCGCACTGCACCTGCACCAACTCGCCGAGGACGAAGCCCTACGTATCCACGAACAGATCGTGCGTGTGAGCCTCGGGCTGAGCTCCGTAGAATTCAACCGCGGCACCCGACTCACCTTGCACGCCGACGAGAAGCCCCTGCCCGCGGTAACCGACCTCAACGACCGCGCCCGCAGGATCTCGGCCCGAGCCACCGCTGTCACATTCGGTGACGAACAGGCGATCCATGAGCAGTACCGCGACATCCTGGAACTACGCAATCTGCTGGCCGCCGACACCGCCGAGGCACGCCAGTGGCGACGAGACGCCCTCGACGTCCGCAACCGGTTCACCTTCTACTGCGCCGAACGTCGCGCCGACGACCCAGACGCACTCATCCGTACCTACAGCAACGCCGGCGCGAACTCCGGCGGCGAACAAGAGAAGCTGATGGCCTTCTGCCTCGCCGGCGCGCTGAGTTTCAACCTGGCCGACCCCGCCACCGGAGACAACCGACCCGTCTTCTCCCAACTCATGCTCGACGAAGCGTTCTCCAAATCAGATCCGGTGTTCGCCCACCAGGCACTCTCGGCGTTCCGCCAGTTCGGGTTCCAGCTCCTGATCGTCGCCGCTGTTCAAAACACCACAACCATCCAGCCCTATATCGACAGCGTTGCGATGGTGTCCAAGCGCGACGAACCTGGCCAGAACCCCACCTCCTCGGTCCGAGCCTTCACCGTCTCAGAATTCGCCGACACCGTCCATGACCGAGCAGCCGAGAACAAAGCCGCCCGACGCGCCCATGCTCACCGTTGACCAAGCCGTGCGCTACCTGCGCGCTCAATGCGAGGACCACTGGCTGGAATGGCTCCTCGGCAGAGGCCGCTGGCCAATCAGCGTCACGCTCGGAGCACCCAGAGGCGACCAATTCGACCGCAACGTCATCGCAGCAAAAGCCTGGGCCGGCACCTGGGAATCCGCCATCACCACCGGCCGCATCCCAGGGCAACTACGCACCGAATCCCGCCGGGCCCGCAAACTCGGCCTCCATGACCTGCCCACCACCTGGATCCTCCCAACCCCCGGTGACGCGCTCGCCGTCGCACCCGAGACGGCCACCCGGCACGCAGCGGCGAATGCACGCCTCCAGCAAGCCATCGCCCTACCCGGCTCTGTGTGGGCGTCCATGGACCAGATCCCCGTCAAGACCGCCCGCGCGATCGCCGACCTCGGCGACGACGACTGGACCAACGCCACCGCTGCCGCCACACACTTGGCCGTCCTCGGCCCCGGCGAGGCCTCTATGGTCCGCCAGCTCGCCATCCCCGGCGTGCACAGCAAATGGATCGAATCCAACGCAACCCTGCTTGGCGCGCTGCTCGGCGTACCCGCCGACCCCACCCTCGGCCCCCCATTGGTTCGACTCATCAACCACATCGGCCTGCGCCCAAAGCCCACGGCTGTGCACGTCACCCTCGCCTGTCCACGCCTGCGCGCCCAAGCCGCCGGATTGACCCGGCTCTCAGCGACTATCGCCGACCTCAACACCACCACCCTGCGGCCGCGCGTCGTTCTCATCATCGAGAACCTTGAACTCGCCCACACCCTGACCGCCGACTTACCTGGCGTCGCAGCAATCTGTGGCCTTGGCGCCGGAGCCCCCACGCTCACCGAACTAGCCTGGACGCACACCGCAGATACGGTGCTTTATTGGGGCGACATCGACCGCGCCGGATTAGCAATCCTGGCCACCACGCGCCGCGCCGGTATCCCGGCCAAATCCCTCCTGATGGACGAAGCCACCCTCGACGCCTACCCCGCCGCGCATCACGAAACATCAACGCAGACCGACTCGTATGAAATCCCGGGCGGATTAGACCTCGCCGAGACCAAGTTGTACGGCCGACTCAACGCCCACCATGCAAATACCGGCCAAGACCTGCAGCTCGAACAGGAACACATCCCAATATCCACCGCCCACGCCGCGATCCTGAAGCAGTCCGCCGGAGCAGGCACGTAGACCTTGAACTGGACATTGTTGCAACGTCGGCCGGGGTACCGCAGCTTCCGCAAAGTTTGGGGCACAGCCATTGGGGGTATCCCGCGCCACGTGCCCCGTCGTGAAATCTGGCCTTTAGAACTCGTGCCACCCACTGGGTTGGCTAACGGACACGATGCCGACCTTGCGGCGGGAATGGCGGATCCGTCATCACCACGGGCGAAAACCCGCCACGTCGCGACATTTAGCACCTGCGATGTCCGCGGCAGCCGCCGGCAGCCGGCGCCTGGCTTGTAGAACAAATGCCGCTACGGCTGGCTGACATTGGACCATGCCGACGCCGGCGCGGCGGCACCCCACCCAGGAGTCGAGCATGACCATTGTGATTGGTGTCGACGCCCACAAAAAAAGCCACACTCTGGTAGCCGTAGACGCCACCGGGCGCAAACTGGCGCAAAAGACCATTGCCACCACCAGTGAAGACCACGCCCTCGCTGTGCAGTGGGCGCGAATAGCCTTCGGCGATGACCTGGTATGGGCCGTCGAAGACTGCCGCACGCTGACTGCCCGCCTCGAGCGTGACCTACTAACTTCCGGGCACAAGGTCATTCGAGTGCCCCCACACCTGATGAGTCGTTCCCGTGCCTCCTCCCGAGAACGCGGCAAATCTGATCCCATCGACGCCCTGGCCGTTGCCCGGGTGACACAACGCGAACCCGATCTCCCCATCGCCAGCCACGACCCGATCTCCATAGAACTCCGGTTATTGATCGACCGCCGTGAGGACCTCGTAGCCCAGCGCACCGCAACGATCAACCGGCTCGTCTGGCGGATTCACCTGCTCGATCCCCTGCACCAGACACCAGCAAACTGGAATGTGCAGAAAGCGCACAAAATACTGGGAGAATGGTTGGCCACGCATCACGGATTAGTCGCCGAACTGGCCCGCGACGAACTGGAGGACGTCGTACGACTCAGCGGCGAAATACTAGCTCTCCGCCGCAGAATTGAGAAGAATGTCCGACCCATCGCACCCCGCCTGATCGCCCTACAAGGGTGCGGTGAGCTGACTGCGGCCCGAATCATCGCCGAAGTCGCAAACATCAAGCGATTTCGTAGCGAAGCGGCCTTCGCCCGCTACGCCGGATTGGCCCCCATCCCCCACACCTCAGGGTCGGCTACCGTCCGCCTGCGCCCGAGCCGACACGGCAATCGCCGACTCAACTCCGCCATCCACCGGATAGCCATCACCCAGACAGTCCACGGAGGCCTCGGCCAAGACTACTTCCGGCGGCGAGTCGCCGAAGGCGATAACCGCCAGCGCGCGTTGCACGCATTGAAACGCCGCCTGGCCCGAGTCGTTTTCAGCTGCCTCCAGGCCCAAGCTACCTAGGGTGGTTCTCGGTGAAAGATGTCGCCGGAACGGCTGTCTCCGAGTTCGCGGCATGCGGTGTGGGTAGCGGTTCTTGCATCTCCCTGGGCGGGACTGGATGCCGAAGCTGGGCGGGGCGCCCGCTGTAAAATCGTTGTGTGAGTGATTTTCCCGACGCCGTCAGGGCGATGATGGAGCAGTTTTTTGCCGATATTAAGGCAGCTAATGCTAATGGGCCTAAGCCCTTGGATATTGTGCGCTCGGCTTTTCCCTTCGATGTGCAGCCCGATCACCAGGCCGACGCGTTCCACTACGCCCTACGTGAGCATGGCGACTACGTCGCAACCGGAGGGCGAGACTGGCACGATGACCGACGTCGCGGCCTGCGCTCCTTCTACGCGATGTTGCGCCAGGAAAACCTGGTGATCACCTACTGCCCCAGCCAAGGTTGGGGGTATGAACAGCGCCTACCCAAAGACGACGACCTGATCGTCCGCATCGAGGACCCCACCGACGAGCAGGAGATCATCTGGCGCTTCCTCCCCGATCATCTCGAGCCGTAGAAGATCCCAGCACGCCTGCCTCACGAACTTGGCGGATTACGCACACTTTTGCTACATCAGCAATCGGGGCCGACCTGGTCTTTGCCAGTTCGTCTCGCGGCGACTTCACGGGCGTTTGTCTCACGAACCGCTTCAATTTCCCACGATGATCTCGGCTCGTTCTTCTTGTTCCGTTTTGTCGCTCCACTTCTCTGGAAGCTAGCCGTGGCTCCGCGACCTGGCCTGGCCGGGCACGGACAGGTCAGGCCGCGGAGATAGACCTCGTTATGTGCGTTGCTCTGCGAGGTCAACCGCGGGCATTCCCGATACCGCGACGCGCAGGCCGTGGGCCGCAGCCAGGTGCAGGTCGCGGCCGGAGATGGAGCTTCCGGGCAGCGTTGTGACCAGCCCGTACACGTCGGGGGAGCAAACCTCGAGCGCATGGGCTGCGAGGTCGTCGTCGAGGGGCAGGATACGGACATCGCTGCCGGTTGGGTCCAACTCCACCACGGCCCGCAATCTGTCTGAGCCGTTGAGCAGCTCTGGCCGGGTGAGCGCCGCGTAGCCAAGCAGTGCCGCCGGCAGTAGGTGGCGCGGATCAGACGGGCGGATGCGCGCCCGACTAGGCTGTCCCCGGCCCATCAGCGGGCAGGGCTGAACGATCCACGTGGGACGCGAGCCCTCTATGAGCACCAGCATGTGGCTGGGGCAGAACAGCTTTCGGTCGCCGTGGGGCTGTCCGTGATAAGAGTTGGCGTCGATCGGTCCGATGACGACGGTGGCGGTGACTTCGGTGGGCATAAGGTGTTCCTTTCCGATAGGGGCGGCGGATTCCGCCCTAGCCCCTAGGGTCCGGAGAGTTAGGACATTGCCCAGGTCACCGCTCTAATTCGACTCTCCACTCCGACAACTTGCGGCACGCGCGGCAGAGCGCCTCGTGCATCTCGTCGGGGATCTGATTACCGCTGGTAAGGGCCCGGTTGATGAGGTCAATTCTGTCGTTGGTCTCGGCCGACGAGTACGGGAAGAAGCCCAGTTCGTCCATTCCGCGTGCCCGGGTGGGACTACTACGTCGGTTGCGGCCACGGAGAACCCAGACGGTACATGGACGCGGGTCCTCCTGTTCCTCGTCGTCGTACCCGAACTCGACGGTCGCCACCAGGCCTTCAGCGAACACACCGTCGGCGGCAAGGACATCAACTAATTCAAACGCCCGCTGTTCCGGGACATGTAACCATTGGGCCAGTTGAGCGAGTGAAACTTCGTCTTCGCTCTCCTCCAGGAAGCGAAGAATGCGGGTCACGTCATCGACCTCTCTGTAATCACCGCCCATCTGCTCACCCAGCGGGGACGCTTCGGAGATTCCGACGCGAAGCATTTCCCGCGCTCGTTTGATTGCATCGTGTTCCTGCCAGGTGAGGTGGAGTCGCTCGGGTTTGCGGGGTCCCGCCAGTCGAATGCCTTTCCTGTTCGGAGGCAGGTCGGTTTGGATGAGACTGCGGTCGCGGAGAGCTTGGATGTCGCGGCGCCACTTGCGTTTACCCGACCGCCCCCGATATACACCATCCATCGCCTCCTGAATCACCGCACTGGTGCCTGCATCGACCGCGCCGCTTTCGCCTGCCTCCTTCAGGTGGCGAAGGATCGTCAATAGCCGCTCAGTCGGCGTCATACTGCACTACACTGCCCCCCGAATCTGGCTGGCACAACAACGATGCAGGTTCTCAGGCTCGGCTGCGCCCCAACCTCTATGACTTGGTCCCTTTCAGCTTGTCCCACGACCACTGCACCTGGGTTTGTCTAAACCGCCGCATTTCTTCACTGGATGGCCCACCTCACCTGGTAACCAAGCCATGCCGGCGGTGCAGTGCCCATCCGCTCCGTAGACTCACTTCGGTGTCAGACACAGCATCAGAAGGCACCAGGAGGAATACCGACGCCCGCTATCTCGCACCTCCGCCGGAGCCGGGCAGCTCAGTCGTTACAGCCTGGGCCGATGATTACATCCACTTCGAGAACGAGCCCGAGTGGCAAAAGCTGTTGCGTAAAACCATTACAGCTCGATGCGCGCAGCTAGACCCGTCTCCCGACGAAGTCGTACACGCCACGTTCTACGGCGACAAACCACCGCGCATGGATATCGAGAACCTTGCGCTCTGCAACCTCCACTACTCGTTCATGCAACCTGGCCGCAACGGGATCCGCTTCGAACACGGACTTGATATACCTGCGGCACCTAACGGGGAGGCGTATCGAGTCGGTTACCGCTACTCACTCGCACCCCGCGATGGCGGATTCGCCGACTGGGATCAGGGCCGCACGGTGGCGTCGTTTGATTGGACCGACCTCGGCGAATTCCGTCGCGATAAAATTCCGGCTCAGGTCTGGCTGGCGCTCGCCCGCCGCCGCAGCGGACAGCCAGAACCAACTCTCGCGGCGGGAACCCCCTTCGCCGTCAAAACGCAAATCCGGCCACCTCATGTCCACTCACCCGGGCCGAATACTGAACTGGTGAAACAAATCATCGACGGCGTCGTCTGCGCTTTCCAAGCCCACACTGACCGTTCGAGCTCAGGCGAGGTCGCGGCACGCCTAGCAAAAGTTATCCCTGCCGATCCCGCAGAGATCGAGACCCTGCTACTCGACCGTCGATGGTCGGTGCTCGGTGCCGTACCTCGACTGGTCTTTCTGCGGGGTGCCGCTGTGCAGTGGAATCCCGCCGACGACTGGTGTACCGCTGGCGAGCTCCTAACTGCAGCACCGGAATCGACCGGCACGAGCTGGGCGATCAGCGGGCAGATCGTCGAACTTTCACGCCGGCCAAACGGACTCGCATAAAGTCCTACGCCCGACATCTCCGATACCGGCTCTTGGCTCTTTGGGGCGCCCATGGTCGCTGACGCTCCTTGGGGCTGAACAACCGCTTGTCTCACGAGCCTGGTGGTTCCACTATCACTCGGCCAGCACTCGTGAGATTCCGCTACGATTCCTGCGAATTTGCCGCCTCTGCTGATGTGTAGGTTCTCCCACTGGGTTGCACTTGGTTACATGTCTGAACTGCGACTATTCGATTTGTCTCACGCCGCCAGAATCGGGGTTTGTCTCACGAACCGCTGCATTCCCTGCAATCGGCTCGGCCGACACAGCCGGGATGATGTGGCCTCACCCGTTGGTCACGTCGCAGACGGGAAGCACAATGTTTGGAGCCGGTGAGGCGGTATCTGGCAAATAGTCTCAAACTGGTTGTTGTGGATCGTCGACCTCTGGGAGGGAGATTTCGTAGGTCGCTCCGATGAGCCGGGCCAAAAGCCCCATAATTGGAGCGTCTCGACGCAAAGTGAGGTCACCGCTCTTCAAGCTTTCGACCACTAAGACGCCGTAGGTGCGACCCTGACTGCTCGATACAGGGTATGCGAAAAAGGTCTCGTATCCCGCTGTCACACCCTCAGGCGTGTGTAACTCATCGATGTTATTCACGAAGTACATGCTCCCAGCATTCGCTAAATCAAAAAATTTGTCGCCACCGCGGGGGATTCGTTGTGACGGCATTCCACGGCCGTAGGAAATCTCCGGCGCCATCTCAGTGCCGTCGTCTAATAAGCGAAAGACGTTCACTCGATTCCGGCTCGCATCTTCACCCACAAGCAGGGCAGTGGCTAACACAGCAGTCTCGCGCGCAGACGACGCCAATTGGCGCCGCTCATATTCGTTGGCGGCTGCGGACGCCTCGCCGAAGACCTTTGTAAGAGAACGGAGGACATTAGCGCTGGCTGTTAGAGAAGGAGAACCAGATATCTCGGCGGTGAGGGTGTTAAGCGGTGGCATAGGGCCTTCACCACTCCAAGCCAGCAAGCGCTCACCTAGCACGATGAGCGTCGTCGGGTGGGCCCCAAGTACCGACTGAACCAATTCCCTGCCATTTCGCGAGTTGAAGACACTGCCAATGTGCGCAAGGGCCCAAATCTCCGCTACTAGGTCGACCAAGGCACGAACACTGCCAATACTCCCGGGCGGCAAGATGGGTGCAGCAACTCGTATCACATCGTTGATTACCTCGTATTGTGGCCAATGTGCGGAAAGCCAAAAGGCGTCGAAAGGTTGGCTTTTGGCCAACTGAGTTCCAGATTTGATGAGTACCTCACCCAACTCGCCCGCTGCGTCTCGCCTATGATCGGCGCGGCGGAGCTCGCGATCACTGCGTAGCTGTTGCCGGAGAAAGAGGAACGCGACCATGAGACCAACTAGCGTTGCCATCAACGGTATTCCGGTGTTCGCGAACCACTCGGCTGTCTTCAGAATTTTCACAACGTGGCGCGTTCCTTCACGCAGCGACGAGAGGTCGATACGCGACGATCGTGTGAGATCGACCCCGATCCAAGTCGCCGCGGCGATAGCTACCAACGAGGCGAGCACCACCGTCTTACTTACTGGCAAACGCACCGATGCAGTGTCTCATGAAACAACGAAGAAGCAGCAGCCCGCGACAGACGACAAACTGATGACGGCTCTGCTGGCCGCAGCTTCCGTCCGACGTTTCTCAAGTTCGCTGCACAAGTGCAGTGTTGGTGCAGTCAGTCGTGAGAAAGCACAGTCAAAATTGAGAACCTACATGATGCTGCTGATGCTCGGGGGCCATGTCGACTATGCGACTGAAATGTAGCTGCGCGGCAAGGTTAAATTTACGTGTCGGACCATTGCGATGTTTCGCTAGATGCACTTCTATTTCGCCGCTTCGAGGGTCGTTGAAATCGACAAGGTCAGGGCGGTGTAGCAACATCACCATATCGCTATCTTGTTCGATACTTCCGCTCTCACGTAGGTCAGATAGTATGGGGCGCTTATCTGTTCGTTGCTCCGGGCCCCGGTTCAGCTGACTCAGCGCGACCACCGGAACCTCTAATTCTTTTGCCAATAGTTTGATATTTCGCGAAAGCTCGGAAACTTCCTGTTGTCGAGATTCAAATCGTTTGCCAGATGTCATTAATTGCAGGTAGTCGATCACGATGAGTTTCAGGTTCTGGCGTTGCGCCAGCCGACGCGCTTTGGCTCTGATCTCCATCATCGTCAGGTTCGGGGAATCATCGATATACAACGGCGCATCACTGATCCGCCCCATGCACCTGGCCAACGCGGCCCAGTTCTCATCGGAGAGCCGGCCGGACCGAAGGTCGGCCAACTTGATCTTGGCCTCGGCTGACAGCAGGCGCATCACAATTTCGGACTTGCTCATCTCCAAGGAGAACATCACGCTGGACTGCCCGTGCCGGATCGAACAGGACCGAAGGAAATCCAGTCCCAGAGTGGAGTTGTGGGTCGGGACCATCCCTACCCCGGCCAGATACAGGTGATCAGAGTTGTCGACCTGAACGCAACGCACCGGCACCGACGGGCGCGGCCGCACACCTGCCACTACGTGCGCCCGCCCCACCCGCGCGCCGGCCGCACCGCCACCATCCCCAGGGACCCAGCCCAGAGTGCGCCGCACCTCGAAAAACGCTTCCCGACAGGTCTGGTCGCGCCACCGTGGCCACTCCCCCACCCCGATGCGACCAGAGCCCGCCAGCTGCCGCCGTAGCTCAGCATCCACAGCGCGCACCAGCGCGCGCCGCTGCGCCAACGATCCCCGTAAATATCGGCGAAGAGCATCCTCGGGAATTGACGGCGTATCGGCGCCGGTTATCCAGCGGGCGACGTCACCCGCCTCGGGCACCTCGGCTGCGGCGGCGAGCTCAACAGCGCGGGCCTGCACCATGACGGCGCCCTCACGCAGCTGCTCAGTGTGCACAATTCCGTGCGTGGTGGGCCATTGATGTAGCGCGTCAGCGGTGATCGTCGTGCCGTCGCGGAATTCGACGTCGAAGCACGGACGACCGACCATCACCTCGGTCACGGCCACCACCCGAGTGGGGCGGCCGTCGGCGCCCAGGAGTTCCTGGCCGACCTGTACATCGCCCATCGTGGTCCACCCGGTCGGTGTAGGCAGGGGCGTCTCGAGCGCCAAGGCCTTGCCCACACCAGGCCGGGCCGCCACGACGATCATTTGGCCCGGGTGCAGCCCGTTGGTGATGTGATCGATGTCGGTGAAACCAGTCGGCACTCCGCGCGCCAGTCCACCCCCGCTGGCAATAGCGTCGATTTCGTCCATAGTCGGCTGCAGCAGGTCATATAGCGCCACGGTGTCTTCGGAGTTGACATGGTTTGTCACGTCATAGATTTCGGCTTGGGCGCGGTCGACAACGTCGGCGACCTCGGCGCCTTCAGCGCCGGCATACCCGTACTGCACCACGCGGGTGCCTGCCTGGACCAGCCGCCGCAAGATCGCCTTCTCCGCGACGATCCCCGCGTAGTAGCCGGCGTTGGCCGCCGTCGGCACTATCGAGATCAGAGTGTGTAGGTACGGGGCACCACCTACCCGGCGCAGCAGGTTGCGACGATCGAGCTCAGCGGCCACCGTGACCGCGTCAGCAGGCTCACCGCGACCGTAAAGGTCCAGGATGGCATCGAAGATGTTCTGGTGGACCGGGCGGTAGAAGTCATCAGGCCGCAGCCGCTCCAGCACGTCAGCGATGGCGTCCTTGCTCAGTAGCATCCCCCCGAGCACCGACTGCTCGGCGTGCAGATCCTGGGGCGGCTGGCGCAGCGTAGCGTCGCCGGCGTCTGATTCGGGCGCGGGGCGGTTGCGTTCGTGGATCGCAGTCATCTACTGCTCCTCACCGTCGTTGCTGCCCAGCACGAGCTCAGGGGCAGCCAGCGCGGCCCAGCAGTGCTCGCACACCACCGACTTCAGTGGCAGCTCGTCACGCACCACACCTGGGTTCTCCAGGCACGACACGCAGGTCGAGTCGTGCTGGGCGCCGTCGTGGTGCCCACCAACCTCGGGCTCGGCTTCGGTGGCCGTCGGGGTCCAGCGGTCCAGCCAGCGCCGCAATGAGCCGGCCAGGTCTGTGCCGGGGAACTCCCGGGAGGCCATCCGGCCAACGTGGGCCAGCGCGTGGCGCTCATCGCTGACGTCCGTACGAAGGCGCGCCTTCAGGGCAGCCAGGAGCCGTGCCCGCATCGGGGCCGTCGTTGTGCCGGTGACCTCGCCGTACCAGCGATCGGTGGCATCGCAGGCAGCCGTGCGGGCGGTGGAGATCTCCTGCTGATCCCACTGCCGCTGCAGCGGGGCTAAACGTGGACCTGATCCGGGCATGTTGGTGCGCAGACGCCACAGCGCCAACCTCCATGGCCGTTGCACCTCGGCAGGTAACGGTGCGGCCAGGACGGCCAGAATCTGCTCCGGCTCGAACCCAGCCGCTAGGCGTGTGCGGATCTCCCTGCCCAGCTTCCAGCGCAACCGGGTCGGCAGCTCGGCGAAGACTGCGGGCAGGCGGTCCAGGATCAGTTTCACCTCGGCGGGATGAACATCGACCTCAGTCGGTCGCTGGCGGTCGTCGCTGCCGGGTCTGCGTAGGAGGGTAGGGAGGTAGTTGTTTGGCCTATAAGAGGTATCGGGTCCAGAAAAGGTGACGGATTCGGCGACGACGCGCCCATCGCTGCCGCGCTTGAGGACCTCGATGTCGGCGGTGAACTGGCCGTCGATGGCGATGCTGGCGCGAGCTCCGCGGCCGCACGCGGGCATGTAGGTGATGAGTCCGGCTTCGACGAGCCGACTCAATGCGCGCCCAACGGTTTTCAGGTCGTAGCGGCGGCCGCCGGCGCTGACGACCTCCTCGACGATCTGGGAGAGCCGTACGGTGTCGTCAGCGATCCGCGACCAGCCGCACAGCAGCCGCAGAACGGCCCCCAGAACGTGTTGGGGAGCCCCCTGCAGACTCAGTGACTCGGCGTGGCTTTCGACGCGCTGACGCACCCGTGAGGCGTCAGCGAAGCGCACTCGTGGACGAGCGCCGGCGATCGCAGTGCGTGGCCCGCGTCGGGCTGGCCGGTGGCGATCAGTGGGGGTGTCGAACAGCGTTGCGGTAGGCATGGCTCACCGCCCGCCGGGACGGGTGATGCTCGGCGAGAGGCGCCCGCGCCCAGAGCTAAGCGCATGACCAAGCACATGACCAAGCGCATGTGCGGTTTGCTGACGCGACGGTAGCGCGGACGGCAAACCGTGATCGTGCGCAGACACGAAAACACGGTGGGGTGCACTGCATTGAGTGCTTGAACTTGTTTCAGGGTATGAGCTACCCTGGAACTGCCTACCCTGCACGGTGGAAGTCCCTTCAGTTAAGGAAGGGGCGCTGAGATCGGAAGTTCAAGTTCCATCTCATGGGCCGGAGTGCTCGCTCCGGTGTCGCAAGGAGATTTGCTGACTCCCCCCACACGGGGGGACCATCCCTGTCTCATTGCCCCGCTATCTAGTTATGGGCCCGCCATCTAGCCGCGGCGAACCACACGATTCGGCGGGCATCCCCTCCCCTCGTCAGTAACGTGAATTCTGTTGTCACACATGGATAGTCAAAACGCCGTACTGTCCGGCGCGGAAACGAGCCGCGGCACCGGGACGCCGCCCCGGCCACGACCCACCGAGCGCCGCCGCACCCGGCCTGTTGCCCCACCAAGATGCGTTCCCACGCACGGCGCACTACGCGCCAGGCCACCGGGAATCACGGTCAGGTGAGGCCGTGGCGGGCCAGGAGGACACCACTGCGGCGCCGGCCTGCGATCAGGGTCAGCCCACCGATAAAGAGCGGTCCAGTCAGCCTGGAAGTACCGAGGCAGCAGCCCGCCGGTGTTCGGCGGCGGACTGGGGCGACCGTTGTCCACCCATGCCCGGTAACGAAGCCGCCGCTGCTCATGTCGAGCAGGATCGGAATGGCCGCGACAGTAGGCAAGCCATGTCCCCTCACCAGTCACCGGGTCGTAGTCGATGAAGTGCGCACCGACCGTCGCCTTACCGCACGGATCACCAGCACGCCGGCCAGACCCCCTCGGCACTGGGCAACGAAGTCGCTCGGCCCCCAGGGCTGGAACCTCGTAGTGAGGGATGTCCTTGGCAATGATGCTGCGACACAAGCTCACAGAGTCACGAGCCGAGCGATCAACCCCATGACGAGACAACATCTCCCCCACCGCAGCGGCCCAATCCCCGCGGTCGTGACCGTCCCGGCGCTGACCAGCCAAGAACGCCAACAGGCACAAGGAAAACAGCTTCACGTCCGAGTCCAGATCATCCGCGCCAGCGATCTGCAGCATCTGATCACGCGCATACACCGCGCCAGCGACATCCTCGTTCACGCTGCCACCGCCATCAGTCGCGACCACCGCGGATCCTCGTCCTGGTGAAGATCACCACTGGAGGTAAACGTCAAGCACTCCAGCATGGTGTGATTCGGAACGAACAGCGGATGCCGCGGCTGCCCGCCCTGAGTCCACCCCAGAACGGCCACTGCTCCACCGTGCTTGCGAGAACTTCGCCGCAACAACTGCATGACGTGAGCAGCCCGGTCCTGCCGAGCACTGGCACCCCAGGCCAACAGCACCAGATCATGTGACCTGCTCAACTGCTCCAGGTGCGCATCGTTGTCCGGACCGACCGGATCGGCGTGCCGCCACAACTCCTTCGGATCACGTGATCGCAGCCCATAAAGATTGCCGACATCGATACCGCCATAACCATTTTGCCGCGCGAAGCCGACCACACGACGGATCGTGGCATCGTCACCGTGCTCGTCGGCAGTCGACGGATTGAGCATCACCACACCGAGCGTGGGCAGCTCGCAATCCCACCGACGACCCAACCGGTAGCGGTACCGGCGATCCCCACTCAGAACAGCCGACAGCGTCCCGCGATGCCTATGCAGAAGGAGGGGCAGGTGCAAGGAGGCAGTCATGGCTCACGCACCGCACACAAATGAACCGCCGAGCTATCCCGCACTGCCCGGCCGCACCCCTCGTGACGGGCCCGTGCAGGGGCTCCGTCGTAGCGGCCGGACAGTGCGGGACAACTCCCCCCCGCGACGTAGGCGCCCCGATCAGCGCCCCCTCGACGACCAACAAACACACCGCGCCCAGCGAAGCCGCTACCCCCACGACTCATGCGCACCACGACCCGGCCCGGCAAGGCCAGCTCCACGAAAATCCCGACGCCGCTCACTGGTCTACCTTCCTGAGGTCATCGCTTCTGGATGAAGCGTTGATGCACCCGAGGTGCCACCAGGTCACTGCCCTGCTCGCTTGACGCGGTTGATGTCCAGCATGAGATCTGCAGGGCTTGGTGGTTGCCCGGGACGTGTCGACCGTCGATAGGGCTGAGCGCCAACGCCGAGACTGGCTGCGAGCGCCGATCAGTGAGCGAACCGGCAACCACGTCCCGGCGCCCGCGGCACCGGAAAAGACGGGTGCCTCCCCACTGGGTCTAGCAGCGAGGAGGCTGACATGAAGTCTGCCAGCAACACCCCGAACGACGCCACCGCGACTGACATCGCTCTGCCACCAGAGCCGCCCGGCGGTGTGACCGCCGGCCTGGACTGGGCCCGAGATGATCACGCCGTCAGCGTGGTCGATGACCGCGGCCGCGAACTGACCCGCACCACCGTGGACCACACTGCGGCCGGTCTGCGCGAACTCATCGCGTTCCTGAGCCGGCACGGGGCCGGTGAGGTCGCCATCGAACGGCCCGACGGACCTGTCGTCGACGCGCTGCTCGACGCTGGCCTGACGGTGGTCGTGATCTCCCCTAACCAGGTCAAGAACCTGCGCGGCCGCTACGGCTCGGTCGGCAACAAAGACGACCGCTTCGACGCCTACGTCCTGGCCGACACCTTGCGCACCGACCGCCCCCGATTGCGGGCCCTGGTCCCCGACACCGACGCCACCATTGCGCTGCGGCGCGCCTGCCGGGCCCGCAAAGACCTGGTGAATCACCGTGTGGCCGTTGCCAATCAGCTCCGCGCACACCTGCGCAACGTGCTGCCCGCCGCCGTCGGTCTGTTCCAACACATCGATTCGCTGATCAGCTTGGCGTTTCTGACCCGGTTCGACACCCAGGACAAGATCGACTGGCTGAGCGCCAAACGGCTCGGCGACTGGCTGTCCAAGCAGGGCTACTCCGGCAAGGCCGACCCCGCCGTGCTGCACCAACGCATCCTGGCCGCCCCCCACGGAGCCTGCGGCGCCCACGGCACGGCCCAGGCCCACATCACCGCCAGCTACGTCGCACTGCTGGACACCCTGGCCGCACAAATCAAAGCGCTCTCGACCCAGATCGAGGCGCAACTGTACGCCCACGCCGACGCCCACATCTTCACCTCGCTGCCACGCGCTGGCCGTGTCCGCGCCGCACGTCTGCTCGCCGAGATCGGGGACTGCCGTGCCCGATTCCCGAACCCCGAATCGCTGACGTGTCTGGCCGGCGCCGCGCCTTCGACCCGCCAGTCCGGCAAATCTCGCGTCGTCGGATTTCGCTGGGCTTGCGACAAACAGCTCCGCGACGCCGTCACCGACTTCGTCGCCGACACCCGTTTGGTCAACCCCTGGGCCGCCGACCTCTACGACAGAGCCCGCGCCCGCGGACACGACCACCCCCACGCCGTGCGCATCCTCGCCCGCGCCTGGCTGCACGTCATCTGGCACTGCTGGCAAGACCACCTCGCCTACAACCCCGACAAACACCGAGCGCTCCAGAAAACCCTCACCCAAAAAGGGGCGGCTTGACATAGGGCTTCTCATGCCACGTCCCAGACCAGATCGGGATAGGCCGTCGCACACCGCATGCACAACACGGCACCGTCGACACTGAGATGCGCGCAGCACGAACACCGTTGCCCGTCGGAGACCGCGGCAGCATCCAAATCGACACCGGCGCCGAACCCGCTAAACACCGCACACCTGCCGAACGGACACACCGCAGACCAAAGCTGCAGGCACAGAACGCAACCGCCAAACAAAAGCGAACATGTCGACCCCCCCGCGACTCGCAGCCGAGCCGTGGCAAGCCCGGCGCACCGGGTCCGCAACCCCCCTGGTCACCGCCCGCGCGCCCTGATCGTAGAAGGCACCCCCGACAGACTCAGCTCGCCGAACGACACGCCCGGTCATGACGCCACCCGCTTCAGCAAGACGCCGCCAGATGGCCCACCGGCGCCGGCGCCCACAGTGGCGGCCCAGTACACCCTGCGATCCCCGGCCGGGCGAGATCGCTCAACTAGCCCGTCCGCAACCAGGCGCTGCAGGTGCGGGTGGATGTCGTGGCCAGTACGGGGCCGCTCGATGACGTGCCAACTGCCGTGGCACTCCAGGACGTTCCACGGTGTGGCCTGCCCCTCGGGATGGCAAGACGCGCAGCCGGAACGAACGCTGTGGACATGCCACGGAGCCAACTGCGCCAGCGCGTTGGTGCTCAGCACCGCGCCATCGGCGGCAAGTGCCGCCAACAGGTGCTCACGCATCTGGGTCCCGTCGACACGGGACCCGCGCACATGGCTGTCAGGCGCCCCGAGCCGGGATGCGGCCGAAGCAATCGATCGAGGTTGGGGGCACGGGATCGCCGCCGAAGACTCCCCCATCCGGCGGCGTCCCGTACCTGAGCCGTTCACCGGTCCCCTCCCCCGGTGAACGACGCACTCATGGCGCGCGGCAGCTGCTGCGACTCACCCAGCTCGCGCGCTGTGGCTCGGGCGAACACCGCCGAGATCTCCTTCGCAGTGCGGCCAGGGGCGTCGTTATAGGCGTAGAGGTCTCCCCCAGGCAGGACCTTCCGGGTCGCGCGGACCACGGTGGCAAAGGCCACGGCCCGTCCGCGCACCGACCAGGAGCGCTTCACACATTCGTAGATGTCGAAGTCCTCACGGTCCCAGAAGTTCGTTGCGATGATCGCGGCCCCGGCCAGGATCTGGACCAGATCGCTGTAGTGCTGTTCGCCGGCCGGCTGAACGGGCGGCTCGACGGTGGGGGCGCTCATCCGACTCGCCTCACAGGCAGCTGCGCCGGGGCGGCGTCGACGGTGTGGCCCGGCCGGAGCTTGCGACGTTCCCGCTCCGAGAGCCCGCCCCAGATACCGAAGCGCTCGTCGTTGTCCAGGGCGTGGTTGAGGCATTCCTGGCGAACCGGGCATGCCCGGCAGATCCGCTTGGCTGCGCTGGTGGCACCACCCTTTTCAGGGAAGAACATCTCGGGGTCAGACTGATGGCACAGGGCTTGTTCCTGCCAGCTGTTGCGGGCCTTCTCAGCCAAGGCGGCCAAGACACGCGGCGTCGCGGTGAGCCGGTAGGTGTCGATGAGTTCAATGACGGTCTGCGGGGCGATCCGCACGTCGAGGGCGATGCCGCCGTCGAGCGTGTCGCGGACGTTGACCGAGAGTTCACGCAGAGTGTCGAAGAGATCGGTGGCCGTTCGACCGGGCAGGTGCTCGAACTTCTCGGGCACATCACGCAGGACGATCCAGTTGCCGACCAGAAGGACGTTGGGGCGTACGGTCTGGGCCGTCGGCAGCTTGTGGACGTTGGACCTGGATGCGCTGGTGGACCTGCCTACCGTGTTGGACTGCGATGTTGCGATACGATCGGATTTGTCTGGCAAAGACACGATTCCCTCCTTAGGGAAGTCCGGTCGAGGTGGCACTCGATCGGAGAAAGCGGTTCGTACAGGCCCCCGGTGAACCCCCCTTCGCCGGGGGCCTGTCGATTTCACGGGCCCAGTCCAGGTCGCCTGCCAACTTTCGTGGCCGGTCTGGGACTGGTGGTTTTCACCTCCCGGAAAGTTCAGGAACCCAGCGGCTTTGGGGGGCCAGGTTCACGAATACGTCCGTCTGAACGCTGACAGTAACGACTGGACGGTCCCCCGTCAACCATTTGAAGGGCATTGCGCCAAAGTAGACGCCACTGCGGTCTACGCGGCGGACGTAATCAAGCGCACGGCACCAGACAAAGCCCAACTGATCGTCGGCGAATCGCCGACAAATACCTGCATATATGTCCTGCTAGACGCCACAACCGGACAAACCTGCCCGGGTATCCTCAAAGTTATGACCGCATCAGCCGACGGCAACGTCCGACTGCGCGCGGCCCGGGAAAGTATCGGCCTCGGCTCGCAGACAGCCTTCGTCAAAGCACTGAACGCCACAGCAGAAAAACTCGGCTACCAACTCACCGTCACCACCCGAACCGTCAGCCGCTGGGAATCAACCGACCCGCCGTGGCCGCACTCCCCCCACATCAAAGCCCTGGAAGAACTATTCGGTCGCCCCCTCACCGAGCTCGGCTTCACCCCCAGAAAGACCACCAACCCCGACAACCCGGTCAAGGCCCGCCGGCCACTACGCCTCAATGCCTCACGCCGGATCCACCACGACCTACCGGACTCCGTCGCCGACGACTACGCCCAGCTCACTGCGTGCTACCGCCGCCTCTACGGCGTACTGCCGGTCAACCCCCTGCAACACGCAGCCAACAACCACAGCCAGCTCGGCCTCGACATACTCGACGCCGTCTCCCCCACAACGCGCACCGCCCTGGCCGACTCCGTCGCCGAGGCCTGCCTCATCTCCGGACGCATCGCCCTATTCGACCGCCACGACCCCGAAGAGGCTCACACCCACTTCATCTGGGCACTCGAATGCGCCCAAGAGGCCACCAACGACGCCCTTGGCGCCGCCGTCCTCGGCCACATGGCCCTCGGCCCCGCCGCCTCCGACGACCCCAACCGCGCCGACGAGGCCCGAGACCACGTCCGCGCCGCCCGAGCATTCGCCAAACGAGCAGAGACACCCGTAGTCCTGGGCGCCTGGATCGATGCGGTAGACGCTGAAGTCGAAACCAGGCTGGGAAACACCACCCGCGCACTACAACTCATCCGCCGAGCCGAGGAAACCTTCGACCCCACAGCCCCAACCCCGGACTGGCTGGACTGGTTCTCCCCCGCTCAACTCAACGGCTTCAAAGGCAACGCGCTACTGGCCGCCGGCCACAGCAACGAGGCCCGCCTCACCCTCGAACGCGTCCTGACCGAGCTGCCGGCCACCGCACACAAACAACGCGCCATCACCTACGCAGATCTCGGCGCCGCCGCCGCCGTCCTCAAAGAACCCGAGAAGGCCTGCTACATGTTGGTCTGCGCCCTTGATGAACTCGCACTGACCTGGTACGCCACAGCAATGGCACGCATCAAAGCCGTCAGAACCGAATTACGCCCCTGGGAGGGCACGCCCGCCGTGCGCAGCCTCGACGAGCGCCTTTACGACTGGACCTCGACCATTAACGCACTCACATGAGCCCCACCGGATGGGCAGGATCCGAGATCATCCGGGCCCGCCGCCTCGAACTCGACCTGACCCAGGCCAAGGTCTCCGAGGCAGCGGGACTACTGCTGCGCCAGTACCAGCGCTTCGAACGAGGCGAACGCGAACCCTCACTGAGCACCGCGCGGGCCCTCGCTGAAGCCCTCGACCTGCCACTTTCAGAACTGGCAGGCCAAACGGACGCCATACCGACAACCACCACGGCCGCCCCCGCCAGCGCGGTCGCCGAAGCGATCCAGAACCGCCGGCGCCGCATCGGCCTCACCCAACTGACCGTCGCCACCACCGCCGGCCTCGAGATCGATCAGTACCAACGCTACGAATCCGGCACCGAAGAACTGACCCTGGCCGCGGCCACGGCTATCGCGACCGCCCTTGACATGCCACTGCCGGAACTAGCCGGCACAGTCCCCCGCCCCGTCGACCTCAACGGCCAGTGGTGGGCCAGCTGGCAAGGCGCACAAGGCCCCGCCAACAGCATCGACACCCACACTGTCGCCATCCTGCAAGCCGGCGATCGCATCCTGCTCGACTCGGGCTGGCGCGGAGAACTACAGATGTGGAACAACGAAGTCCTCATCGGCTGGTACCGCCCACCCGTACCCGTGACCCGAACCCGTCAAGGCGTCTTCTTGTGGCTGCCAACCCACGAGAACTACCTCTTCGGCCGATGGAACGGTGTCAGCGCCAACAACACGGTCATCTCCGGTTGGTGCGCCCTGGCCCCCGGCGAAGACGAGTCCCGCCAACTCGCCGACAACCTCGTCAGCGGAAAACTCCAACCCCGCCCGACCTTGCGCCTGCCTGGCCTCAGCAACTGGGGCTGACCGCGCGGCGCGTACGGCGGTGGCACCCACTGTGGCCTGCAGAAACCCGTCAGGCGTGCCGCCAAGCTCCGAAACAGTCTCAGCTAGATAGACGACACCGCGCAGGCCACTCGACGCGTCACAGAGCCACACAGGCCGCAAAAACGACGTCGGCCGTCACCGAGGCTTCGGGCGGCCGGGTAAAAGCCCAGGTCAGCGCGCGAGAAGGGACGGAAGCGTGCCAGGCCCCCTCGAAGACCCCAGATCTAAAACCGGCCCACGGGATGCCACCTACCCCACCGAGAAACGAACCCGAGGGAGCCGGCAGAGCCCACCCGCCCGGCCAGCACCCGAGGGCCCGCGTCAGGCAAGCCGGGACAGGTCAAGTCAGCGTTACGCCAACGTGATTGGCCACCAAGCCAACCCGCGCGGCACAACGTCAGCAGCAGTCAGTACCGATGCACTCATCCGCCGCGACTGCCATCCCGGGAGCCGAAACCGTGCACTGACCAAAGATCCCGACCAACGCACTAGACACGCTGACCACGGCCAGGCAACCCCGATCAGCGCCCACACCATGCCCCGTGTGGACAGCAAACAGAGCGCAAAGCAACCCCTGTAACCCAATCGATACCGCCACTATCAAGGCACTCGACTCGGGCCGGTACCACAGTGAAACTTCCGCAGTAGATGATCACCAACCCCTGAACACGGTTGCGTCGATAAGCGCCTACTCGACGTGAAATCAGCGGCACCTATCAGGCAGGTGTGGACCCGCAAACGCGCGCAGAGAGTGCCCCGAAAACGGTTAATGCGTGAGCGGCTAGCCGGTGAACCAAACGTGCACAGTGCGGTCAGGGCGGCGGAGCCCCGGCATCTCAAGCGCGCCTAATTGCATCAATGAGGCGCGGCAGTCGAGGACGACGAAGGGCTGATGCCGGGGCGGTGCCGCTACGTCGCTTCGGCCATAAAGACGCCCCAATCCAGAGATCGGAAACCCAGAAACGGAAGCACTGAAAGAGGGCCAGATCGCGGCAGGGACAGGGTCACCAGCGATGCGAGCCGGCGAGGCGAATTTGGGGTCGCAGTCCAGATTGCCTGGCACCACGGACACGTCGGCGGATCGCAGAGTCCACCCAGTGAGTACACGACGCGACACGCCACGCCGGGTCACCGCAGCGGTGCCCACAGCTATCCACTATCCCCTACCCTGGAAGTCGAGAAAGTGCTGGTAAAGGCCTATGGACCAGGGGTAACGACATGCGGCAACCGGCGGACCACTGGGAAGGGCCCACGGCGGACCAGACCAGTGGCCACCAGCTGGGTAACGCGCCTGCCCCTGCGGAACTACAAGCGGCGCGAACAGGGCTAACCAAGACGTCCGGCAAAGCCTCACGGAACACCCGAGTCAATACACATGGCGCGACCATGCCGCAGGGGCCATGTATCGCGCATGAGAACGCGGGAGGCCAAACGCAAAGACCCGCTATTGCAAACACCCCAGGTGACGGGCTACGCCAAGCGCATGACCAAGCGCATGGACAAGCGCATGACAACACTACAGGCGCAGCGACAGAAGGAGTGCGAGCGCACACGCATGGCAGCGCGGTAGGCAGGACGGCAGCAAACAGGCGACAGCAGCCGCGAGCAAGTACGCGAGGCACAGCAGCACGGCAGGCGGTCGGGACGCCGCAGGTGACCCCGCATGGCCAGACGGAAAGCACACCGGGTGGCACGCCACGACTACAAGCGGACGAACGCACGGGACGACAGGGGTGGGGGATAACGAGGTGGCACGAGGCGCGCCAACCGCAGGGCAACAAACACGGCCATGCAAGAGGCCACGCGGCGCGCCAGCAGGCATGGGTAGCGGCAGGAGACGGGGGAGGGAACACGTAAGGCACCGGGTAGGACGCGCCGCACGAGCAGCCGCGGTAGCAGACGCGACGTCAGCCGGAATGGCACACACGACGCCACGCGGCATACACAGCGCGAGGACAAACCACGCGACACGCCGATGACAAGGCCCGAGACAAAGGGTTGCGGCCGTTACGATTGCCGACATGACAGAGTCGCTTCTGCCCCCCACGATCCTCATCGGCAGCCAGAAGGGTGGCGTCGGAAAGTCCTCGATAGTGGCCAACGTGGGGATCTCCATTGCCCGCCGTGGCCGTCGCGTCCTGCTCGTCGACGCTGACCAGCAAGGCGATCTCAGCGTCGAGAACGTCGGCGTCCCCGAAGATGCCTGGGACAAGGGTCGAAACCTCGCCTCAGCGCTGCAATACGGCGCGAAACTCGAGCCTTACCGCAACGCGCGCCCTAATCTCGACATCGTCATGGGGGGCGCCAGCCTGGCCCTGGTGTCATCCCAGGAGGACTTGACCGCCGACGCCGGCATCGACGTCGCCGAGAACCTCCGCCTCGCCCTGCAGGACCTGTGCGAACGCGAGCGCTACGACATCGTGATCGTCGACTCCGGCCACGGCAACATCATGCTGCTCCTAGCGCTACTGCAGGTTTGCACCTACCTGGTCGTCCCGACCCGGGAGGACATGGCATCCATCAAGGGCGTGCAGCGCCTCGCCACCTCGTACGCTCGCGCTAAGTCCCGCGGCTCCCAGATCTCCCTGCTCGGCGTCGCGCTTTTCCAGGTCAACCCGCGGGCGACGGCCCGCAACAGCGTGATCACCAAGCAGATCAGCGAGATGCTCGACGGGTCCGACGTCGAACCCTTTACCGCCGCGATCCGCCACGCACCCGGCCCAGCCCTGGCCGAACGACACCGACACATGGCAGCCGAGGAACTTGTCGCGCAAGCCGACAAGGACAAATCCGAGCTTCTGGAGGCCCTCCGGGAAGGCCGCAGCGAGGACATTCCGCGACTGCACGCCGCCGACCCGATCGCCGTCGCGAACGACTACCAGAACCTGACGCGGGAGATCCTGCTCCGCGTCCAAGCCACGCTTGCTGCCAACGCGAGCTGAAAGAGGGAGTGACACATCATGGCCAGCAAGATGAAGGGCGTCTTCAGCTCACAGCTCGACGGTGATCTCGACGACCTCCTGCCGAAGATCCCCGTCCCAACCGCCGCGGCCAAGCCGGCCGCCGCAAACAAGCCGGCTGAAGCCGCCCCCACGCCGTCCACCCCGACTGAGGCGGCACCGTCGGCGCCTGTGGCGCCCGCAGCAACCACCGGGGGAGTGCAGCGCCCACGCCGCCGGCGCGCCACCGGCAGCACCCCGACCGCCGAAGTCGCCCCCGAGGTCTACAAGGCACTCCGGAGGTTCACCAGCCGCGAGAAGGCCCGCGACCCCATCACAGCCCGGAAGTACGCCGAGGTCGTGCTCGACGCCATCGAGCACAGCCAGGAGGAGTTGTCGACCTTCTGGAAGCAGCCGGAGGCCGCAGCGGCTGGGGGAGGGCTGTTCTCCCGCCAGCCCGCGGCCCCGGTGCGTCGCCGCCGGCACTCTGAACCGCCCGGCCGTGTTCCCCTCACCGGCCTCAACCCCGCCGATGCCGCGATCCTCGAGAACCTGATCGAGGAGTGGCAGGCACCGTCGCGGTCTGCGCTCGTGGAGCAGGCCCTGCGGCTCTACGAGCCTCTGTGGCCCGCTGCTCGACGCAGCCGGCGTGGTGCCGCTGCTGACGGGGATGACGACCTCGACGACGAGAGCTCGCTAGTCAGCGCCTAGCTGATCACGTGCGGGCCACACAGGCATGTGGCGTCACGTGACGAAACCTAGCGTGACGAGCAGCGCCAAGCCTGCCATGAAGCGCGACTACGCAAACCGGTGGGATGCACCAAACTGCATTTCCATGCCCCCGCCGCGCTGGTTGATCAACTGATGAAACCAGGCACAAAACAGGCCACAGTGAGGCGTCCAGCCACGGACCGGCACAGCGGGGGATAGGCGCGCCCGCGCCCCACCCGGAGAACGCAACCCAAACCACCGTCCATTCCCGCCGCACCGGCCGAGCCGTGCGCACCCTCTGGGTGGCACCGCGCACGCAACAGCGGCGCGACTGCCTGTGCGGCAGCCCGGCGACGCAACCCGATACCCGGCTTGCCGCATTGAGACGGGGGAGAGGCTCTGGTGGGACCGGCGTCAATTACTCGCCGGAGTTACCGGGCAACATGCGCGCCCGCCGGCGTGGCAGCAAACGCCCGGGAGTCCCCGCCTACGGCGCCTCCCATTAGCCGCCCCGTACAGCTGGTCGACCGACGCACTGGCCACCGCCGGCAACCGTCGGCACATTCCTGGAAGCGATCCCTCAGCAGGCGTCGACGGCCTCAGTCCCGCTGAGCCCTGCCCTAGGTCGACACGCGGCAGCTAGCTCCCGCTCCCGATACACGCCTGGCCGCCCGGGGCGGGGTGAGGCCCTTTCAGGGGCGTACAGGGGCCTAGAAATGGCGTTGATGGGGCCGTGGCAACGTCGATGCCACAGTGGCAGTGGTTAACGCCAGGACCAGCCCCCGACCCCGACGAGGTTAACCACGAGACTATTCCCGCGGACTCATCGGAACACACACAGAAACCCGCAGGTCACTGTGTCTGTAACTGTGCCGACGGGCACCCGATCGTCGCCCGTATAACCCCCCGACCCGCCCCACAATGGGCCGAGCGAGCCCCCCGGGCACGGCCCGCATACCCCCCTACGCGCCCCCCTGCCTGGACGCTGACGCGGCCCGCACTGGACCCCGCCCCATTCCGGGCCGCCATCTCGCCTGAACCGGGCCGCCAGCAGACAAAGACCAAAACCCGTCATCCTGCAACCACCCAACCCCACAACCAACAAGCGCCAATGCACCAGCCGCGACGTCACGAACAACACCACCCGCCAACCGCGCACAGCCCCGATCTTCACGACCACCACCGCCAGACGGCCTGCATCACGATGAACAGAGGAGCCGAACACCTACCAGACCTCGACTGCAAACCCATTCCGCGCCAACTCCCACACGAATGAAACAGCGACGCACCAAAAGCCGGATGACAATCACCGGCAAATACCGCAAGTCAACCGAGCAATACGCCCCGCTATCCCACGGCAAACCAAAGCGCCGCCAGGCCCAGAGCCTTCAACAAGCCAGAAGCGTCAGTCCGGCCAAGGCGTCCGGGCCGTGGCACGGGTCCTGGTGAGAAGTCCGCCAAACGCGTTGAAGCGCCTGCGAAAGTGAGCCCGTCCGGGTGTCACAGCACCGGTGGCGCCAGTGGGTCCTGCCATGCTCAGGCCATGATCAGAACTCTTCGGTTCGAACATGAAGGCACGGCCTACCGGGCTGAAGTCGACGACAACAACGACAGTGAATCTTCCGACACCGTCGAGGTCTACGGCCCCGACGACAGGTTGATATCCGACTACGACACATGCGAACACACCGACGAAGCTGTGATCGCTGAGGCCAGGAACGAAATCCGGTGACGGCGCAGACGATCGTCATCTTCACCGACGGCGCCTGCCGCGGGAACCCGGGCCCAGGCGGCTGGGGCGCCGTCCTACGCTTCGGCACACACGAACGGCAGATCTACGGCGGCGAGAAATCCACCACCAACAACCGCATGGAGCTCCTGGCCGCCATCATGGCCCTCGAAGCGATCACCACCCCGCACGCAGTGCAGCTGTGGACCGACAGCCAATACGTGCGCAACGGAATCACCACCTGGCTCCCCGGCTGGAAACGCAAGGGCTGGAAAACCGCCACCGGCCAACCGGTCAAGAACATCGACCTCTGGCAACGCCTCGACAACGCCGCAGCCCAATACGACGTCGACTGGCGCTGGGTCAAAGGACACAACGGGCACGAAGGCAACGAACTGGCCGACACCCTGGCAACCCGCGGCGCCTACGAATTCGGGGGAGCCGCCGAACCAACAGGACCACCCCGGCGCCGCCGCCGGCCAACCCAGAGCAGGAGCAGAGCATGAAAAACTTCAAGGTGGGCGATCTCGTCCAGCTCGACCACGAGTACAGAGTCATGGGCAACCCGAGCCTGTTCAGGATCCGCAGCATCACCGCGGGCAAAGCACTACTCGGCCAACTGTCCGACCGAACCGACGGCTACATCGGCATCGACACCGAAGTGGACCTCAGCGACCCCGAACTGGTCGCCCCCTACCCAGAGGTTCTGGCCATGTACCCACGGGCGGCCGCGGCCCAGCAATGATGAACATCAGCATTGCGGCCGGGACACAGTGCTCCGCCCCGGGCTGCACCCTCACCTACGCCGGAGACCCCGATGCCTTCGTGGCTGAAGGCTGGGGACTCATGCCCGTCGACGGCCACGCCTTCTGCCCGGAACACGGTGCCACCCCGGAAGTCCTAGCCATCCTCCGCGCGCAGGCCGACGACGACCTCAACATCCAGACTGAGCGGCCGTGCCAAAACTGCGGCGACGAATGCCTCATCTTGTCGTCGAGAGACTGGTGCGATCTTGTCGTCGAGAGACTGGTGCGACGGGTGCGAAGAGGCAGGCTGAAATCCCACGCCTGGAGAGAGGGCCACTTATCGGCCCTGGCCGTTATTCTTGCCGACGTGAGCATCGTCGCCCAACCCGCGGCCACCACCCTCAAGGCCTGAACAACCCACCACAGGAGCAGACATGACGACCGGATGGTGCGACACCCGCGATACCCACGACGGTGGATACGAACACACCCGGCAACCCACCTGCCGCAACTTCATCTCTGACGCCGAACACACCGACCAGCTGGTCGCTCAGGCCCACGAACACGACCGCAAAACGCAGATCCTCTACCCGAGCGGAGCGACCGACCCCGCAGCGGACTACGTCGCCCAGCACCGCCCGTACTGAAGACCGCCAGCACCACACCTGACAACAGGCACCTAGCTGTCGGCCGCGATATAGGCCCAGATAATGCCGCCAAGCCAGGAAAAGATCCAGAGGAAGAACCCAGCTCCGAAGGTCAAGAACCCGATGACCAAGATCACCAGATTCACTCCGATCATCACCAGCGCTCCTGGGACGGTGGCATAGAGCATGCCCAGGGGCCCGAAGAGACCGGCGAGCAACGCGGCTATCCCCGGGTTCTTAACGACCGAGACGTTCACAACGGCTGGCGGGTAGTGGTAGGGGTAGTGGGGGTCGTCTCCCGGTCGTGGGTACGTCATGCGGCGTCCAACTCCCCTCGAGATAAGCAGCTCAGGAAGGCCGCGGTGAGCGAATAGTAGCGTCAGCGACAGGGTTCCCGGCGGATTTTATGTGACCCGCTCAAGCGGTTCCCCGGGTTCAAAATGGCCTGCACCCGGGTGGTGGCCGGGAATAGTGAATTGCCTGCGACTCAGAACAAATCGTCAATCAGATCGCGGGATCGTTGCGGAACATCAACACCGGGAAAGAAGCGCTCGACGATCGCCCACACCTCCGCTGCCGACGTAATACCCAGGTATCCCACCAAGAACCGCAGATCCTCGGCATCTCGAACCGCACGGGCCGCGAGCGTCTTCATCGCCAGCAGGTGATCAGCGGGGGTGGCCACGACTTGAAGGTGCGGGTGGTCGAAGACCCGGATGCCCTCCCCAGGGGACCTGGCGACGTAGACGGCAGCCTGGTTGTTCAGCCAACTGGCCGGCCAGTGGTTTTCGTCAGCCACCTCATGGATCGCAGCGATCATCGGGCCGTCAGGCCCAAAGAGCGCGTCGATGTCGCGGGTCGCCAGACGATCAGGGTCGTACGCCAGCAGCATCGCGGCGCCACCAACAACGTGAACATGACCAACGATGTTGCGACGCTGAAGCTTCAAGGCCAGTGCGGCGAAGGCCCGGTGAAGCTCGGAGACGTCGAACAACGGCTCAGGCATCACAGGGACTCCGTCGTGAGAGAGGTCATGACGATCAAGATAAATTCCCCTACGCCGAAACGACGCCGGCGTCCACAACAAGGCGTGTCGACGAGCAGACGGTAAGGGAGACACCCACCAGGCCCGAGAGAGGAACCGGTCCAGCGTCACCGTCCACAACGGCCCAGGCAATCCAAACCGGCAAGAAACGTACTCGGCCGCCGCGGCAAGCAGCGCGTCGAAGCGTGGGTCCCCGATCAATGCCGGCTCAGCCGAACCGAGAGCTACCGCGCGGGGACCGGCTTCATCAGCGCCGCGGCAGAATTCGAAAAACACCCGGAGGCGATTCGCGTCATCGGGGATACCAGCGATTGCCGCAGCCGCCTCGGACAAAGTCAACGAAGTGCCCGCAGGGGTGAGGTCGGTTCGAGCGCCTTGGCGGCGGCGAACAGCCAAGATGTCGCTTGCCGGATACCCAGAGACGCGGGGGATGCGACGCTCGGCCAGTAGGGCGCGTGCCCGTGCTGGCGTGACGCCCCAGTGCTGAGCCGCCTGGGTTGAACTCCACAGCTCCACCCCCCCAACATACGCGCAAAACGCGCGGAAGTTACGGGGCGACCCCTTCAGTGAGGTCGAGCACCACGCCCGCAGCCCACTTGTATTCAGCGGATCCGCTCAATCCTGCTGATACTGCCGCTGACCACCCACTGATCGTCGCCATCGCCAGCACCGTCTTCGACCACGACACGGAACACACCGCCGACCGCCGGCCAGGCATCCACACGGCTGATCCGATAGCGGCCCTCATCGCCATCCAACTCACCTCGGTTGAGGTTGACGACGTACGTGCGGTCCTGCGTCGCTACCCGCCACACGCCGCGAGTGTCAGGCGCCAACGCGTCGACAGTCTCCCCGATGAGCCCGTACCCGCCGGCGATCGCGCAGGCCGCGCACAGTGTGCGCAAGTAACTGAGAGGGCTGGCATGCAACGCACCAGGTACACCGCACTCTTCGCAGCAACTCGCGCAACGCTTCTCGGCTGCGGCGACCAGCGAGTTCATCTGCGCCCGCAACTCGGTCCGTGCAGTGCTGAAGTAGTAGCGCAGTCCAGCGAACTTCTCTTTGCACTGGTGCAGCTCATAGTCGGGATCGATCGCCGCCAACTGCTGATCGAGTTCGACGATGATCGGGTACCAGCCGGGGCCGGTGCTGATCCAGCGACCCCACCCATCTGGGATCCGGAGGATGATTCGCCGCAACGGGTCCGCATGCTCGCCCGCATCATCCGGGATGTGCAGCTTGTCCACGGTTGTCTTCGGATCTAGCCGCGAAATTGCCTGCAGCAGCTGGCCGGCGGCAGCTCGGCGCTCGTCGGCATCACCGGACTCGAATGCCGCGCCAAGCTCGCTGGAGGCCGCGCGAGCGGCGCGGTAACGCGCCCGCTCTGCCTCGGTCAGTTCCTCGGGGTCGCCGCCAATGGCCACATCCCTGAGTGTGTCACCGCTCGGCGACAAGGAAGGAGGAGCCCGTAATTTCCCCACGTGGCACATTTCAGTGAGACAGTGCCTGGCATGCAGGACCAGTACCGCCATCACCAGCAGCGCTCAGAGGGAGAAGCCGTGCAGGCGTGGGTAACACTGTTAGTCGGCAGTCTCGGCGCGCTCGGGGTGATCATCACCTGGCAGCAGAAGAACCGGGCCGACCGGCGCAGCGAATGGTGGCGCCGAACTGCATGGTCGTTCGAGCGCACCTTCAGTGCAGACGAGGGACAAGCCGAACTCGGCTGGAAAGCCCTGACGATGCTGATGCGCTCTACACTGGCCACCAAGGATGACTCCGACATGGTGCAGGTCATCGCGGAGCAGCGGGCATTGAGCCTAATTGGCCAGGAGGACGACGATGGCGGTTCGGAGACCACCGGCGCCGAGGGAACCCAGACAGACCCCGCCTAGTCTGCGAGTCGCCCGTGCGGCTGCCCAAGCCGCAGTGGCCGCGAGCAAGAAGACCGGGCGGCCGGTAGACCCGAGGGTCAAGGAACTAGCAGAGTCCGGGCGGTAATCCCACTCGAGGGGGATAGCAGTGCGAACGTGGTGGCCGATACCAGCGTTCTTGCTCGCAGCTGCGCCCGGTATAGCCGGAGGGAGCCTGCAGCGCTCCCACGGCGCCGGTTCCGAGCCAGGCCTGACGCTCACACACGTAAGTGCAGCGCTTCTCGTGTTCGCCGTGGCAGCCTCCGCCGCCTGGCTAATTGCACGCCGGACCGGCTGCAGGGCACTCATCACTGCCACCGACGGCCTGACGACCTTCCCGATCGCCGGCCCGTACGCGACTGCGCGCGAGGCTCGCATAGACCTGCCGAGGGTTCGTGAGCAGTTCGACCCAGCTGGCCGTTATCGCTGGGACGTTGCGACTACGTCCGACGAGACGGTGGTCGGTGTGGCGAACGCTGAATGCCGTCCGCGGAGCGCGCACGTGCCCGGCGGCGCTTGAAGCGGTGCCCGTAGGCACCGCCAGGGACCGTCGACTCGGGACGGCCGGCAGCCTCGCAGTGCACTCTCTCCGCTCGGCGGTAGCAGGGGGCGTCGTTGAGGTGCCCCGGCGAGTATCGCAGCAACCGAAATGTCGGTATCAACTGCAAAGCTCATCAACAAGAACCACGCTCGAGCAATACGAGGGATGAAAGGCGGAGCGAAACCATGACCGCAACGGTCTCAATGGGAGGCGTCCGCGTCATGTGGGTAGGTGCTGCTGCCGAGCGCATGGATCAACGAACGCCGTGGTGGCGGCAGGCGCTCACCCCATCGTCGACGAATTCCCCCCTGCCTGCGCCGAAGCTGCGCTCGTCAGCCCTTCAGGCACCCACAATCGGGGACAAAGTCGATGAAGTAGTGACCGACCCGGCGAGCCGAGCAACCAGCTTGGGCGTCGATGTCACATGGCCTGGAGAAGAACCGTCAAGGCTGGAGTTCAGGGGTACTGACAACGGGCCGGTCTGGATGTTCAGCGCCGGGCTCGGCTGGGTCATCGATACGTACGTGACCTGGCCGAACCTGTTCGGCGCCCTGTCGCCAGAGTGGGTACGAAGGTTTTTCGGGTACGGCACCTGGACCGCGCACGAGATCGTGGCGATTCGACAGGTAACCCCAAATGTTGTGATGTGCTTGGCGAATGGCTTCGACATCGCCAACCGGCATGGCGAAATCCATCCTGAATGGATCGGCTTCGCGCGGGTGAGCGATACATCCGTGGCGCTACTGCAAGGCAACTTCGACGAGAAAGATACGGCCGCGGCGCTGATGCAAGGCCACTTCGGCGAAACCGATGAGCTGCGGCCCCGGCGTGGGGACCTCTATGGGCTCATCGCAACCTATGACCTACGGCGATTCGCGCCCGAATTCGGCGTGCAATGGGTGAGGAATTTCCTTGGCGACACACGGGGGGTTCAGGAGTAGTGAGGCGAAGATGAGCACATCCGGTAGTGGTGACGAGATCACCGACGAGGATCTTCGACAGGTTGTGTTCGGCGACCTCGAAGTGCCAAGTGATGCTGTGGTTGGCGAGTGGGTGAGGACACCCCATGGAATTCTGCGGGATCTGACCTTCTCACCAATCTACGAGGAGCCCGGCGTCGGGACAGTAGAACTCCTCGGCCAGCAAGCACAGAACGGGGAGATCCGGTATGGGGTGCGGATTAACGTAAACGGTGACGTTTCAACGGAGTTGGCGAGCTTAATAAGGGCAGCGATCGCCGACACCGTGAGCAACGCCGAAAGCCTCAACGGAGAAAGTGCGCCGTAAGCGGACGGACCTGAGCGTGGCAAGCATTCTGCCGCGTGTCGGGCATTGAACCGCTGACCGCTAGAACCGTGTGAAAGACCTACCGAACGCACGCCAAGGCAACTACAGCTGCCCGACCGTCGTTATGGTTCAGGTATGCCCAGCTGCACATTCTGGATACAGCCGATGCCGGCACTGCCGTGAGCGGGGGGACACCACCGCGGCCGTGGGTGCAGACGGTGCCGCCAGGCCACATCACCATGCCGGTCAACGAGGTTGTCGCGCTAGCTGATGCCATCCTCGAGTACGCACCGGCACCCCTGCCGACCAAGCTAAGACGCACGCTGGCCGAAGCCGTCTATCGGTGCGCCGGAGTCCCAGACGCATACGAGAACCCGGACTGGCTGCGGCTGCGTGACCAGATTCTCGCGCCAGGGGTTGATCCCCTTTTGACCGTGCTCGGGCAGGTACTTCCGCCCGTAGCGGCAGCAGCAAGGAAGTCACCAAACCCTGTCGTAGATCAAGCATTAGCCGAATTAGGTGAGCTACCGGAAACGATTCTCGCACTCGGCCGCAACGGGCCGATACCGCCGATGATGGAGCGCGAACTCATCTCCACCATGAAGCGGATCCTTCAACGAGTCCAGGGCCAGTACCCCCCAGCGCCCTGAGCGCCCCCAAACGACAGTTGCAACGGCCTCGATGGGCGGGCGGGGCCTCAGTTGCCGCCGAATGTGAAGCCGAGCTGTCCGTCCACGCCGCCGGGCTGCTGATCCTGGTCTGCCTCCGCGTAGTTGGGTCTGCGCTGTACGTCGTTGGCATTGTGGCCAGGCCAGGTCACTCCGGCGGCGGCGAGGTCGGCGTAGCTCGCAACCGGTTTGGCCAGGATGGCGTCGAGCAGCGCGGCCTGTGCGGGCTCCCCCTCGACGAGGCGACTGAGGACCGACAGCAGGTCGATGAGCTCGCCGTTCCACTCCGTCGGCCAGGTCGTGGCGTTGATGTCGTCCAAGGGGCTGGTCCTGCGCCCGGTCGGGTTCGCTTTGCGGTAGTTGAACCAGGACTTGAGGACTTCACGGCCCCCGACAGTGTAGTCCCAAACCGACTGTGGGACAGGGCCGAATGAGCCGCCGCCGAGGTGGATGGTGGCGGTATCGGGGTCGTAGGTCATTGCTGACGGCATGGCGTTGACAGCGGTCAGGTTGGTGATGCGGCGCGAGTCGCCGGCGGGGTATCGGACGTCGCTGCCGTGGGTGTCGGTGAACCGTTCGGCGTAGGTGTGCAGCCAGATCACATGGCGACCGATCTCGATGGCCTGCTGGAACAGGTTGGGGTCGGTAGTGATCGGAATGCGGATTCCCGGAGTTTCCAGTTCGTCGGTGAAGTGTTCGGTGAATCCGGGGTGCGCGGTGACGCCGGCGATGTAGGCGAGTAGATCGTGCGCCGATAGTTCGCGTTCACTGATCGTCGAGAGTGCCCCAAGGAGTCCTTTGGCCAGGTTTGGTCGGCCAGCGGGATGCAGCAGCGGCAGTGTTCGGCCACCTCGTCCGTTGAAGTGGTGGGCATCGGGGATCAGCGCAGAGAACACCGTTCCGGGGCCATCGCTGATGGGCTCTGCGTGCTGCTCGACAGTGAACACCTGCCCTGGGACGCGGGCCGCCCACAGCGGTGGGCGGGCCTGATCGAGCAGTCGACTGTCGGCGACGATCCATTGCCTATCGAACGATCGTGAACCGTACCGGGCGATGTGTGCGCCAGCGGCGTAGCGCAGGGTTTCCGCGGTGAACGGTCGGTCGGTCGTCTGCTCGGTGTCTGCAGACAGCGGCGCGTTGGTGGACGAGAGACTGCGGTCGCGTGTTGCTTTGAACAGCACGGCTTTGCGTGCCGGGTCCGACTCGGAGATGAGTCGTCGTAGCCGTTCCTTGAGGACGGTGGGCGTGGGGGCACTCGGCCAGTTGCGGTTGGCGGTAACTCCTGTGCTGCTCCACGGCATCAGGTCGTTGAGCGCCGGGTAGTCGTCCCACTGCGACCGGGCGGCGGGCGTGAACGGGGCCTGCCAGGTGGTGCGCGTCGGATGCCACTGCATGTCGTCGACGTTCAGCTTGGCCAGGGCGTCGTACTTCTCGGCACGGGGACCGTGCACGGCGGTGTAGTGAATCTGAGCGGGAATCTGCGGATCGCAGTCCGGCGTTCGCGTGAAAATGGCGATCGCCAGGGGCTGCTGCACGCCGGGGAAAATTCGGGTGGCAACGTCAGGTCGTTGTCCTTCGGGTGAGACGTCGATGATCCAGCCTTCGGTGGTGTTACGACGCAGATATTCGCGCATCCCTTTGAATCCGGGGCCGCGCAGGTAGCCCGATGTGGTGATGTAGCAGACGATTCCGGTGTCGCCGTTGGACTGGGCTTTGTTGGCGTCGAAGACTTTCCAGGTGCCCCAACGCCAGAAGTAGACGTACAGGTTCTTCAGGTTGAATTCGTGGCGGCCGTTTCCTTCGGCCCGGAAATCGTCGAGCGGCTTGTAGGGATCGGCGCCGCTACCCCGCTCAACCCAGCCACCCATTCCCTCGGCACGTTCATGATAGGGCGGATTGCCAATTACCACAGTCACTTTCGTCTTCGCTTTGACGCGGGCTGCGCGCTTGCGGGAGCGGCTGATCAGCTCCAGCCCGGAGCCCAGTTGGGTCTGCTCCGCGTAGGGATCGTCGAGGGTGTCGGTGACGAACAGGCCGAGTCCTCTGGGTGGCAGGGTGGCACCGATATCAGCGAGCAGGTCGGTGGCGCGCAGCTCGGCGACGGCGAACGGCCCCATCTGCAGTTCGAAGCCGTAGAGCCGGGTAGCCAGGTCGGTCACCGCGCCGGCGACAGCGCCCTTGCCGTCGCGGGCCTCGACGCGTTCAGCGACGTGCTCGATGACCTGCTGGAGATACCCACCGGTGCCCATCGCAGGGTCGGCGATCACCACCGAGGGGTCGGCGAACCCCTCGGGCCGGTCCAGTCGTTGGACGAGAACGTCTTCGGAAAGGCGCACCATCTGCTCGACGACCTGGTGCGGTGTGTAGTAGGAACCGGAGAGCTTACGCAGCTCTGGATCATATTCGCTGAGGAACCGTTCGTAGAGGTGCAGATATGTATCGCGGTTTCCGGCACGGACTTTCGGCCAGTCGACCGCGCCGATCACGCGTACCAGCAAGTCCAGTGTTACCCGGAAGTCAGCGGCAACGTAGTCGGTGAGCAGCTGCAGGGCACGTGACATCAGGGAGTGCTGCCCGGCTAGCTTGGTGCCAACCTCGTGCAGACTGCCGGCGGCAACAAGGTCGATGTTCTCGGTGCGGGCCAGCAGCAGGGCGAAGGTGACGGCCTGGGCGTACCCGTCGGCGAAGACGTCATCGGTGGCAGTGGGAAACAACAGGGCGCGCCAGTCGCGGGCCAGGCCGTGGAACGGCTGGTCGGCTTCTTTGGCGCCGGCCGCGATCGCGCGGGTTTCTTGGGCGAGCTGGTCGAGGACTTCCCCGCGCAGGAGCCGACACAGCGGTGCGACCTCGCGAACGAGTGTGACGACGCCGGTGATGTCGACCGGGTCCCACCGCAGAAAGTCAGTCAGGAGGACCTCGAAGTCGTCCCCGCAGGTGAGTTTCGTCCCGGCGGTACGCAGTGCGCCACCGGCCAGGTGGACAGGCTCTCCGACTGGGTCGCCGTGGTGGTAGAGCCGCCATTCGGTCCCGTTGGTGTAGATCAAGTTTGGGAAGTCGCGTTGGCGTTCCCATTGGCGCTTGTTGTGGCCGGTGAACGATTCGGGGTCCAGATTCGCCCCCGGTTTCTTGACCTCCAGGTAGCCGGTGATCGCACCGTCGACCCGGATCGCGTAATCCGGGCGGACACCGCGGTCTTTATCGCTGACTTCGTCGTGAGGAACGACTGTCAGCGACAGGTTCTGGCCGGCGGCGGCGAGCAGTTCTTCAATGGGGGCTCGGATCGCGGCCTCGGCTTCTCCTGGGCCGGCCAATTTCTTCTTGCAGACATCACCGAGTGCTGATGTCGCGTCGACGATCCACTGCGCAGGCATGCGTCCTCACAAGTCATTCCAAGCATCTGAGGACATCAAACACTGCTGTCCGTACAGGGCCGGGTATTTCTGGACTCTGGAGCGCCGGCAGATGCCAGCGCTGTACAGGCTGGATGGCCGGAATGTCGCCGGGAGAGCCAGGTGTTTTACCGGCCGCCGTGGTACCGAGCGGGCAACGGCATGGGGCTGGTTCGGGTCTTGTCCAACGTCAGACCCCATTGCGCCAGCCACGGGCCGACAAATTCCGCGACCGTGGTCGTTTCGTCGCCCCGGATGGCGATTCCGACTGCGGTTGCGGTCCCATCGGCGTGGCGGTAGTAGACCGGGCCGCCGGAGTCGCCGCCAGCTGCCTTCACGTCGAAGACGACGCCGGTGTCGTCGACATAGCTCACGTCGCCGCACTGGAGGCCACGATGACAAGTCGTTGGTCCAGCCCACGCGTGTATGGGAGAGCCTCGCAGGACCGAGCTACCCGCCCGCTTCGCTGGTTCCGTCCAGCCCACGCGTGTACGGGAGAGTCGAAAGTGCGGTCTCTGGTGTGTGTGCGCGGCACCTACAAGTCCAGCCCACGCGTGTATGGGGTTCCCCGCGCAAGCGGGGGTGATCCGTGGACAGGGCCGCCGGAGTCGCTGCTTGCGCCCGTGTTCCCCGTGGACGCGGGGTTGGTTGGATGGCCGGAATGCCGCCAGGGAGAGCCAGCGCCTCCCTGGCGGCATTCCAGATGAGATGTTTTACCGGCCGCCGTGGTATCGAGCTGGCAACGGCGCGGGGCCGATCCGGGTCTTGTCAAGACTCAAATCCCACTTCTTGAGCCAGGGAGTAATGAACTCAGCGACGGTGCCGGAGTCGTTGGCTCGGATAGTGATTCCGATCGCCGTGGCGGACCCGTCAGCGTGACGGAGATACACCGGGCCACCTGAATCCCCGCCCTCGGTATCTGCCCCGAAGACGACCTGGGTGGGGCTGACGTAGCTAACCGCCCCGCACTGGAGACGAGTTGTAGCCCCGTACTTGCATAGCGTGTCTCCGACGGAGACCCGGAGGGCATTAGCCGCACCAGTGACTGGCCGAATGTCGATAATCGAGGAGTTGGACGGTGCGGTGCCGGTTAGCTCCACGAGCGCAATGTCGGAGTCCTCGGCGGTGTCACCGTGGACGGTCCGGGTGAACGCGCCAAGCGCTTCGAACTGTCCGGCAGCAGTGTTGTACCAAGCGGCGCCGCCTCGGTCGCAGTGTCCTGCAGTAAGGAATCCCTGCCGACCCTCAGGTGTGTGTACCAACCAGCCGGCAGTGCACGTGCCTCCGTCGTCGGCGGCCGCGTTCGTGGTGACGATCGGGATGCCCGGAGCGAGGTCGCGGGTGGGAGGCAGAGGCGGGCTCGCGCTTGCAGTAGGGGCGGTGATCAGCGTCAGCGCACCGGCGATCGCGGCCGCGGCGGTCTTCAATGTGCGCATGGTCATCACCCCCCTATGAGCGCGGGTTTGTCGGCGTTCCTCGATATTATCGCGCATTTTCAGCCCAGCGCCTAGGCATAGTCGCGGCTGAGCCTCCTGACCTGTGGCTTTCCTGGCTGCGTGATCGGCTGAGCAGCGTGTTCATGCCCTTGAATCGCTGATCCCGACAATTACACTTATCGGGAGGTAGCGGCGAGCGCGGATGCGACGCTGGGTGTCGGGATCGGGGGCAGGATGAGTGGCGCAGGCGACGAGCCGAAGTCTGAAATGGCGGGTGCTGAGGAGGTCATCGGTAGCTCCTGGCCGACCGACAGTGAGACCGCTGTGCACGATGCCGCGAAGGAACAACTGAGGCTCGCAGGCCTGCTGCATGATGCGTCGCAGACGGCAGGGCACGGGCGGGACTACGCGCTCGATGAGATGGAGGGCGAGGCCGCCGAGGGCATCGCGACGAAATTCGGGATCCATGTCGGGGAACTCAGCGATCGGGCACTGCAGCATCAGCAGATTGCGGGGTGGCTGACCGCCTATGCGGGTGCGATCACCACCGCAAAAAAGGCGATCAACGGCGCGGTGGCGATCCACTCAATCGACCACGTCGCCCCCAAGACCGAATTTCACACTCAGGCACAGAAGGACTCCAGCTTGCAGGCGGCCCATAGCGTGGTGGAGCAGGCAGCGACCACCCTGTACACCGCCAAGTCGCAGGTGGCCACCGGGATTGCGCTGGGTACGAAGCCACCGTTGATGCCTCAACTCCCGAAGGGGGGACTGTCGGCCCCCACGGCGGGGACCGAGGCGTCGGGTCCGGACGGTCTGCCGTCGAATTTCCCCAATGGTGGGTTGACGCCACCCGGGTTGACGCCACCCGGGTTGTCATCCCCAGGCCTGTCGTCGCCGGACTTGCCTCCAGCACCGAGCCTGACCCCCCCCACTGCGCCAGCTTCGCCACTGTCGGCCCCAGCTAGTGCGGGCGGGCCGGCAGCGCCGGCCGCATCTATCCCACCGCCGACGCTGCCCACGGAGATGGCGGGTACGCCGGCGTCGTCGCTACCGTCGGCGGCGGAATCCTCGCCGATGAGCGGGATGGGTGGCATGCCGATGAGCGGTATGCCAATGGGCGGTAGTGGTATGCCGATGCAGCCGCCGCAGATGCCTCAGATGCCGACGCAGACTCCGGGTGCGGATATCGCCAAAACCGCCGGCGACACCATCGGCAAGCTGGCGGGCGGGAATGGTGGCGGCGGGGCGCAGTCGTTGGACTCAGCGACACTCGACAAGCTGCTTGACGCCAACTCGTCGTCGAGTGATGGCGGTGGCCTCGACGACGGGAAAGGGCTGTCCTTCAAGGACGATGACAAGTCGTTGGCCAGTGCCACCGGGGGTGGCCTCGGCCACAACGGCAGCGGCGCCAGCACCACCCTGACCAATCCGTACAGTCCCGCCAATGCGAATCCGAGCTTGAACAATCCGACGCCGTTGGTGGGGCCGCCGTCACCGGCGGCGCCGACGATCACCGCGACGCCGCCTGTGGTGTCGGCTCCGGTCACTGAACTGTCCGGTGACGAGTCGATCCCGCATCAGGCGACGTACTCGGCGTCCCACGCCGGTGTCGCTGATGCGCCCGGGGTGACCAGCCCCGCCTCAGGGCCCAACACCGGCGGTGCCGGGGGGCCTGGTGGTCAGCAGCAGGTGGGTGGCGCCCTGGGGGCTTACCCGCCGGGCGCGGCCGGGTTCACCCCGATGCCGCCGATGGGTGCAATGGGCGCCGGTGCCGGTATGGGTGCGATGGGTGCGCCGGCGTCGATCCCCGCGATGGCGGCCGGCGGTGCGGCAGCTGCGGCCGCGCCGATGCTGCTGCCCACCAGCACCACCACCAAGACCGAAGCGGCCGCATCGTCGTTGTTCGCCGACCCTGCTGGGTCAGCCAACTCCAACTCCGAGCGTCTTGCGGTGCTGCCGCCGGAGCAGGCCGTGGCCCACGAGCACCTCGCCGGGGTACTGAAGGCATTCCGGGACCGGCCGGGGATGGCATGGACGACGGTCAAGGTAGCCATCGGCGTGTTCATCTACGAGGAGCCCGGCCTGCCGACGCAGCGGATCCGCTACGTCATGGCCACCACCGACGGCCTGTCACTGATCCCGATGAACGTCAAGGTGCCCTCGGGTATCGAACTGCTCGGCGGCCTCATCGACCCGACCGGAAGTTTCTTCGCGGAGTGGAGTGGCAACGAGCGGCCGGCGATGAAGCTGGTTGCCGCGGCCGACTCCTACCCACACCTGCTGGGTGACCTCGACTACCTGGTCAGCAACGACACCACCGATGGGACGCTGTCGCCGGCACAGGCGGGAGATGTCGTGGAAGTCGTGCAGTCCAAGACGCAGACAGAGGCGTTGATCGCCACCCACAAGGCGTCTCCGGCGACCCGACCGCGGATGACAGTCGAATGGCCGCGGATCGCCCCGCAGCAGGCCGCGGACGCCCTGGCCGCGTTCGGGCGGGCGTGGCGGTTCAACGACGGCAGCCCGACCGATCCCGCCGAGGCCACAGCCAGGCTGTGGGCGGCCCGCTGGGGTTCCGGGAATCGGGTGATGGAGCGCCCGGACGACTACCCGGCGGTGCTGGCAACCTTCTGGTACGAGGAAGGCATGGAGGCCCTGGCGTTGGGGCGCCTCGACGACGCCGCCTACGCCGCCAACGCACTCGCTGACATCAACCCCTAACCGAGCTAAACCAGCCTGGATAGGATTGGCGCTATGTCCGAGCTGCTCAGTCCGAAGGATGCGCTGGCGTCGTTCCCGCCAGTGCGCCGCACGCACGACAGCCTTGGGCTCAGCATCAACGAGATCATCCGCGAGGAGATCGCGATTGAACGCGACACCCTCGAGCTTCTTGCAGAGCGGTGACTGAACTCCCAATCGGCATCGACGACCTCGTTGAGATCAACCGCGGCGTCACCGGTGGAATAGCGCACGTCACCGATCGCGGCAGCTTGGAGAGCGCCCTAGCCAGGCCTTTCCACACGTTTGACGGCGCGCCACTGCATCCCACCGTCGCGGGACAGGCTGGGGCGCTCCTTGAAGGAATAGTGGCAGCTCATGGGTTTAGCGACGGGAATAAGCGGACGGCCTGGATTGCAACCAAGACGTATCTGCGGCTTCAGGGCTTCCGCCCGCTGAAAGTGCGTGACGTCGTGGCTGCCGACTTCGTCGAAGGGGTCGCGATGCACCAGTACCGCGGCGCCGAGGTTGCGGTGTGGATTGCGGAGAACCTGTTCCCTTGATCCGGGTGGTGAGCATGGCATGGCCACCACAACCACGATTCCGGTAGTATTACCGGTAGCAAAACCGGAAGTGGGGAGGGGCTGAGATGGCCGCCACATTGGATCGAGCAATCGAAGCCAGCGAGATCGTGGACGCGCTGAAGCCGTTCGGGATCTCGCAGCTCGACGTCGCCGCAGTCACCCGCGTGTCAGACCGCGCTGTGCGCGGGTGGCGTACCAACGACATCCGCGCCGATCGGTACGACCAGCTCGCACAGCTCCGCGACCTTGTCTTGCTGCTCTCGGACTCCCTAACCCCTCGCGGCGTCGGTCAATGGCTGCACGCAATGAATCGGCTCCTTAGCGGCCAACGTCCGATCGACTTGCTGGCCCAGGACCGCTACGACGAGGTGCGCGGCGCAGCTGAAGCCTTCGTCGACGGCTCCTACGTTTGAGCCTCGAAAGGGCGATCGCGACGGCGCCGCGGCGCAGGTTGACCGGCAGCTACTGGCACCAAGGCCCTACACGGCGCCCCGTCGTTTCCTGCGCGAGCCCTGCCCGAGGTCCGGGCCGCTACCACTGCGCCGGTGAGCCGGGCGTCTGGTACGCCTCCAGTCGGGAGCAGGGCGCATGGGCCGAGCTCTTCCGGCACTTCGTTGATGATGGTGTCGACCCCTTCGAGATCCGGCGCCGCATCGGCCGAGTCACGGTCGATCTCGAGGTCCTCGATCTCACCGATAGGAGAACACGCTCGCATCTCAATTTGGGTGAAAGCGAGCTGGTTTCGGACGATTACGCTGCCACGCAGGCCGTCGCGGCCGCAGCCCGCGTTGCTGGATTCGACGCGATATTGGCTCCAGCGGCAGCGCTTCCCGGCTGCGTTACTCTCGCGGTCTTTGTGGAAGCCTTGCCTAATGTTGTCGCCAGCCGATCGCAGGTCCGCCAACCGCCGCCGCGGCTCGCTGGTCTTCTCGGCCGGATTCGCCTACGCCACAACCTGCCCGACTCAATACGACGACTTTTCAAGACACTCGAGCAGGCTGGGGCCGAGGCGATCCGCCGACGCCGCTAGGTACGGCCTGGCTTGTTCTTCTGCAAGCTGCCGCAGCCTCGCCCGGACCTCCCGCAGCGGCGCGAGAGTCCGGTATTTCGCTACTCAAATCTGGCAGCATGGAGCCATGGCCGGGGCTATTCAGGTGCAACGATCGGGACCCGCGATTCGGGCTGCACTGGCTGAGTACGCACCGGATGACCTGGTCGACTTCGAAGGCGAGTTCCGTACTGCGCTCGCTGCAGCCGATGAGGACTTCGACTTGGCCCGTGTCGAGGCGGTGATCGACCGGTGGTGGGGCAGGGTTCATCTACGAATTCATCCGCCAACGGATGAGGAACGCGCTGCTGTCGCTCGAGTCGCCGCGGGAGATGAGCCCGGTCGCGCTCACCCACACTGCTAAAGCCGGGCTGCTGCTGATTGAGCGAGTCGGTGTCGGCGAGCGCGAGCGAGTCGCCGGTCGAGGATTCGCGTGTCGCGGCCACGGAGCTCCAGGTTTGGCAGCCAGCTCAGTTGCTCGTCGCTGAGGCCTGCGGGGTCTCCATTGTGATCGCGTCCGGTGATGACGACACTGCCGCGCAGCAGCGGAACGTCTCGGGCGGTGAAGGCGGTTGCAGCGACTAGCATTTCGGCTGCGGGTCGGTTGATGATCTGGACGGTTCGGTGGGTGGTGAACCAGAAGACTATTTGTCTGTCGGAGCTGGTGATGGTTTCCAGGCGGTCGTCGCGGACGTCGTCGGCAATGTCGTTTATGTCGTGCATCCAGGCGAGGTACAGCAGCTGGTTGTGGCTTGCATGGATCGACTGAAACATGCCTGAATTCTACGGCGGGGCATGGCTATTAAGGCAGGGAACGGGTCGGGCGTCGGGTGGGGTTGTCCTGGAGGCGCGCCGACCCGGCGGGAAGCAACTATAGTTGGGAACATCCAACTATAGTTGCAGTTAGGGGTGGTGGCTGATGCAGTTGAATCGACCATTCGCGAGTGTCACCCCGACGCTCGACGGCGACGTGCTCGCAGTGCTGGCCGCGGTGAGCGGCGAGGCATTCACCATCAGCCAGATTCGGCGCATCGTCGCCACCGCATCCGGTGAAGGCATCCGCAAGGTGCTCGCACGACTGGTGGCGCAGGGCGTGGTCCTGCAGAGCCAGGTCGGCCGAACCAACACCTACCTGTTCAACAGTGAACACCTTGCGGCCGAGCCAATCCTGGCTCTTACCCGGCTGGCCAGCACGCTCCTGGAACGCATCGCGGAGCACCTGGGCCAGTGGCAGGAGCCCCCGATCTATGCCGCGGTCTTCGGGTCGGCGGCGACCGGCCGCATGAGCCTGGACAGTGACATCGACCAGTTTCTGGTGCGCGGGCGACCAGCGAAGAGTGCTCGCCCGCAGGATGATTCGGATGTTTGGGATCAGCAGGTGAGTGACCTGACCCGGGCGGTGAGTTTGTGGACGGGCAACGATGCCCGGGCTGTGGTGTACACGGAGGCCGATCTTCGTACCGCGATCGCCGCTGGCGAGCCGTTGATTCGGGATGTGGCCGGCCAAGGGTTGACGGTCCGGGGAGAGCGGTCCTGGCTGACGCGGCAGCTGCGTCCGGCGCAGACAAGCGCGAAGCCCAAGCGCAGTGTCTAAGAGTGCCGGATGTGTTGCTATTTCCTCGTGGCGAATCTCAGTAGTGCACCTGCCCGGTTGAGGTCTACGGCCGAGGAGTTGGTGGCCGAGGCGTCGGAATTTGTGCGGCGCCGGCGTGCCGAGGTGTTCGGTGCAGGTGCCGGCAGGCTGGCTTCCGATCTGGTCCAGACGAAAAGTGGGCCGACTGATCCGGTGACGGTGGTCGACACCGAGGCTGAGCGTCTGATCCGGGATCGGCTCGTTGATTTGCGGCCCGGTGATGCGGTGCTGGGTGAGGAGGGCGGTGACACCGGCGGTGTGTCCGGTGGTGGCCCCGACGCGGTCACGTGGGTGGTCGATCCGATCGACGGCACCGTGAACTTCATGTACGGCGTCCCGATCTATGCGGTGTCGGTGGCGGCCATGGTTGGTGGGGTGTCGATTGCCGGCGCGGTCGCGGACGTGGTTGGTGAGCGGATCTACTCAGCCGGCCTCGGGTTGGGAGCTCATGTCAGTGGCCGGCAGGGCACTACACGGCTGCGCTGCACCGACGTTACCGAGCTGTCGGTGGCCTTGCTGGGCACCGGGTTCGGGTATTCGACGCGGCATCGGGCGGCTCAGGCGGCGCTGCTGGCCCGGGTGCTGCCGGCGGTGCGCGACGTGCGCCGGATGGGTTCGGCAGCCCTGGATCTGTGCATGGTGGCGGCCGGGCGTCTGGACGTGTACTACGAGCATGGGGGCAATCCGTGGGACTACGGGGCGGGTTCCCTGATCGCGGCGGAGGCGGGTGCGCGGATCGTGCTGCCCGGACCGGAGCTCGGCGGCGGTGAGGTGATCGTGGCGGCGGCGCCAGGCATCGCTGACGAGTTCATTGCGTTGCTGCAGCGCGAGGGTGGGTTGGAGCCGATTCCGCAGTAGGCGAGGGCCAGGGCCGTGATCTGTTGGGCTGTGAGACTCCTGGGAATGCGCGAAGCCCGAGCGCCGCGGTCGTCCGGCCGGGTCTCGGGCTCACTTCCTGAAGCTCAACGCAACAGGCGCTATCAGCTTACTGCTCTCGCTGCGGTGCCGTATAGAGCAGCGGTGCGGCTTGCGTTGTGTTACCAGAGAAAGCGGGGCGCTCACCAATTGTTAAGGTGACAGTCAGGTTGGGTTGAGTCACCGGAGGGGCGACAGCATGACGACAGGTAGGCGTACAGGGGGCCGGGCGGTGGCTGCCGTCGGCGCAGCGGGGGCATTCGCGGCGTTCGGGTTGCTGTCACCGATCAGTACGGCGACTGTGCACGCCGAGTCCGGTGTCGAGGACCTGCTCGACATGGTCGGCTTCGGCGCCGCGGATCCTGGTGTCGCCGCTGACACGTCGGTCTCGGCCGCGGAGACGTTCAACCTGTTCTGGATCGGCGCGAACGGTGAGGGTGGCCTGCATGCCCACCTGGAGGACTACATCAACGACAACCTGTGGTGGTTGAACCCGATCAACGCCTGGTTCGCCTTCGACAATCACTGTGGGCTGATCTGCAACGGTGCTGACTCGACGGTGATCACCAACGAGGATGGGCAAATCATCGGCGGGGCCGCGGCCCAGAACGGCGGCTGGTTCTTCGGCGACGGCGGCGACGGCGCGGCAGGTTTCGCCGGCGGATCAGCCGGAATGCTCGGCAATGGCGGTGCCGGAGGCGCTGGCTACCTGCAACCGGTGGACGAGGACTCAAACGCCGCGGTGGCCGTCGCCGGCGGGGCCGGTGGCAACGGTGGATGGCTGTTCGGCAACGGCGGCGTCGGCGGTACCGGGGGCGGCCCCGACGTCAATCCGTGGGGCTACTGGGACTTCAGTGGAGACGGCGCCGCAGGTGGAGCCGGTGGTAGCGCAGGCCTTTTCGGCAACGGCGGTAACGGTGGCATCGGTGGGTCCGGTGCCAGCTTCGGATCTGACTTCAACTCCATCCCTACAGGTAGTTTCACCACCGTCTACGGCGCAGACGGCGCCAACGGCGGTGATGGCGGCAGGGGCGGTGACGGTGGATCGATTGCCGGAAACAGCGGCAACGGCGGCGATGGCGGTAACGGCGGCCGCGCTGGCAACGGCCTGCCTCAGCTCCTTGTCTATCCAGGCACCCCCGGTGACGGTACCGACGGTGGTAACGGCGGCGTCGGTGGCGATGGCGGAGTAGCCGGGAAGGCAGCCGGGCTGCTGGGCGGGGCCGTGGGGAGTTCCGGCACCGGCGGCTCAGGCGGCGGCGGCGGTGACGGCGGCTACGGGTACGGAACTGGCTACACCGGCGGCGACGGCGGCAACGGCGGTGCTGGCGGCAACGGTGCTGCCGATGGGAATGGGGGCATCGGCGGCAACGGCGGGAGAGGGGGCACCGGCCAGCACGGGGCTGACGCTGGCGATGGCGGCAACGGCGGTAACGGCGGCGGTGGCGCCGGAGCCTTCCAAGGCAATGGACTCGCCGGCGCCGGCGGCGATGGCGGCGATGGCGGCAGCTCCGGGAACCAGGCCGGGACAGCAGGAACCCCGGGAACCAGTGGCACCGGTCCGGCCGGGACCGGCGGACTAGGCGGGGCTGGCGGCGCCGGCGCCCAGCCCGCAGATCCGGCTTAAGCCGTGAAAGCGAAAGCGTTCCACGTCCTGGTCGGCGGCCTGCTCCTGGCGGGCTGCAGCTCCGGTGGCAGCCCTGCGGGGACTTCGACCGGAATAACGGCCCACTCCACGCCGAGCGTGAACACCGGTGAAGCCGAGGCGGGTCCGGCATCGCCGACAGTCGGCTCCGAAGGTGGTTTCCCTGACCTGAATCCGGTTGTCGGGCACGGCCAGACGACTGGTGCCGGGGCGACGATCACGCCGCACTCGTTCGAGTACCCGACGAATCGGAGTCCCGATTTCCCGGCAGAGAAGGGCCAGTGGGCGGTGCTCGACGGTGAACTGTGTGCCGGATCGGAGCCGATCAACAAGACCGGCTACGGGTTCAGCCTCGTCGACGCTGAACACCACGAGTACAAGCCATTCGATTCCTCGCGGCCACCGTTCAGCCCGTCGATCACCGGTACCGGGACGCTGTTGCCCTCGGAATGCACCCGCGGGCTGGTGGCTTTCGACGTCCCGCAAGGGACGAACATTGTGTTTGTGCGGTGGGAATACCCGGGTGACGGCGGCCCGCTCCGCTGGGCTGTGAGCTGAAACAGGGCTCCGCTGCCAGGGCTCGGACTGTCCTGCTTTTCGTCGTGCGAGGCTTGTGTCGCGGCGGCAGAATGCGCTGTGGCCACTGCTACGCTTTAAACTCGACCGTACGAATCGAGGAGACTTAACCACCATGGCTATTCCGGTGTTCTTCACAGCAGAGTTGGTGCCCTGGGACGACGTCCGTGGCGGCGTTGTCGACGAGGCCATTGAGGCTGTCGGGGCTGAGATCAAGAGCTTCTTCGCCGACAAGGGCGATTTCGTGATGGGCTCCGGCAATGACGCTGTGGTTGGTTTGACCTACGACGAGAGCGCCGAAGACCCGAGTGTTCGTGTCGCAGTTGCCACTTTGGTCGGTGGCTTCCGCGACCTGGCGGACGCGGACGCGGCCTTGGCGCTGGCCAAGAGCTTCACCAGTGAACAGTTCAAACACGTGACGGCGTCGCTGGACGAGTCCTCGATCGTCACCCACCCCACGGGCGAGTCGGACACGGCCGGCGCGTCCTGATGTCGGCGTACAGCATCGCCCACGGGCCTGAGGCCGCGGTGGACTTGGTTGTCGCCAATGACCGCGGGGGCCGAGAATCCACGCTGAGCATCGTCGCCGCCAACTGTGCGTTCGTTGACGGTCAGTGGACCGGTATCGAGCAGGCGGCGGCGTCTTACCGCGAATTCCTGCTGAACTCGCCGCTGCGCCACAACCCGGACCTGGACGGCGTCGATCTGGTTGCGGTGGACTACATTCGGCTGATCCGCTCTGAACTGGAGGAACGCAATATCCAGGACGGGCGTCCGCAGTTCGCCGGGCTCTGAAGTCGTACCGGCGATGACATCACCTGATGCTGATGGCGATGACCGGATCGGATTCCCCCTAGCCGGATTCCCGAGCCTGTCGAGTCCTGCCGATGTCGGTGGGCAGACTCAGGCGTTCGTGCCCCCGTCAGTGCCTTCGGCTTCGGCTCCGGCCCCGGCCCCGGCCCCGGCCCAGACTCCGTTACCGGCCCCGGAGCCGGAGCCGGTAACGGAGTCTGGGCCAGCGCCAGCGCGGGCGGCCGTGCCGCCGCGACGGGATGACCTGAACATGCCGCCCCCGGCGGCCCGGGTCGCCACCCCCGCGGCCAAGGACTTCGACAACGATTGGCGCACTGGCGAATACCGGCGACCGCCGGCCAGCGCGGGCCGATCAGACTTGGTCCGCAGTTTCGAGGCGGCAGACTTTTATAGGGTCTCGGGCTCGCACAGCAAGCGGAAGTGGATCGGTTGGGGTGCGGCGGGCGCCGCAGTCCTGGCGTTGGCGTGGCTGCTGTGGCCGTCATCTGACGGCGACCAGGCCGCCGACGAGGCGATCCCGCCGGTACCGGCCGCGGCCCCCGAGGACATCGCGAAGCTCGAAAGCCTCCTCCCGCGTGGCTATCCCGCCGGCACCTGCCATCCAGTGCCGCCTAAGGCGGGCGAGCGCGCGAAGTTGTTCTGCTACCGCAACACTGATCCAAATGGGCCGAGTTCGGCGACGTACGCGCTGGCCGAGGACAAGGAAAATCTGGATGCGTTGATGGCCTACGTCGTTGATGAGGGCCATGCGGTTGTGTGCCCCGGCAATGTGCAGTCGCCGGGGCCGTGGCGGCGGACTGCGAACCTTTCGCAGAAGGCCGGAGTGTTGATGTGCGGTGTGCCGGACGATGTTCCGACGGTGGCCTGGACCAATGATTCAGCGCTGTTGTTGGGCATCGTGGAGACTCCCGGTCCGCGGCCGGCTACGTTGGCGAAGCTCTACGACTGGTGGTCGAAGCACTCCTGAGGCTGGCACCGTAGGTGCCGTTGCAAAGAGGAAAGCCCCGACCGTTTCCGGTCGGGGCTTTCCTATTGCCGAGCAGGCGGATTGGCTCAGACGCCCATCCAGCCGCGGGCCATCTTGTCCATGCCGATCTGGTCGTGGTGGGACTCCATGACGGCGCGGTGGACCATCTGGGTGATCTCCGACGCCTCGTTGCGGATCTGCTGCGACTGCATGGCCCATTCCATACCGGCCTGGGTGGCGTCACCGGAGGCGACGTTGTCCAGGTGCTGGTACTGGGCGTCCATGGCGTGGGAGTGGTCCTGACCCTGGGCGTTGAGCGCCATGATGCCCGCCAGGGCGCCTTCGATGTGTCCGCCGTTGTAGAGAACTGTGTCCGACATGATGTGCCTTCTTCCTGTTGAGTCTGTTGGGTGGCCGGTGCTTACAGCGAGGTGATGGCGAAGATGCGGCCCTGACGCTCGGCCTCGGCCTGGTCGGTCATGTCGGCGAAGTGGCCGATGCCGTGGAACTTCTCCTGCGCGGTGGCGGAGTGCTGGTCGACCTTGGCCTTAAGCTCGGCGACCTTGGCGGCCACGGCAGGGCCGGCGAGGCCCTGCATGCCGACCGCGGCGAGTTCGTCAGCGAGGTTGGCGAACTGCGCATAGGTCTGCATGAAGTCCACGGACGAGGAATGTCCGGCGTTGGCAATGCTGCGCATTTCACCACTGGTGAGCTTGATGATCATTTGAGACCCTTCCCTTCAGTTAACGGTGGTGGCCTCGGAGAGGAGCTCCCGATACCCCCTGCTCGCAGATTCTAAAGTGCGCTACTGGCTCCTGCAAAGGGGTCTTGTGCGGCGCGCCCGGTTTTTTCTGGACGTTGCTGGTTCTGTCTTTGCGCAGGTCGGGGCGGTTTTTGGGGAAATTCTGGCTGTGGGCGGCGGAAATCCGGGCTGTGGGCGTTGTTGTCGGGGTTCGGCGCGGTGAATGCGCTTAAGCTGAAGTTGATGAATCGTGGTGCGCACCGATAGGGGGGTTGGGAACGTGCATCAGACGCTTCAAGAGGTATTGGCCGGTGTCGACGAGATCGAAGCTGCTGACGCGGCGAGGCGGAATGCTTTTGACCAGGCTGTGGGCATGTATATCGACGATGTTGTCACGCCGGAGGTGGGGGTGTCGGTGTGGCGGGGTCGGGTCCTGGAGATTCAGATCGCTGATGCGTTCTGCCAGCGTGACGTCGTCGAGATGAGGAATGTGCTCAACGGCGTCATCATCAATGCGTTCGCGGCGTGGCACAGTCATTATCTGGAGCTTTTGGAGGCGAACGGAGTGGAGGTCTGAGTGCCTGAGCAGTCGGATCGGGTCGCGGCGAACCTGGCGGCGCTGAGCGAGGTGCTCTCGGCGATCGGGATCGACGAGGACGGCAGCGGCGAAGCCGCGGAGGCTATCCGCCGCGTACTGGCTGAGCGTAGTGACCATTTGGAGCAGATCTCTTCGGCAGCGGCCGCCGTAGCGCAGGCGGCTCGGGAGCGCGAGGCGCTGGTGAAGCAGCGGGAAGTCGCCATGCCTTCGGATGATGAGATCCGGGCGGCGCAGGAAGCGGTGATCAACTCTGCCGGAACCAGTGGTGAGCAGAGTGCCATCGAGCGCCTCGCTGATCTGTTGGCGCAGAAGCGCGATGCGCAGAAGGACTTTGAGAAGGGCGAGGAGCTCGCGGCCGATGGGCTCGAGTCGGCGACGCGGGATCTGTCTTCGGCGGCGCGTATGCCCGCGGCTGGCCCTGCTGCTGCGATCGGACCGCTGATGGGACTGCTGTCATCGTTGTCGAAGGTCGGCACCGGCGGTGGTGGAATGCCTGGCGGTGCTGAGGCTTCCGAGGCAGGCGCGCCGACGGGGTTTGCGCCCGAGGAGCAGGATCCGGTCTCGGGTGTGCTGGCGCGGTTGGCTTCTGGTGATCACGGTGGAAGTGGTTTGCATAACCGGGAATTCGGTGATTCGGAATTCGCCGATGGTGCTGGGCAGACTCACACCGCTGGCGCTGCGTTTGGTGGTCAGCAGATGCCGACCTTGTCGGGGGCTGTCACCGGGGCGGATGTGTCGGGCCGTGGAGCTGCCCCATTCGCGGTTTCCTCGACGCCGGTGGGATCGGCTGGTGGCGGCGGTATGGGTGCCGGCGGGGGTATGCCGATGGCTCCGATGATGCCGCCGATGGGCGGTGCTGGTGGCGGCGCGGCGCAGGGTAAAAGTCGGGACAAAAACTCTATTATGAATACCGATCCGGATTTCACCGGTGCCGATATTGAAGCCGATATCGCGACGTCGGGGGTCATCGGTCGCGGCGAAAGTCAGCGGCATTAGCAGTGGGGGGAATGCGTAATGACCAGCTTTGGGCTTGGCCCGCGGGGGAGTGGGTCATCGGGGCACGGCCAGGTGGCGCCGCCGTCGATGTCCGCACCGCAATACGACGTGCCCGGAGGGCACGCCAATGTGCTTGATGATGTGATGCGTGCCGGGCTTGACCCGGTGGGTGCGTTCGGTGCTGCTGCTGGGCTGCATCGCCTGGTCGGGTGGGACCCGGTGAACCGCACGCTCAACTCTGTTGCCAACCCTGGCGGCGCGGCGCATGAGCCGCCGCAGACGGCCCCTCAGACGTCGTTGGATGGCTCGGCCCCGAGCCCGATGGACGACAAGACGGCACCGCACAACGTGTCGGATAAGGGCGCGAAGGCGGATGCGAAGGCTGGCAAGGCCGCCGGGCCGAAGGGCGCACCGTCTGCGGCTTCGACTGCGGCCCGGGACACCGGTAAAGCCGCGGGTAAGGCCGCAGCCAAGGACGCCCAGCACCAACTCGGCAAGGCTATGGCCAAGAATGCGTTGGTCACGGCCGCGAAGAAGACCGCCAGTGGGTTGGCGGCCAATCGTGGTGCGGCGCTGGCGGGCAAGCTCGCAGCGCAGGCGGCGCTGCGTGCGGGGGCGATGTCGATTCCGGGGTTGGGGCTCGGTTTGACCGCGGCACTGTGGGTCCTGGACTCCGGTGAGCGGCGTGCCGTCAACAACTTGATCTCGTCGATGTTCGGGCCCGGTGCGGCCCCGGAGTTGGATGCGGCGCCGGAGCCGCCGCGGACGCACTTCCTGCCGTTGACGCACGACGGGAACCGCGATCCCGCGATCGTCCGAATGGATCAGGGCATGGTGCGCACGAATGCGGCTGCGTTCCGGTTCCATCCCGATGATGTGTGGCCGGCGTCTCCGCGGATCGAAACCACCAGTGACTTCGCTGGTGTCGCAACGAAGATCAACGGGCTGTCGGCCAAGGTTGGTGGCCTGGCGGAGTCGATCCAGGCGGCCTACACGGCTGCGGCTGCTGATGAGCCCTACCTGCAGCGGCTGTGGTCGCAGGCCAAGCCGGGTGTGGCGGCGCTCGATGGGCTCAAGGACACGGTGTTGCCGGCGATTGGTCGCCAGCTCATGGCTGGTGCCGGCAACGCTAACGATGCTTACCAGGCGTTGCGTGAGGTCAACCGCGCCAACCGGGTGGAGATCAATAACTCGACCAGTGGGTTGATTCCGTTCCGGGCCAATCATGTTGATGAAGCCAAGATGGGTGACTCGACGGAGCAGTTGCGTTCGGCTGTGGCGGCGATGGATCGCACCGCGCAGGCGCTCGCTGCTGCTGCTGACCCGTTCACGATCGCCGATCGTTCTGCTGTGGCGGGTCCGGGGGGACTGTCGGCCGGTGGTGGCGCGCAGGAGTCGGGGCCGGCCCCGGGGCCGGGTCTGGTGTCGACGACGAACGAAACGGGTGGGCCTGGGGCGGGGCCGGCGGGTGCTCCGGTCGGTGAGAAGCCTGACCTGGGTGCCAAGGACCTTGCGTCGTTGCTGCGCAACGGAATGCCTGGCATGCCGATGATGCCTGGAGGAATGGGTATGCCGACGATGCCGTCGATGCCCGGCCTTGGCAGCGGCATCCCTGGATTGGGCAGTGCTATGCCCCGGCCCAATGACGCCACGCTGGCGCGTGGACTGCAGGATCCGCTCAAGAAGGCTCTGGATGACCAGCTCAAGGACAAGGCCGAGAAGGCTGACGAGAAGGCGGTCAAGAAGCCGGGTGAGGGCCCGCTGGGTACTCCGGTTGTGGGGTCCGGTGGCGGTGCGGCGCAACCGGCTGCCCACAAGCCCGGGCCGGGTCTGGGGGCTCCGGGTACGCCGGGTGGTCCGCCCGGGGCGGCCAACACCACAGAAATCGGCGGCAAGAAGTGGACTTTCGACAATCCGAAGTCGGCGGCGTTGGCGCACAACCTGTCCGGCACGGACGGGTCGAGCCACAAGAGTCTGCGGCAGGCGGCGGCTGAGGCTGGGTACCGTCTGCCTCCGCCCGGCCAGGACATCGGCACGCCGGTCGCTGGTGGTGAGATCAAGCCTGGTGACGTGGTGATGGGCGCCAATAACCAGAATGCGCACTATCTGGGTGAGCAGGACGGTAAGGCCATGGTGATCACCGAGCGTGGTGAGCTCAAGCCGCTGGATGAGGTCGCGAAATTCGCGGGTCCACATGAGGGCATTTTCCGGCTCGCCGACGACGGTGCGCCGGCGCCGGAGGAGCAGGTGATCCAGCAGACCTCTGGGCATGCTGAACCGCCGGCCGCGCCGCCGGCCGCGGCTGCGACCGACCCGGGGCTCATCCCGACGCCGCCGCGTGGCGGGCAGCCGGGCATGGACCCAGGTGCGGTGCCCCCCGGCAACTAGCCGGTCCGTCCCGCTGCCGGGGGTTAGGGCGGTGGACTGGGTAGTGAGAGGAGAGTGGGTGCGGTGACGCAACCCGGCTTGAGTGGGCAACCTGAGATCGCGTACAATGAGGACGAAGCCCACGGTGTCTACAGTCGGGCGCAGGGGGCGTTGAGTGATCAGCGACAAGGACTGCCGCGCCCGGACGGTACCGGGCTGGAAGACCCGGCGATCTCTGCGTCGCTGCGTGATCACCACGACCGCACGCGTGCCAGCATCACCGACACCGAGGACGCGCTGGGAAAGGGCAAGCGGGCCGTCAAAGAGCTCGGTGACGTGGATAAGCAGTCAGGGGTGCGGGCCCGCGGGATCGGTCCTGGGGGAGCAGATGCCCTGCAACGGGCCATGGGTCGCGGCGGCGGTCCGGCGTCGCCGTTGACCGCGGCGCCCGCGGCGCCGCCGCCGACCATGCCTGCCCCAGCGCCGATGCCTGCCCCTGCCCCTATGCCGGCGGCGGCGCCGCCGATGATGCCGGCCATGCAGCCGGGCATGGTCAACGTGGCCCCGGATGCGCTGGCACGGTTGATCGCCGGCGCGAACCTCGGCCCGGCCTTGGCCGGGGCACGCGTTGGATCCAAGGGCGGCGGCAAGCAACCCATCGCGGTCAGTGGGATCGACTTCCGCAAGCCGGCAGCCAGTGCGCCGCTACGCAAATCGGATATGCACGCGCTCATCGATAAGGCCTTGGACGACAACGGTATTCGTGATCCGCAGATTCGGGCGCACTGGCATGATATTCAGTACAACCAGGGCATGCGCGAGTCCAGTGGCGTGCTCGGGGCAGTCAACAAGGAAGACCGCAACGCCGTCGGCCCTGTGCAGGCAGACGGGGCGGCGCTGAACTGCAGTCGCGGACTGTGGCAGGTGACTGCGGAGACCTTTGCTCGCCATCACGTCGGAGGTACCTCGAACTGGATCTACGACGGCGAGGCGAACGGCTCCTGTTCAATCGCCTACCAGATCGCCGTGCAGGCCGAGCGGGGCCACAACTTGAACACCCTTGAGGGCATCGCTGCCTACCACGCCCAGCGGGCGGCCGCCGGCTACGGCGCCTACTGACGCCGCCGGCGTAAGGCCCCGTACGAGTTCACGGCCCACCTGCGGTAAATGTGTCCGTGGTTGTGAGAATCTGTGCGGATGCCCGCACCGTTACTGTCTGTGGAGCCGAAGCTTCGGCGTTTGGCTGAAGCGGTCGTGTTGGCGCTCGTCGCGTCGCGAATGTGGACGAAGCGAGGCCCTGTCCAGCAGCCTCAGCCCCTGTGCCTTTCGGATGGCTGTCGGTATGAGCCGGAGCCGAAACGCCGCGGCCTGGTGATTGTCTCCATGCTCGCCGCGGCGGCCGGTGCCCTGGGGTTCGGAAAGTGGCTGTATCCACCCGCTGATACGGAGCCAGATCTTTTAGCTCCGTTCGTGTTGGGATTCCCTCTGTTGGTGAACGACGGTCGCAGCACGATACCGCTGTGGCGCGTCGGTTGGTTCGAGACGCATGGCGAGAGCGCAGGCCTGCATCGATTTGAAATGGATAGGGAAGGCCCACTTCCTGACTATGTCCCTGGGACGGTCCGAGCACTGCTCTGGACCAACTGGGATGCCCCAGTGGCGCAGGATGTTGCGATCACAATGACTATCACGCTGCCGCCGGGGGCGAAGGTAGCTTCATGCAGTGGGCCCCGGGTTGAGTGCCACCCGGTTCCTCGGCCCCGCGGCCCTGAGGCTCCTGAATTCACGCAAGGTGATTGCGTCGAGATTAGTGTTCCGATCCGAACGGGTGAATGGACAGCGGCAGCTGTCGTCGATATCACAGGAAGTAAGGGAATAGCTGTCACCACAAGTCGCACTCGGGCACGCGTGCAGTACCCCGCGCTCAACCCGAGTTTCGAACATGGCGAGAAGTGGGACGATTTCGGTGCCGGGTTCGCGACTCAGGTCGGTGCGATTTTGCCTGAGGTGGCTGGTTATGGCTGGACCCCGGAGCCGGGCCTTGGGCCTGCGGACAGTGCGGTTGCCTGGGAGAGGGTGATTCCGCTGTGGCCTAACGCGGCCTCCTCCTCTGAGGGTTGGCGGATGGCCGGTGCCCGAAACGGGATCCTTCGACACGATGCGCAGAGGACTTTCGCAGCGGGCATTGCGTTCGGTGTGGGTGGCAGTGCATTGATTGTGCTGCTTCAAGCGGTTGTGGAGGCAATTCGTGTCCAACCGTTGAAGGATCTGCTCCGGAGGGCGCCTCGGCGTTCCCGATGACCCTACGGGGAGGGGGTGCGTTACCGTCGGGTGCGGCCGCAGCCCGGTCGCCGTGTTGCTCCCGGCACCCACCCACCCCGAAACCATAAACTTGGGTTTATGATCTGTGGGCTACGACTACAAGGCGGTGTCCAGTGGGACCAATGGGATTGCTGACCGAAGGCGATAAGTGGCGGGCCCCTCAGCCCCGCGTGCGCAGACGCACCGTTCTGGCGATCCTCAGCGTTCTACTCGTGGCCGCTCTGGGAGGCCTGGTGTGGTGGCTGGCTGTGCTGACCCACCCGGTCGCCCCGCCTCCGCCGCCGGCTGACAGTGACACCAAGCCGCTGACCGCACTCGAGACCGCCGGCATCCTGTCACTGCTGGACAAGGAAAACGTTGGCGCGCACAACATGTCGGGGACTGTCACGGCCAACGGGCGGACTTTGGGTATCCAGTTGTCCTACTTGGCTGACGGGAGTGTGGGCAGTGGAACGCTCAATGCCGGGGGGATGCGCGGTGATGTGCTGATCCATGAGGGCGTGGTGTTTATGCGTGGGGACCAGGCGTTCTGGCATGCCCTCGGTGTGGGTGGTCCGGTGCCGCCGCCGCCGCACTGGGTGCTGTTGCCGGCGGACTTCCTTGGCGGGAAGGTGTTCATGGCCGCGCAGGCGTGGACCGCTGCGTTGCGGCCGACCCCGACGGCGCGACTGGAAGGCGACACTTACTTCAGTGGCCGCGAGGATGCGTCGGCGAAGGTCGGGGACAACGGGCTGTTGAGTATCCACGTCGGTGGGGTCAACGCTGACATCCGGCCCATCACGCCGGCGGAAGTCACCGGCCCTGCAACTCTGCTCGGTACCGACCGCGGGCCTGGAGTTCCGATGGGGCGCACACCGACAGGCGATTGGACGCTGCCTCCGGCCCCGGCCGGCGAGGCCGGGGAAGGGCCGGGTGCAACGCCGGCGCCTGGTGCTGAGCCACCCGATGGGAGCGCGGCGACGTCGACTGCTGCTGCACCGGTGCCGCCGAAAACCCCGCCGGCGTAAGGCATTGCGGCCGATTGTGTCGGTACCCACTGCCATCATGGCCTCACGGGCGCTGCGGGGGCGGTGTCGGCGATAGGGGGGGATCGGTAGTGGTCACGGAGTTGTCTGAGATGAGTGATGAGGACCAGAGGCTGGTCTGTCTGGCGGAGCAAGCCGTGGCTTTCGCCCGGGAGATGACGCAGCCGGGCCGGGCGGTGATCCTCGACGTGGAGACGGCCTGGATGTTCGGGCCGATCTGCGAGATCGCTGTCATCGACGTCTTTTCGGGGAGGCTCCTGCTGAACACCCTGGTGAACCCCGGTGTGGCGATCGACCCGGCCGCCTATGCGGTGCACGGGATCAGCGACAGTGAGGTCAGCGCGCCGGGTGTGCCCATGTGGTCGGCTGTGTTCGACCAACTCCGTGCGGTGGTGGCCGGGCGGGCGATCCTGGCTTACAACGCCGACTACGACCGTGACGCGATCTGGGCGGACTGCCACCGCTACGGCCTGACTGACCTGTGGGTGATGGACGCCGCCAACTGGGCGGACGTGATGGCCCCACGGTCGCACCACCGCTACCAGACCTGGTTTCTGAAGAACGAGGGCGGGCACCGGGCGGCCGGTGATGTCGCCACCACCCGTCGGCACCTGCTGGAGATGACCGAGCCGGCGCCGTGGCCACGGTGATCAACGACCAGGTGGAAGGGGACAGGGCATGCGGTACCGGGTGAAGGTCAACGAACTGCGCAATCACGAGGTGATCTACGAGGTGGACGCCGCCAATCCTGCTGAGGCGCAGAGCAAGGCGGCGATCGGCGACACCGTCAACGAGGTCGACACGGGGCGGTTCGAGGTCACCGATAGGTTCGTCGACGACGTCGAGGCGATCTCGTAGCGGCCTATTTGTAGCTGACGTCGCCGAAGTGCATGGGGCGTTCGAAGCCGTCGACCAGCCACTGATTGTTCTTGCTCAACGACAGTCGCAGCACCGTGCTGACTGTGTGGAAGGTGGTGGTGCTGGCCGCGGCTTTCGCGGTGACCAGCGCGGACACGGTGGCCCCGGGCTTGGCCTGGGAGGTGTCGATGCTGTTGTTGGCCAGCAGGATGGTGGTGACCTCGATTGAGGTGTACGGCGAGGCGGCGATCGGGGTGTCGGTGAAGTTTGCGGTGACGAACCTGCCCAGCACGCCGGGGTTGTTGGCCGTGTAGTAGGCGTTCATGAAGTCCTTCACCGACGTGCCAAGTGGGCCGCCGACTTCGGCGCCGCGGGTGTAGTAGGGGCCGACGGTGAAGTTGCGGGCCGTGTCATTGACCGGTTCGGGCCACTTGAGGGCCTTGAAGGTGCCCCCGGATTCCAGTGTGGTCACCCGAAAGTAGGAGCGGATCGAGGTCCCCGCCTGGGGCAGGATCACGGTGGCCCCGAATGTCCATTCCCACTCGCTCTGCTGGCCGGCCGGGGTCGCCGTGACGTCGGTCGGGTTCAGGAACAAGACCGTGAAGGGGTTTGAGTTGAGCTCGGGCTGGCCTGGCAGCGCGGTCATCGAGGCGAGCTTCTCGGCGTCCTTGGGATCCCCGGCCGCCCAGGTGAGCAGGAAGTTCTGCGCGAAGAACTGCGATTTGGTGTAGCTGTTGATCGCCGATTGGACATCGATGGGCCGTTGCGCCCTGGCCAGCAGCAGCAATCCCCCGGCCAGGACCAGAACCCCGGCCAGCGCGACCCAGGCGGCGCCGACAGTTGCGACGAAGCTCCACTTCGTGGCCGACTCGGTGAGCTCAAACTTCGGCTTGTGGACCCTCATGCGTTTTCCTCCCCGCCCTGACTGCGCTGACAAATATCATAAAGTTCAGTTGAAGCATCGGGCGGTCAAGACGCGGGGGAGTGCATGGGAACAACAGCGGCAGTGCACATGGATTCGCCGTCCGGCGGCGCCGGGACAGGCTTCTACGTCCACTACGACGGCGACCAGGTCGGCACGGAGCTGCAACGCATCATCGACCGGGACGGCTACATGCGGGCGTTCACCGTGTTCGAAGCCCAGGCGTCCAGGTTCTGGCGCGAGATCACCCCTGGCGTCGGCGACGAACTGCCTGAGTACGTGGCGAGATTCCCGCAGAACATCCCCGTGAGCCGAGCGGTGTGCGGCTACGGGGTGCTGTTCGTCGGGCCCGGGGAGCTCGAAGCCTCTAGGCGGCACACCGCGGTGAACCTTGGCGCCGATGGTGAACGCGCCTACCGCGTCAATGCGGCGGGACGCGTCAGCACCCTGCGCTAACCACCCCGGTTAATCCAGTCACGAAGGAGTAGAAGTATGGCCAATCCGCAATATCAGTGCGACAACTGCCATCTCCTCACCGACGACGCATCGGAGGCGGCGATGAACCCGATCCGGGACCTGCAGGAGCGGATCGAACCGGGCGGTGTCGTGCCGGCCGGTGAGTGCCCGCAATGCGGCGCGCTGATGTACCTGGTCGGGTAGTCCTAGAACATGGCCGGGGTGGTTGGTCTGCGCCGGCGAATGCTGACTGCTGGTGCGGGAATTGGGGGTCGCGGATGGTTCGGTATTGGTGTGGCATCGGCTGGTGGCCCGGCGTGTGTTTTCCTGCCGGTGTGGACTGACCGGACCGCTATCATAAAGTAAAGTTGAAACATCATCGGTTCGGTGAAGACATGAGGGACGACGTGGCCCATCCGGGAGAACCTGCAGGTGACGCCCTGCAGATGTCTGCTGCTGAACGTGCACGTCTGGACGCGCTGGTCGACGAACTGTTGACCAACCGGACCTTGTCCGATGACGACGCGGACGGTCTGATGGACTCGATGGTGGCGATCGTGGCCCCGCCGCCGGCGCCACCGGCGGCGGTCCCGGTTGTCGGTGATGGCGACACTGAAGCTGAACCGGACTGGGCGGCCGATCAAGCCCCCAGCATCGCCCAGGCGCCGCTGCTGGCGCCGGCGGGTGGCGGGGAGTCGTCGCTGTCGGGGGCGGGCGGTGCGGTCTACATGCCGGCGGCTGACCCCAGCCTGGCTGGGCCCGAGGACGACGACGATGAGGCGTACCCGTTGTGGCGGCCACCGCCGCGCCCGCCGGTTGAGGTGCCTGACGACGTCGCGGTGATCAGCCCGGTGGCCGAACCGGAACCTGTCGTCGTGGAAGAACCCCCCATGGCGGAGCGGCCCTATGGCGAGCCGGCGACACGACCGGGTGAGGATGGCCGGCCTACGCGCCCCTCGCTCAAGCAACGCTGGGCTGGCCTGCAGGGTTGGGTGAAGGTCGCTGCCATCGTGGGCGCAGTGGTGTCGCTGCTGGTGGTCCAGCAGATCCTGGGCGCGCATCGCTCGCGGCAACAGCCGGCGTTGGCGGGGCCACCGCCGGCTGTCGTTACTCCGACGGTGCAGCCGGGTGGTCCGGCGCCGGGACCTTTGCAGCCTGGGTGTGCGCCCAACTCTGCGTCGGGATGTCTGCCGGTGACTGCGGACTCGTGTCCCGGTGGCAGTTCCGACCCGAGCCTGGCATTCGGCTCGGATGCCAGTGCCGCGTGGATCTGTGGTCGGGTGCACAACATCGATCTGCAGCAGATCACTATCGAGTTTCCGCGGCCCGTCGTGGTGACGTCGATCCACGTTGTTCCCGGGTTTGCCTACGTCGAGCCGAACGGGCAGGACCACTGGTTGGAGCATCGGCTGGTCACCTCGATCAACTGGCGCGTCGGTGGTCAGCAGGTGATTCAGAACATCAAGCCGACCCGTGACGGCGCCACACTGGACCTGCCGCATGTGGCGACGCAGCGCATCGTCGGCACCATTTTGTCCAGTGAGCGCCCGCCGGCGGTCAACTCGCCGACGGGGCCGTTGCCCGGCATTCTGGGCGGGCCGGATCAAGCCAAGATCGACGAGTCGATCGCTATCAGCCGGATTGTTATCAATGGCTACCCAGCTGGGGCGACATAGGCTCATGTGGGTGCGGCGGTGACCACGGCCTCCACGCCTCGACATCGATACGACGGAAATAAAGGAGCACTGGTGGACCAGCAGTCGGTCAGCTATTTCCTCAATGGTCTGCGGTACTGGGGCCAGGAGAATCTCGACGCTGCCCGCGACACCTTTCAGTATTGCGTCGAGGAATTCGACGGCGCCCAGTGCGACCTGTACCGGGCGTTGGCGACATTGGAAGGTCGAATGCAGGAGCAACCTAGCCCGGCGCTGATCGAGCAGATCTATCAGACCATGCCGAGTTGGGGGCGCATGCTGGCTGCCGTCAGCGCGGAGACCGGAACGACCTACCCGACTGAGTTCTTCCCGATCAAGATCAGCATGGGTTTCCTGGATCTGAGTTTCGATTCCTACACCCGCACCGGGGTCCACATCGGGCGCTCGGCGATCCTTGCCGGCCAGGGGCGTTTCGACGAAGCGCTGCAGGTGATTAACGCCGCCCCGGCGATGACGCCCTTGGGCCAGCTGGCGACGTTGCTGATCTACTTCAAGGCGGCCCGCTGGCAAGACGTCATCGATCAGGCCCAGGCGCTGGTCAACCCGGTGCGATACGACGGTCACGACCAGTCGCTCGGTGAACCGGACTACTTCCTGCAGGCAATCGTCTACCTGCTCACCGGGATCAGTTACGCGCACCTGGGGAACTTCGTCACCGCTATCGAAAGACTGCGGACCGCCGACCGCAAGCAGGTGGGTTCCGACGGCTCCGAGTTCCATTACGCGGGTGTGGGGGCGGAGGCCTGCTACTACCTCGGGCTCATTGAGCGCGCCAACGGCGATGAGGACAATGCGCGTCTGTACTGGAACAGTGGGTTGGCCTACTTGCGGACCGACAAGCTCACCGAGGCTCTGTCGGATCCCAACGTGCGGTTGCGGCAGACCACCGCGGAGTTGATCAACCAGCGCAGCGCTTACTGGGATGTGCGAACTGAGCCTGATCTCAATGAGGTTCGCCAAGCTGAGCGTGCGGAGAATCAGTCGTCGATCTTGGCTGAGGCTGAAGAGGAACTGAACAAGCAGATCGGCATGGAGGAGGTCAAGGCGCAGGTCCGCCGGCTGAAGTCCAGGGTGGCGTTAGAGCAGGAGAAGGCTCGTCGCGGCCGGACCAGTCAGCGTCAAGCGCTGCACCTCATCTTCGCGGGCCCGCCGGGAACCGGGAAGACGACCATTGCCCGAGTTATCGCCAAGCTCTTCGCCGGCATTGGGGTGTGTCCGAAGGACACTGTCGTGGAGGCGTCGCGCGGGGATCTGGTGGGAAACCATGAGGGCGAGTCGATCAAGATGACCCGCGAAGTCATCGAAAAGGCTGATGGCGGAGTGTTGTTCATCGACGAGGCCTACGAGATCGTTCAGGCCCGCAACTCCGGGCAGGTCGACCCGTTCGGTACCGAGGCGATGACCGAGCTGATGCGCGAGATGGAGAACCGCCGCGACACTCTGATCGTGATCATGGCCGGCTACGAAGGCGACATGAATCGGCTCCTGGCCACCAACGACGGTCTGGTGTCACGGTTCCCGCGTCGCATCACGTTCCACTCCTACTCCCCGCAGGAGATCGCGGCGATCGCTGTGCGAGTGGCCGAAGATAGCCACAACATTCTTTCGGAGCAGGGTCGGCAGCTGTTCGTCGATGCGGCCCAGCGCCTGCAAGCCACCAACGCGGCCGGCAAGAAAATGCTCGACGTCGCCGGCAACGGGCGCTTCGTGCGCAACGTCATTGAGCTCGCCGAAGAGTTCCGCAGCGAGCGGCTGGAGAACGCCAACCTGCGAGCGCTGTCCGACGAGGAACTGGACCGTCTAGAGCCTGCGGACATTGAGCAGGCCATTCGCAAAGAGCTGGCCAAGCACAATCTGTCCGAGCAGCTCGGCGAGGAATCGTCGAGCATGCGAGCAGCGCCCGCGGCCGAGGAGTGGCCCGGGCTCAATGGGGGGGACGTTCACTAAATGCCGCGTTATCAGACGACCAAGATTCAGCTGTCGGGCTATCGGATGCTGGTCCGCCAGATCGAGCAGGCGTTCAGCAGTCGCGCGACGTCGCGGCTGACGTCGCCGTTGTCGCAGCAGACATTGACGTTCATCGTCGGTGGTTTCGTTGCGATGCTGATCCCGGCGGCCGGATTGTTCATGTCGTTCTTCGCGCCGCGCGCCGACCAGAACGGCGCCAGCATGATCATCACCAAATCCGGTGGCATGTATGTGATGTACGACAGTGAGCTGCATCCGGTGACGAACCTGGCGTCGGCGCGGTTGATCGTGGGCAAGGCCGATACGCCGAAGGTGGTCAAGGACAGTACGTTGGCCGGACAGCCGCGGGGGCACCTGATGGGGGTTCCGTCGGGGCCGAACAATCTGTCGCAGCGTTTCGACGAGACGGCGAAGTGGACGGTGTGCGATCGGCATACCGACGAGACGGACTTGTCGCTGACGACGTCGAACAGTATGACCACGACGCTGTTTGCGGGCACAGACTCGATGTCGTCCTCGGTGACCCCGATGCCGCCCAACGATGCGGTGATCGTGAAGCTGGCATCTGATCCCAAGCAGTTGTGGTTGATCAACAAGGGGTCTCGGGTGGGTGTGGGGGCCCAGGACATGGCGACCCGGTCGGCGCTGGGGATTTCTCCGGAGCAGGCTGCTGACGCGATCCAGATTTCTGAGGGCCTGTTCAATGCGATCCCGGCGGCGCCGGCGTTGACCACCCCGTTTATCGCCAACCGTGGGCAGGTCAATCCGGCGCTGCCGCAGGTGCTTAACGGTGACGTGATCCTGACCAGTTCCGTCGATGGGACGCGGCAGTATTACGCGGCGTTGGAGGCGGGTGTCCAGCCGATCAGCGAGTTCGTCGCGCAACTGTTGGTCAACACCGGCAGTAACCAGATCACTTCGATGGACCGTGAGTCACTGGCCGCTGTTCCGCTGGCCAGCGATATCGATGTCGCTCGTTACCCCGACCGCGCACCGACGTTCCGTTCACCGCATGTGCTGTGCTGGTCGTGGGAGCGTGACGCCAAGGCGTTGAGGGCCACGACGACGGTGCTCAGCGGAGAGTCGCTGCCGGTGAGTCCGGAGAAGGCGAATCAGGTTGTGCAACTGCTCAAATCGAGTGGCTCGGTGGTGACGGCGTCGGCGTCGTTGATGACACCGGGTAAGGGCTGGTTCGTGCGGGTGACGGGTGCGTCGCCGACGTCGCACGCTGATGAACAGTTGTTGTGGATCGACGACACGGGGGTGCGGTACTTCATCGGCCCGGACGAGGACGGCAAGTATGACCGGCCGGTCCACGCGCTGGGCATCGGGGGGCGTGACCCGTTGCCGATCCCGTGGCAGATCGCCAAGCTCTACGCGCCGGGCTCGACGTTGTCGAAGCAGGCCGCGATGACCTACCACGAATTGTTGCCTGACGACCTGCATCAGAAGGCGGTCACCGACCGTACTACGCCGCTGGCCGGCGCGGACCATGTTCCGGGGTGATATGCGCGCCGAGCGTGGGGATGACAGCGTGAAACCGGCTACGACACAGGGGGAATGAGCCGAACATGGCCACAACTACCATCAAGACGCCGCCCCGGCAGATTCCGGAGCTGAGCAACGCCACGATCGACGTCCCACCGCCGGATCCGCTGCCCGAGCAGAAGAAGGGGCCGCTGATTCTGCGGCTCGCGCCGCTGCTGATCGTCGGCATCATGCTGCTGTTCGTGGTGATGATGTTCGCGACCGGCGCCGGTCAGATGTCACCGCGCATGCTGATGATGCCGTTGGGCATGATGATGATGTCGATGGCCTACCTGGGCACCGGCGGTCACGGTGGCGGACCGATGACCGACATCGACTCCACCCGCAGCAACTATCAGCTCAAGCTGCGGGAGCAGCGCACTATCGCGCACCATGTCGGTGAGGGAATCCACCGGCTGCACACGATGACCTACCCGCATCCGTTGATGTTGGCCTCACGTGCCGGTCTGCCCGGTATGTGGTCGATTCGGCCGGGGGACTCCAAGCTGTTGCCAGGCAAGCAGGAGAAGGACGCGCCGGAAGCGTTGCGTGCCTGGCTCACCAGCAGAATCGGTGTGGGTATCACGAAGTTGCTGCCGAGCATCGTTGAGCCGGGGACCGAGATTCCAGAGCGCCTCGAGCCGGTGACCGCTGGGGCGTTCCGGCGGTTCCTGCGCACGCAGAAGTTCATCACCAACTGCCCGCTGGGGATCAGCTTGGCTGAGCAGGAGGCCTACAGCTTCCGGGGTGACCCGGCCGCGACGCCGGAGGCTGCGGCGAAGTCCGTTGCGAACACTCTGGCGCTGGGTCGGGCGATGGTGTGCTCGCTGGCCTATAACCACTCGCCCAACGATCTGGCGATTGGGATCATCTGCGAGGCCGGCGTGCGGTCGCGGTGGGACTGGATGAAGTGGTTGCCCAACAACCAGGACCCGCGGCGTAACGACAAGGCCGGTTCGGCGCGTTACGCATGGGAGTCGGTGGCTGAGTTCGTCGCCGACACGGGGTCGTCGGCGAGCGAGGGAACGCACCTGATCGTGTTCGTCGACACCCCGAGCCACGATGTGTCGCTGCCTCCTGGGTGGACTCGGGCGCAGACCACGTTTGTCGTACTCAATGCTCCCAGTGAGTCGTTGACGAACAAGCAGGGCCGCTTCCATGTGTCGGCGAACGGGGAGTTCGCGACGCCACGGCAGATGCGGTTGGCTCACGCTGATGCACTGTCGGTGACCCAGGCGAGGGTGATTGCCCAGAAGATGAGCCGGTTCCGGCCGCCGAATTGGTCCCGCGACGACCGCGGTGGCGATGTCGAGGTGTCGGGCACCAAGCAGAGCTACTTCGACGTGCTGGGAATCAAGGACCTCGAGACATGGGACCCCCGGGCGCAGTGGGAGGCTAACGCGATCGACTCTCACTTCGAGATCCCGGTCGGCTTCGTGCACGACGGGAAGTCGGTCACCTCGGAAGTGTTCAAGATGGACTTCGCTGAAGCGTCGTTGCGTGGCACCGGCCCGCACGGCGTTATCCAGGGTATGACGGGCTCCGGCAAGAGCTTCCTGCTGATGGGGCTGGTCGGGTCGCTGTGCACGACGTTCGGGCCCGACAAGATCAACCTGATCCTGATGGACTTCAAGGGCGGGACCGCATTCCGGCGCTTCGAGCGGATGCCACACGTGACGGCCAACATCAGCAACCTCGATAACGCCGCCGATCTGGTTGCCCGCACCGGTGTTGTCCTCGAGGGCGAGATCCGCCGGCGCGAGCTGCTGATGGATGAATACGACTGCAAGGACATCGTCGAGTACCGCAAAAAGCGGGCCAAGAACCCGGACAAGTTCCCGCCGCTGCCGGAGCTGTTCGTCATCATGGATGAGTTCCGGGAGTACATGCAGATGAACCCTGATGTGCTGCGGGTGTTCATCCGGATCGGTACGGTCGGGCGTGGTTGGGGCATCCATGTGTGGCCGTGCTCGCAGGTGGTGGATATGACGCTGCTGCGTGATCTTCAGAACCACATCACCTTCGGTATCTCGCTGCGGGCCAGCGACACTGGCAGCTCGCGTGGCGTGATCGGTACCGACGAGGCGGCATCGTTGCCGATGGGTGAAGGCCAGGCCATCGCGCTGCGCAAAACCCGCAAGAACCCCGACGACCCCGAGCGGGTGCGCTTCCAGGGGTTCAACGTCGAGCAGCCCTACATCGCGCCGACCCGGGAGGCGGCGAAGCGTCACGAGGCTGCGTCGCGGGGCGCCGGACGCAAGGACCGCCTGTCTGATTTCACCCTGCAGAACGCATTCAGTAGTCATGAGGATGTCGAATCCGACGCGAAGCGTGGGGAAGTCGCGCCCATCGTGGGTGATCTCGACGACCTGCCGAAGATGAAGGATGCCCTCATCGATCGGATCGGGCAGTTCCAGGACATCAAAGCATTGCAGCTGTGGCAACCCACTCTGCGGGGACCCATCAGCTACGCCGACGTGAAGGTGGCCCCTGCGGGATCGCAGCGCCTGGAATTCCAGATCGGTATCACCGACGCGCCGTTCGAGCACGCCCGTGTGCCGTACGTGATCCGGCCGGAGGACTCCGGGGCTCACATTCGCATCGTGGGACAGGCCGGGTCTGGTCGGTCAACGGCGGTCGAGGCGATCATTGGTGGTGCCGCACAGGCATATTCGCCGCAGTTCTGCTCGTTCTACATCATCGACTACTCCGGGGCGAAACTGTCGGAGATGGCGGAAATGCCCAACGTCGGTGGGTACACCCAGAAGATCGACGAAGACGCGATCAACCGGTTCATCGGAGAGTTCTTCCGAGTGCTGGCGATCCGTGAGAGGGAGTTCGGGCGGCGCCGGGTGGCCACACTCGACGATTACTTCGCCGACCGGGCGAAGGCTCCGACCGAGGGGGACCCGTATGGACACATGTTCCTGGTGTTCGACGGCTTCACTGGGTACCTCGCCGACAACGAGGGCGCCAAGGAATCACTGCTGCGACTGCTGGAAGGCGGTGCCCGCTACGGACTGCACGTGGTGGTGACTGCGCAGGCCAACGCAGAGATCCCGATGAAGATGCACCGGTTCTTCGGCACGACCATCCACCTGGCGGTTCAAGACCCCAACGAGTCGTTCGTGACCGGCGCGACCAAGGCCATGGTGGTCGGCCTGCCCAGTGATCAGCCGGGCCGATGCATCGACTTCACCCGGATGCTCGAAGCCCGCATCGTCGTTCCGCAGTTCGAGGCCATCGAGGCCATCGGCGAGGAACGCGGCATGGCCAAGTACGACAATCGAGCCAACTACTCGGCGGGAATCGGGCGTTTCGTGGCCGCAATGCAAGCACGCTACCCGGAGCCGGAGCGGCGCGCCGTGCAGGTCCGGCCGGCGCCGCCGAAGATCGACTACCAGATCATCTGGGATCTTTACCACGGCTACGCCCAGCAGATCGCTGCGTCGACGCCGCAGGTTCCTGGTCGGCGATTCGCGCTGGACCGGCATCTGCCGTTCGCGATCAGCACCGAGGACCTGCGGGTGATCACCGTGCCCGATCACACCTCTCCGCACCTGCTGGCCGTCGGGGATACCAAGTCGGGCAAGACAACCCTGCTGCGGGCCTTGATCAACTCGGTCGTGCAGCAGTTCACCCCCGAGGAAGCTCAGATAGTGATCATCGAGTCGCGCTATGACCTGCTCACCGAGCAGGAGAAGCTCGCCGAGAATGGCTATCTGATGGCCTACGCCGACAAGAACTCGTTGCCCGATGCTGTCGCCAAGGTGAAGGAGGCTATCGAGCCGCGGTTCCCGAGCCTCGACCAGGGCGCGCAGCTCTCGGCTGAGGCGGTACGCAACCGCAGCTGGTACACCGGCCCGGAGGTGTTCGTCTTCGTCGACAACGTGTTGTCGTTCACCGGTGCCGGGTTCTCGGTCAATTCCCCGCTGGATCCGCTGCTAGAGCTGATGTCGCGCAACGACCTTGGCTTGCACGTCTACGCAACGGGTCCCGCGCAGGGATTCGGAGGTATGCGGCAGACGAACAAGCTCTACAAGGCGCTGGGAGAGGCCAACAGCACCACGTTGATGCTGTCCGGTCCGGCGGCGGAGGGCACCATCTGGCCTAACAGTGGTATCAAGTTCGCCCTGCGTCGTCCTGGGCAGGCAGCGGTCGTGGATCCGATGGACATGAAGCCCGAGGTCGTGCAGATCGGCTTGGCGCGGCCCTGGGACGAGGACAACGTCCAGCGGTAGCCCACGGTGCGCTGACGGCCCTCGTTATGCCACCACGCTCGTGCGGGTGAGATAGCGGGGGCCGTTGCAGCTGAGGCGGATTGGTTAGGCGCTGACCGGTGTCGGTTCGCCGGCGGCGTTGGCTTCAGCGAGACGACTGTAGAGGACCTGGGCGTAGCGGCCTGCGTAGTTCTCGATGACGTCGAGGTACTCGTTGAGCTTTGCGATGTCGCCGTCGTCAATGTCGAACTCATAGAGGTGCAAATGCCGGCGTACCAGGTCCGCGTTGTCGGCGTCGAGCGTGGACATCATGTGGTTCACGCCGTGGTAGCGGGCATGGTTGATCTCGAACTCGCTGGGCGGCTCAGGATCGACGTCGGGGATGTAGGCGGGTAGGTCGATGACGGTGAGCTGCCCCTTGGTGAAGCTGCCACCAGTTTGTGAATCCCGTCGCGACTCGTCGATGATTTTCACGGTTTGCCCGGGCATTCGATGTTTGACGATCAATGTCAGGTGCTTATCGGGTTCTCCGGGAATGGATTTGGTATCTAGGTCGACCTCGAAATTCTTGGTGGTGTCATCGAACGTGCGCGCCCATCGGATGCGTCCGGAGGTGAGGCGGGCGTAGCCGGGCTCGGTGCTGCGATGGACGTAGACGTACTGACTGCGGTTGGTCAGCGCCCAGAAACTGGCGTGCGGCGCCTCGGCGTTCGCCCACACCGTGGAGTCCTTGGTGAGGAATCCACGGCGCGACAGTTCGGCGAAGTCGATGAAGCATTGCGACAGCACACCCGCCTCTGCGCCGGCCGGGCTGGCGTAGATGTATGCCTTCATGATGCCGAGAGTAAGACGTGGATAACCACGTCTTCGGCCGCGACGCGGCGAGGTGGGGCTTTTCTCGGGCCTGGGCTGCGGCAGGGCTTCGGTGGCGGCGGGGGGTAGCGCTGACCGGGTTATGTACACGGCGCGCAAGCTAGGCCGGGGCCGGGGCCGGGGCGGGTGAAGGTCAGGGACCGCGGCCAGCCTGTGGCGGGACCAGGGCCGCAGTGGGGGAGCGGTGGTGCATCAACGGTGCAGGCTGAGGGCGGTGTGGCAGTCCACGGGCTGGGCGCACGCGGGGGCAGGGGATGGGGGTGTGCCGGGGCGCAGTCAGGGGCGCGAACGTGGAGGGCAATAGCCTGCGGGCTGTTGTCTCGGGCCGTATCGGGGGAGGCCTCGGGGACGTTTCGGGTCAGGGCCTGGCCGTGGGCGGCCCGTGGGCGCTGGACCCCAGCAGGCGGGCCGTTTGTGGGGCATGCACCGACGCGGTCTTGCGGTGCGCCGCACAGGGCGGTACGGCTCGTCAGACCGGTGGCGGGGTTCAGTGGCCGGTGTCGATGCGACGCCGGAGATCGTATCGTCGGCCGCGACTGGGGGTTGAGGGTTTGCCTGGGCCGGCCCAGGGCCCGGCGGGCGAAGACGTGCTATGCCCGGCGTATTCCGTCCGACTGGAGCTGCGCCGAGGGCCGGAGGCATTAGGCGGCGAAGTTTTCGGGGTCGGCATGTTTCGCCGCTCAAATCGGCTTTGTGTGCGTGTTACTTTCGCGATAACCCCAGATAGTTGGGTGTGTCGGGAGCAGTTAGCTGACGCAAGGGGACCAAGGGAATTCGGGAGGGAATCTCATGATGACACTGCTCTACCAGACCATGTCGCTGCTGGCGAACGCCCCGTCCGGATCGGTGCGTGTCCTCGCAGACATCAGCAGCGCCGGCGACGGCACCTCCAACGGGGCGATCATGAGGATAGTCCTCAAGGGCCAAGCGATCCTGTGCATCGTGACCACCGGCTGGTTCGGGTGGAAGGTCTTCGGCGTCTACACCGAGAAGTCCGGAGGGCAACCCTCAGGCCCGGGCGGTGGTGGCGGTGGCGGTGGCGGACAGAAGAAGAAGCTGGTCGATGAACTGACGCACTTCGCGCTCGCGCTGGGCCTGATCGTGTCGGCGTATCCGATTACCGACATCGTCTTGGATGTCTTTGGCGGGCTGATGAACTGACGAGCCCACAAGGACTAAAAAGGGGGGTTGGTGAAGGCGTTTCGCGTGTTCAACGATGTCGACCAGGTCGATGTCGAATGGACGATCCTGGGACTGCGGTGGCGGATGCCGTCGATGATCTGCCTGATCGGCGCACTGCTGTTCGGCGTGATCGTCACGCGCGCGGTGTCCTACTGGGTGGGTGTGCCGATCGGTGTGCTCGGGGCGCTGCTGGTAATTCGCCTGGTGGGGGCGGTCAACGCCATGGACCCCGGCGGGCACTTGCATGAATTCACCCAGTTGGGCCTTCTTCTACGAACTTGGGCTCGACCTGTGATCGACAACTCTGGGAGACGTTGATGGGCGACTACTTTCCTCGAATCACCCGCCGGATAGGCAATCTCATCTACAACAGCGACGGAACGGTGTGGGCGAACTACCTGCTGCGCGGGATCAACACCGACCCCTACCAGCCCGGCCGCATCGAGCAGTGCCAGGACGCCAACGCCGCACTGTTCACCGCCCTGTCACGACTGCACGCCGCAGACTTCCTGCTGCTGGGCATCAAAGCCCAAACCCCAGCGGATCTGATCATGGAGCGCGCATCTGCCGGCATCCCCGGCTTCGGGGAACCGGGCCGCTACCCGGCGCTGCTGGCTCAGTACAACGCCCTGTACGCGCGGATCAACGCCGGTGAACTCGCTGAGTATCAACGGATCTACTGGCTGTCGATCGGCCTGCCGACTCATCAGTCCCTTCGCGACAAGATCTTGTCCTCGGTCGCCATCATCGACCCTCACCAGCGCGTCGACGAGCGCATCGTCCGCTCCCTGGAGAAGCAGTATTTTGAGGCGCTACCTCGACAATTCCGGCCGATCCGCACAACGCCGGCCCACGTCCGATGGGTGTTCGACCGGGCCCGCCAGCGCGCCATCACCGTTCCAGAGCTGCCGCCTGCCGAGGCCGACCGCGCAGTCATCGATGACAGTCCAAGCTCGTTCGCGCAGATCGATATCAACAAGAACGCCGATACGGACGCTCTACTGGATGACTTGGTCGACAAGGTCGCCGACGGCGAGCCGTCGGTCGACCCGTCGGGGAAGAGCCGCGGCTGGGCAGGAGTGCTGCGCGACAATTTCGACAGCACACGCTGGGGGCGGATGCTGTCGATCGCCAACGTCGAGACCCGCAACGCGGATTTCCCCAACGGCTACACCAGCTATCAGGTGCAGATGGGGATTGCGCAGTATCCATCGGTCGAGGGGTTCGACATCAACGCCTTCACCTACTTGGTCGACCAGGAGATCGGCTGCGACGCCGACTTCGCTCTGCGATTCCACTTCGACCAAGAGGTTCTGACCAAACGCGGGATGCGCAAGGCAATGAAGGAGCTCAACGCCGAAGCCAACGCCAACATCACCGACGAGTTCGACGGTGAGGAGTTCGCCGACCGCCGCGGCGAGATGCGTAACTTCCGGCACACCGCGAAATCCGAACGCGACCCGCGCGGGATGAAGGTCGCCGTGATGTTCAGCTTCGCCCATCAGAACCGGCCATTCCTGGAACAGCGAATCGCCGAACTGTACGCGCACTTCGTCAAACACGACTTCACGCCGTACCTGCCGGTCGGCGGCCAGTTCGACATGTGGCAGGCGATGATGCCCGGATCCAGCTGCCCGCCGGTCGTCGAGCAGATCAAGCAGACCACCACTGCGCGCCTCTTCTCCTCCTATATTCCGGTGCGGCGCACGGTCATCGGTGATGCTATCGGGGTTCCCATCGGGATCAACGAGGAGAACGCGCTCGGCCAGATCGTGCACTGGGACATCTTCAACGCCTCAGACAAGGGCAATGCGTCGGCGACGGTCTCCGGGGCGAAGAACAAGGGTAAGTCGTACCTGATCAAGGAGATGCTTGCCTGGTTGATGGATACCGACTGCTACGCGCACGTCATCGACCAGTCCGACCATGGCGAATATATGGTGTTCGCCCAAACGCTGACCAGCACCGAGGTGATCGATGTGTTCGGCGGTGTGGACGCGCTTGGCCATCGGGTTTCGATGGATGTGCTCAAGTGCTGCGCTCCGGACGTTGCGGCGTGGCTGTTTCTGGACCTGTGGTTGCCGCTGCTGGGGCTGGAATCTGATTCTGAGGCCGCGACATTGCTGTCGGCGACCGTCGAGCCGGGGTACCGAAAGAGCTTCGGGATCGCCTCGACCCGGGCGCTGATGAACCACCTCGAGCACGCGGTTGTCGGCGACGCAGCACGAGAGTTGGCCCGCAAGCTCAATTTCTGGGCGCGCCAGCCCTACACCCACGCTTTCATCGATCCGATCATCGACGGGGCGGTTCGCGAGCACGATCCGTTCAACGCGAGCGCGCATGCGGTCGTGTTCCGGACGCACAAGCTCAACGTGCACCGCGGCGAGAACTCGAAACCCACCGAGCCGCAACGTTTCGCGGCGATGGCGTACACGGCGGTTGCGCGGCTGACCACTCTTCGGTTCGGTGGCATCAAGGAGCCCTGCGCCCTGGTGGGTGACGAGATGCACTTCCAGAAGGGCTCGGATGTGCTCTTGGAGTTGATCGAGCGTCCCGACAGGGTCGGTCGGCGTGCCAACAACTTCTTCATCGCCGGGGCGCAGCTCGCCAGTGACTTCGATGAGCATTACCGCCTGGTGAAACGCAAGGTGTTGTTGGGTCAGGAGACGCGTGCCAATGCCGCTGAGGCCCTGGCCTATGGTGACATGCCGCCCACCGAGCGGCTGGTGGACAGAATGGTTACGGACACCTCGCCGCTGGATCCGGACAACAACAACATGCCGATCCCGTCTCGAGCGGGGGAGGGCTGGTACAACGACGGCAACAACATCGGCAGGTTCAAGGGCCTGCCCCAGCTGTTGGCTGCTCGCCGGAAGTACGCCGACACAACTGCGTCGCGCGTCATCCGGGAAACCGACCTTCCCGGCGCGGTGGCCGAGGTGGCTGTCGGGATGCCGCGATGACGGTGCCAGGCGGAGCCGCGCCGGCGGCGGCCGGCGCTTTCGACGCTGATGATGTGGGGTCGATGTTCATCGGCTGGTTGAACCTCGTTGACCGTGACGGCGGGAAGCTGGCCAATTACCGGCTGAATCTGAACTCGTCGGCGTTCAGCCTCATGTCTCAGCTGTGCGGGATGCTGGCCGACTTCGGCTACCTGGTGTTCCTGGTGATCTCGGCGCATGCGGTGGCCCTGATCAACGCGATCTTGAACCCGGACGCGTGGCTGGAGCCGCTCTCGAATGTCTACGGGGCGCTCACGGGGCGGGTCTACGAGGTGATCCCACCAGTGGTGCTGGCGATGGGCGCCTTCAGTCTCTTGGCGTTCAACGTCTTCATGCGGCGCGGCTCGGCCGGTTCGGCAGTGCAAGTCAGTAAGCGGCAGTGGGATCGGATCTGGGCGGGGATCCTGCTGCTCGGGGTTGTCGCGGTGCTGGCATCGAACCCGTTTCGCCTCATCCGTGAGGTGCTTGGTGTTGTGCTGGCGGTCGCGGGATGGCTGACCGCCAGTGGTGACGCGGGTGTCGGCGAGCGGGTGAACACCGCGATCACCGACTCGGTTCGAGCATTGACCTTCTTGATCAACTATCGCGGTGACCTCAGTGGCGAATGCGCCAAGGCGTGGTCAAAGGCGATGAATGCCGGCGGGTCCAACCCGAGTTGCCTGACGCACCAACAGCTGGCCGGTGCTCACCCGACCCCGGCGAATGCGCTGGCCGCATTGGTGGCGGTGGGATTCGCGGTGGGCTTGTGCTACTTCGCCGTCGTGGTCACGCTGCACATTCTCAACCAACTCGCTCTGACCGTCATCTACCTCACGGGGGCGGTGTATGTGGCGGTGGTCGCCATGAACAAGCGGCGGGCCTTTGACCCCCTGTCGCGGACCTTGGCTCGTTGCGCCACGCACGCGCTGTTCGCGCTGGGGTTGTGGCTTGTGGCCGGGGTGGGGCCGAGCTGGCTGATCTATCTGGTCGTGTCGGTGGCGCATTTCTTGCCGGCGTGGCTGCAGATCGTGCTGATGGGGGTTGCCTACTACTACACGGCGAAGTGGCTGCGGGTGCTGCTGGCCAACATGGAGACAGTGCTGAAGTTGTTCCGCGACCGGGTCGAGGGGTCGAAATATTGGACCGCGATGTATGCGAACAACCAGACAACCGTCTTGGGCACGGCGGTGGAAGGCACGTTCGATCAGCCCAAGCAGTGGGCGGTGGATCAGTATCAGCGCCTGCGTCAGTACGTGAGTTCCGCGGGCGAAGCAGGCAGTGAGAAAGGAGCCGCGATGGCCTCGGTTCAACCGATGATCGTGGCGGATACCCCTGAATTTCGGGCAGCCACTGATCGCGCCGACACATATAACCCCAGCGAGGGGGAGCGGACACCGGTTGGAATCACGGGCGGTGACATCAGTGCCCCGTCTGTTCTGGGCCAGGTCATCGACCATCGCGGCGCCACGGCAACAGATCCTGCCGACAAGGTGGTTGTCGTTACGGCAGATGGTGGGACGCTCATCGGTCGCCCGGGTACGCCTGCTGACCTGATCTCCCCGTCCCCCCAGGGGGCCGGCGGGCTGATGCCGATCTACTTCCGTGGGGGTATCGGGCAGGCCGCGGCGCCGTTTGCGCTTGTGCAGGGTGACCCCGCGGTGTCGGCGCCTGCGGTCGGCATGCCGGTGCTGGCGCCCGACACCGGGCAGCAGGACTCTTTTGACAGCGCCATCTCGCAGTATTGGCGGCATCTCGATGCCCTGGGTACGCGGATGAAGGCCGAGGTCGCGGCGCTAAATGGGCGCCCGGCACCGGGCCCGGATGAGGTGGCGGTGGGATCGGCCACTTTCGGCACGGTCGAGTCCATGCCGCCTGTAGCGTCAACCAGTCGAGCGGTCCCGGCGAGATCAGGGATTCGGGAGTTTCGGTCGCTACTAGATCCTGCGGCGCGTACTCAGCGCTTGGCGCATAATCGCAACCTGTTGCGGGCCCGCGGCGTGGCGGCGCCGGTGACGATCTCTGATGAAGATGAGTCGGCTGAGCAGCTGGTGTTTGTCACCGGTCCTGACGGAAAGAATCGGATTGAGCGGCGAAACGGAGTGGGTTTCGGCGATGCTATTTGACCGGAACCCCCCACGCATCTGTAAACTTCACCGTAAGAATGACTCCCTATGCCGGAAGCGGGAAACTGATGGTTAAATTCGACTCCTCGCAGACCGACCCCGCCGAGGTCGAGAAGCTGCGTGACGCCTTCGTCGCAGGCCGCGCGGCGGGCGAGCCCGCGGCATCAACCAGTGAGAAGGCCCCCCCGGCCGGGGGTTCGACGACCAGCGGGGGCGCGGCCGCACCGACTGCCGACCGAGGCGACACGCCCAAGGCGGCCACTGGAGCCGCCGCCTCGGGCAGTGGTCCATCTCCTGCGGCGCAGGGCTCCGGTAAAACCGGTGACTCGGCCAAACCCGCCGGAGCTGCTACGACGGGCAGCGGTGCCACCGCGCCACCCCCGGCGGAGAAACCTGCCAAAGACGGTCTTCACTCTGGCGACGCCGCTAAGTCCGCACCGAAGCGGCCCGACAGCCCTTCAGTCAGTGACAGCCCATCGGCCTCGGCGCCCTCGTCGAGTGGCCGCCACGGAGCCAGCGTCCCACCCCTGACCGGCTCAGAAGGAACCGCCAGCGCCGGTCGCGAATCCGCGCCTTCGGCTCAGCAGACCACCCCATTGACTCCTGTTCCCAAGCAGACCAGCCCGACGACCGACCGAGGTGCCTCAAGCGAGCGAGTCCACTTGGGCCGCGAGATGCAGGACGCCGCCCGGACTGTCGAGATCCGGCCGACCCAGCCCTCTACCGGACCGGAACCGCGACACGGTGCATCCATCGGTGGAACCACCCCGCCGCCGGCGCCGGCGTGGCCGCAGCGTCAGGCGCCGACACCGCCTCCTCCTGCGCCGACGCCTCCTGCTTCGCCGGCCCCGCAAGCGGCTCCGCCGCCTCCACCTCCCCCGGTTCAGCAGACGCCTCCGCCCGCTCCGGCTCCCGCCCACCACACGGACCCCGACCGGCCGGCATGGACGCCCTCACCCGCCGCATCGGCAACCAGCGATCAACTGCACCGACCATTTGAGCCGCCGCACATCAGTGCTCCGCCAATCGCTTCGCCGCCGACCTTTGCCGCTGGACCGACGGTCCCCACCCCCGCACAGAATGTTCCGCCGGAGGTGGCTGACTACATCCGTCAGCTCGAGGAGCGCGCGGGCATGGGATCGGCAGGGGCCCAGCATCTGACTGGCCCCGCCGCGGGCTACTCGGACCGGGTAGAGGTCTCAGAAACCCTCTACGCCGAAGAGCGAGCACTGCACGCCAGTGAGGGCGAATTCATGGTCAAGAGCGGTCGCCGGGAAGGGCCTCAACAGGGCTGGCGGTCGGTCATTTCACGGGTGGGCATCCCCATCGGCAAGGGTGCCGCTGAAATCGAGTACGACCACGACATCACCAAGATCAACAAGCGCCTCCGGTACCGCAAAACGGTGGGCGTAGTGGCCTTCAAAGGCGGTGTCGGCAAGACTTCGATGACCATGTGCTTGGCCTCCACGGTCGCCGCGCACCGGCAGGACGGCGGCGTCGTCGCCGTCGACACCGTGGCGCGCGGGTCGTTGTGCCTGCGGGTGCCGGGAGAGCAGCCGGCGGGCGGGAGCGTCCAGGCGCTGGCTCAAGATCAGAGCCTGCATTCCATCAGCGATGTTCGCGCGCACTTGATGAGCAACCCTCACCGCCTTTCGGTGCTCGGTTCGCGCCGGGAGCTCATCAGCGAGCCCCTGATGCCGGAGGACTACCTGCAGGCGCTGGAACAGCTGCGGCGTCACCATGAAATCGTGTTCGTCGACACCGAGCCCTCTACGGCGACTCCGTCCTACGACACGATCATCGAGAGTCTCGATGCGCTGATCCTGGTGGTCAGTCCGACCCGTGACAGCGCGGTGCCCGGGCGTGAAGTGTTGCCGTGGCTGAGGGAGCGTGGTCTGACCGAGTTGGCCAGCCGGACCATCGTGTTGCTCAATCACCAGTCGCCGGCCAAGCCGCTGATGAGCGTAGATGCGATCACCAACCACTTCCACAACACGGAAAAGGTTGAGCTGCTGGAGATTCCCTACGACCCGCACATTGCGGAGGCCGGGCCCATCTCCTTGGCACTGTTGGACAAGGCAACTCGCCGCTGCTTCGTCAAGGCCGCCGCGATCCTGCTGGACAAACTGCCCGCCAACTGATCCGGCGTTCGATGGGGCGGCGGCCGAACGTGAAGCGCCGCCGCGCTGAGCCGGTCACCGACCCAGCGCACAACTGACGAAGAGGGGGAACCGACAACCATGGCACCGGTGACAGACCGTGAAGAGATCGCCAACGATCTGCTGGGCCGCCTGACCGAGCTCGACAACCTCAAGGCCGCCTTGGAGGACAAGCAGCAGGCCGTCGAAGCTGTGCGCCAGGAGGAAGAGCGGGCCCGCGAACAGTACGAGGCTGCAATCGACGCCATGCTGGCGACCGGCTGGGCGACGCCTGCGGGGCTGCAGGCACAGGGCCACGGCTCCACGCGGCGCCGGGGACCTGGACGGCGCAAGGCCGCGGTAATCGATCCGGCCGCAAGCCAGCTGGAGACGAACAACACGAGCCTGGCTCAGGCCGCTCGATAACCGAACAGCAGCAACGACATTGAGTGAGGACTGATGGTTGGGACACAGCAAGTCAACTGCCGAGTGCAGGTCACGATCCCGGGCCACGTCGTGGACGTACCGTTGCCCAGTCATCTGCCGATCGCCGATACGATTGCCGAGCTGATCCCGTATCTGATAAAGCACTTGGACGCGAAGAACAAGGACACCAGCTGGCTTCGTGATCCCGACGCTTACTGGCACCTCACCACGTTCGGTGACCAGCCGCTTGACGAGGAGAAAAGCCTCGCCGAGGAGAAGGTCCTCGACGGCGACCGACTCTTCCTGACCAAGACGGACCCTGGCGAGAAATACGCTCCCCTCATCGACGATGTTGCCGAGTCGATCACCTACTACCTCAAACGGCACTTCCCGTCGTGGGATTCACCTTTCGCCAGGCGCATTTCACTGGGCATGGTGCCGGCCGTCGTCGCGCTGATCTGCGGGGCAACCGTCATATGGGCTGACACCCAGCAGCCGGGCTGGGCGCTTCGGGCAGCCACAACCGCAGCCATGGCCTCCCTCGGATTGATCTGCGCCGCAGTCGCTGTCGTGCTTGTGCGCACCGCGCGAGACGACCGGTACAAGACCGTGCCGGTACCGCTGATGATGACCACATATCTGCTGAGCGCGAGTGCTGCACTGGTGATCACCCCGCGGCCGCTGGGCATCTACCAACTCGTTGCCGCCGGATCGGTGCTTCTGGTGCTGTCGGTCTGCCTGTCGGTGGTGACCAGAGAGCACCTGCGAATGCACAACGCGGTCACCGCTGGATCCCTACTGGTCTTGCTCGTCGGATTGCTCAACACCATCTATCGCAGTCCTACAGCGGTAATCGGAACACAACAGATCGCGCTGGCGTTCGCGCTAATCCTCATCTCGCCGCGCCTGGCATTGGCTGTCGCCCGGATCTCGCTTCCCTACGTGCCCGCCACCGGCGAGCCGTTCATGCGAGGAGACGGCGCAGGCAACCTCGATGCCGGATCGCTGCCGCGTAACGAGAAGTCGGGAAACAACTCGTCGATCTTCAATCAGGAGCAGCAGATCCTGACCGCCCGAGCCTGCCGCATCGGCCTGATGATCGGCGCACTGACGGTAGCTGTGGCCACGAGCTGGATCGTCGGGCGCAGCCTCGACAACCACGAATGGGTGATCTGGACGTTCATGCTGGTTATCGCGACCTGCTTGATCTCTCGCGGTAAGAGCACCGACGACGCGTTCGAGCAGGCGATCGTGCTGATCGCCGGTGCCAGCGTCCTAGGGTTGTTTGGCGCCGGTCTGCTGACCGACCCGAATTTGACCGAAGACAACGCGATCCGCGGCGCGATGGCGTTGGGGATCCTGGCGATCGGCATGTTCGTCGCCACCATCTTCGCGATCCAGGAACGCCGCATCGTGAGCCCTATCGTGACCAAGGCCATCGAAGTCTTCGAACGCATGCTCTTCTGGACCCCACTGCCGTTCGTGATCGTCGCGATGGACCTGTACAGCAAGGCGCGGGCGCGCTGATGACTGCTGCTCTGGTGCGACTGCTGAACCTGGTGTGCACCTGCATGCTGGTCGCGGCCCTGTCCTGGGCGCCTCCCGCGCAGGCGATCGCACCGCCGGAGATCAACTTGGCCACCGACATCGCCCCACCGGACGGAGACCCCGCCCCAGCCCTGGACATGAAGCAGAACACCGTCTGCGCGACCTCAGCGGTGCTGGCCGACTCGCAGTTCGACGTGATCCCTGCCAGCGCGGTGTTCGGAGTCAGCGAACTGCACAAGTTCGCGCGCGGCGACGGCCAGGTCGTGGCGGTGATCGACTCCGGTATTCAGCCGGTGTCACGACTGCCGCGACTTCGCGGCGGCGGCGACTACATCATGAGGGGCGACGGCCTTTCTGATTGCGACCACCACGGCACGCTGATCGCCGGCATCATCGCAGCTGCGCCCTCGCCGACCGACGGCTTTGTCGGAGTGGCCCCCGGCGCTGAGATCGTCTCGATCCGTCAGACCAGTGCCGCGTTCACCGAAGATACGCCCCCGCAGGGCTACAGTGACGCCGATCGCTCCGCCGCCAACCTGATGGCGCTGGCCAAGGCGATCGTGCACGCGGCGAATCTGGGTGCGACCGTGATCAATCTGTCGATCACCGCCTGCGTGGATGCCGGGAGCCCTGTCGACACCCGGGCGCTGGCAGGCGCGCTGTACTACGCCGCGGTGGTCCGCGATGCGGTGGTCATCACGGCCGCGGGCAACACCGGCGGCCAAACCTGCCAACCCAACCCGGGATACGACCCGGCCAATCCTTCGGATCGACGCAACTGGGATGGCGTCAGGTCGGTCTCATTGCCCAGTTATTACTCGAACCTGCTGTTGTCGGTCGGCGGCACCACCTTGACCGGCGACCCCTATGTGAACTCGATGCCCGGCCCCTGGGTCGGGGCGGCCGCGCCAGCCATGAACATCGTGTCCCTGGATCCCACCGAGCCCAGGCCGGGCGCTCTGGCCAACGCGGCTCTGGTCAAAGGTGCCCCGATACCGTTGAACGGCACCTCCTATGGCACCGCCTATGTGGCGGGGTTGGCGGCGCTGATCCGGGAGAAGTATCCGCACCTGTCGGCGCGGCAGGTGATCAACCGGATCTTGTCCACCGCCCACACGCCGGCCGAAGGGCTGACCAACACCCTCGGCGCCGGACCCATCGACGCGGTGGCCGCGCTGACGGCTGACGTGCCGAAGGGGGACACCGTGGCAGCCGGGGTGCCCAGTGTCGCAGCACCGGAGCCGACACCACCGCCGCCGCCGGACAACACCGCCCGCGACGTCGCCCTGGGGACTTTCCTGGCAGCCGCGGCGATCCTTACCGTCATCGCACTGGTCGTATTCGCTCTACGCAGATCGGACAACGCATGAGACGAGATCGCCGCTGGGGCATTCAGTTCGGTACCGCCAACGTGTGGTTCCTGGCCACTGCCGTGCTGATCGCAGTGATGGTCGCTGCACTGCTGAAGCTCGACGACCAGCAGATCGTAGAAGTCGGGGGCGCGACTGCAGGCGTCGCGGTGCTGACCGGGGTTATCGCCTACCGGTCACGAACCCTGTTGGGCTGGCTGGGGCGTCGGTTCACCTATAGGCGTGGCGCACATGAGCCCATCAGTGTGTACTCGACGTCGGACGTGGGGCACACCTGGGATGGGCGTCAGGCCAGTGTGTACATCGCGTTGCGTCCGCAGCCATACGAGGTCACCGTCATTGGATCCGAGGACGAGTCGACCATCCGCTCGATCCCGATCGACGCGATCCGTGAAGAACTCACCCAGTTCGACATCGCCTGCGACCACGTCAGTGTGTTGACGTTCGCGCACAAGTACGTCGACACCTCCCAGGCGGCGACCATTGCCCACACCGCGGTGGGCCCGATCGGTGCCATGCTCTACGGCAGCACAGTGCTGGAAGTCAGTGTGGCGCTGGACGGGTCCTTGGACAGTGTGTATGCGCGGCAGAGCACCAACGGTGTTGCCGTAGGCCTCAGCCGGACCGTAACCGTTGCGGCCGATCGCATCCGCCGGCGGCTGCAGAAGCTGGGCTGGAATGCCCTGCTGCTCAGTCGGGCCGAGCTGGAAGCCTTCCAAGAGAAGGTCGGTGCGGAACTGATCGAGCAGGTGGACAACGAGCACTGGGGCTCCTGCGGTGCCTCCGCCATGCAAGCATCGGTGTTCACCCCGGCCAGTTCAGCGTGGACATCGGGAAACTACTCTGAGTGGCTCAAGCTGAACACCCATCGCCACCTCGAGGTCCTGCGTCTGACCCGCCAGCGCGACGGCAGCGACCACGCCGAGCTCTACCTCGGCTACCTCAACAATGATCCTGCTGCCCTCAAAACCGTGCGAGCCACCGGGCTGCGTCGTGAGTATGGCCAGCAGGCCGCCATCTTGACCGCGGCCATCCCGGGGCTGCGCACCGCACCGACCTCCGCGGTTCCCGGCAAGTCGTTTTCCCGTGACGAGGAGTTCCCGGTTCCGCTGCAGGCCGGGGGAGTGGGAACCTTCGTTGGGCTGACCAAGACCCGCGCACAGGTGTTCGTCAACTTCTCGGTCGGCAGCGACCCCTTCTACCTGATTGCCCCGGGCGCACTGTGCCAACAGCTGCTGTTGCGTTTGTCCACCAGTGGCCTGAGCATCAACATCGATATCCCCGGGGATGAATGGAAAGCGTTCGCCCGCAGCATCGGCGCCAGCTACGGGCAACGCCCCGAAGCTGACATCGTGTTGAGCACGCAGGAAGGCCTGGCCCGTCAGTCCCGGCCCACTCAGGTGCGGCTGGTCTGGATGACCTCCCAGCCCCGGCGGCTTGAGTACGGCATCGTGGCCGGCCCCGATGAGTGTCTGTTGACCACGCCCGCTGGACAAACCCGGTACCGGTGGCTGGTGTCGAACGCGGAGGAAGCCATCTTCACGGTGCGCGCGCGGGAGCCTAAGGGCCGTCACGCCGCGCCGAGCCATGCGACAGCACCTGGCCGCTGAAGTGTTGCGGCCGCCGGGCGGTAGCTGCTTCACAGACGGTCTGCGCATATCGGCGCGCGGCTCACTGGCGTGACGAGTCGACAATGTGGGCCAGTGAGTGGGATCAAGAACGTGAAGTAAGGGGCCAGCGTTCGGGGCCCGCACAGGTCGCGGCCAAACCGCGGACGAGATCCGCGGACTGCTGGTCGGTTGCCGTCACAGAACCGTGCCTCAACAGCCGGTACACGGCGGCCTGGGCCAACAGTAGGTATGGCGAGTAGTCAGCGCCGGGGTCCATCGTGGCAGCAACATCAACCGCGGTGGCGTGCAACGACATTGACTGCCGGGTGATCGCGTAGGCGGCGGCGAAGTCGCGGTAGTCGGAGACAGCGGGCTCGGCCGGGTGCGCGAGGCGAAACAGCAACCATGCGGTAGCGACATCGACGTCGGCGCCGACGGGGATCTGGCCGATGAGCTCCGAGGCGCTCGCTGCGGGTGTGGTCTCGGCTGCCGGTGACTGTTCACCAGGGCTGGCGGCAGGCGGGGCGTCATCGGAGACTTCGCCGGCGGGCGGGGGAGCGGATACCGCCGCGGTGGCTGTGGGGGCGGCGACGCACTGGTCGGAGGCGGGCACGCCAGCCGCGAAGCCAGGGATGTCGGAATCGCCGAACACTGTGGCTACAGCGATATTGGCAATCATCACCGGTGCTTGAAAGACGACGATGACCGCCGCCATCACCATGGTGGCCGCGGCGGCCATGACCATGACCAGACGTCGCTGTAGGTGGGTGCGTTGCCTGACCAAAATGCGCAGCGCGATGTTGAAAACTGGTCCGGTCGTCGACATTCCGGCCCGAACCCGGTGTAGCAGCAGCGAAACCCCCATACGCCAAGGCTAAACTTCAGTTTAGGGTTCGTGGTGCAATGACGCGGCAGGAAGGCGACAACGGTGAGCGACGGCGGCGGTCCAGGTCGGGACCGGTTCGACCAGCGGCATTTCATCGAGCTCTACCGACGGGGGTTGCTTGATCGATTGCCTGTCGAGTTGGGGCCGATGCCCGTGTTCGACCAGGGGCCACACCTGTGGGATGACCTCATCAGGTGGGGCGTTGTCGATGGCCGCACCAGCCAACTCGTCCCTGAGGCGCAAGAGCTCTTCGCCGGTGTCACCCGCTACGACTGGGCGATCTGGGGCCTGCTTCTGCTCTACAACGAGCGGCGGCCTGTCACTGCGGATCTGCCCGAGGAATTTCTGCAGTACGGGGTGCAATATGCCGTACGCGACATCCCCCGAGTGCCGTTCCTGGTCGGGGTCAGTGGCCACACGGTGACCACGACCGTTCTCGCTGGCGGGGAGATGAACATCTACTCCGATCCCACTTCCAGCCAGCGTGACGCGGAGTTGCATCTGCAGGTGGGCAAGATCGTGCTGGCCATTCTCGATCCCGGCTGCCGCTGGCCGCCATACCCCATGGCCAGGGTGTCGATCCCGGCCCCGGATGCCGACTCCATCGGCCGGCGCAACGCCGACCCGAAGACTCGTAAGAAAGAGACCTCGGAAGCGGTGGCAACGTTGCAGGCCGCGGGCGCGGCCCCGTCAGCGGCGGCAGCGTTGGGGGATCTGCTCAGCCAGGACAACGTCGCGTTGGCCCAGCTCACCGCCAGTAGACGATCCTCGACGGGTCTTGAAACCGCCAAGTCCAACGCGGCCGGTGTGATGTTCTTCGGCGGGACGAAGACAGGGGCTGTGGTCAGCTATCCCGTCCGTGGTCTTGATGGCCGGCAATGGGTCAACTACGAGCCGGCCACACCTGAGAATGTGTCTTCGGCGATCGAGGCACTTCGAAGCGGCATCGATATGGCAGATCCCGACGATATAGTCACCCGCTAAAAAGCAGGGCGACCTGCAACAGGAACCCATTGTTCTGGGACCACGGTGCGTTATTGTGGTGAACGTACTTAGAGCCCAGTTCGTTTTCGGGGAAGGGGAAACCAATGGGTGTCGTCGGGATGACCAGTTTCGCGGGTGTCGCCGGATCAGTCGGGGTCCTGCAAGGGATCCAGGGCGCGCTGGGGGCCTTCTGCGCCGCCAACCAGGCCACCGCGATGGCCATCATGCCGCCCGGCGCCGAGAGTGCATCCGCGCTGGCGATGGGGCAGCAGCAGGCCGGTTCAGCAACGTATGCGACGAACTTCCTCGCTGGCATTGAGCAGATGATGGAACTCAACGGCGCGATCCTCGCCTCCAGCGCTGGCACGGAGATCACCGATGCTGGCAACGCGGCGATGAGCCTGATCTAGGCCGCTTCGCAACAGGGGCACTGTCGCCGAGGGTTGGTGTGCGGTTCCCACGATTGAAGTGGGCAAACACGAAGTCTCTGGCCTGAGGGGCAGGGCGACGTGTGGGTCTGGCGTGATTCAGCACGAAGGGGGCAAGTGAGTGCCGACTGAACCCTGGGGCGGCTATATCCCGGAGATCAACGCTGGCCGCTACGAAGCTGGAACCGGGCCCGCTACCTGGATGGCCTCCGCCGAAATGTGGATGTCGTTCGGTGCGATGGTCGGATCTGCCATGGGCGTGTTCGCCGCGCAGGTCGCCACCATGGGCATCAACTGGCTGGGTGAGGCGCCAACCGCCATGGCCGCCTCAGCCATGGCATTCGGCGAATGGCTCGTCGAAATGGAGATGATCGCGGCCCTCAACGCCGCAGCCTGCACCGCGGTCGCCACTGCGTATGCCGCCGGCGAAGCCTCCATGATCCCGCTGCCCGAGGTCAACCAGAACCGGATCTCGGAGATGGTCGCAGAAGCCACGAACTTCATGGGCTGCAACTCCGGACTCATCGCCGCACTGAATGCCGAATACGCCGAATTCTGGGGCCAGAACGCCTCGACGATGATGACCTACGACGGCGAAGTCACCACTGCGACGCTGCCCAAACCGACCCGCCCGCCGCCACCGCTGGCTTCCCTGGCCTCCTCGGCCGCCGGGCTGGGCGACGCCGCTGCCCGCGCGGCAGCCAAGGGCGCGATCGGCGCGGCAAGCCAGGGGTCGATGCAAGGCCTCAGCCAATCGGTGGGAGCAGCCACGCAGGCCGGCTCGGCCGCCGAAGGGCCGATGTCGTCGCAGATGTCGAGCCTGATGGGCAGTGCAGGGCAGTTCATGTCTATGCCCGGGCAAGCACTGGGCCAGGTCAGCAGCCTCGGCGGGCAGCTCGGCGGGCCCGCGCAGTCGCTGATGTCTCCGTTCCAGTCGCTGATTTCCAGTCTCGGCGGCGGGATGAACCCCACCGATGCGAGCGCGTTCGGCATGGGTGGGCCAGTAGCGTCCGGATTTGAAGGCAGTCTCGTTTCCAGCAGTGGGGCGGCGGGCGGTTTCGCGCCTGGAGGCTTCGGTGGCGGCCTGGGCGGGTCCATGATGGGCCACAGCGCCTACATGGGTGCCTCCGGTCCAGCGGCGCGGAGCCAGCCCGTGTTCTCCGGTGTGGCCGCCAAGGGATCTGAGTTGGCTGTAACGCCCGCGGCCGGCGGCAACGGAGGGCTCTACGGCGGAGGCGGCATGGCGCCGCATGCCGCGGGGGCGCAGGCTGGTGGGGGTGCCCGCAAGTCCGGCGATGGAATTATGGCGGCACAGCCCGTGACGGCGACGCTTTCCGCTGAGGAGCGCGAGGCCAACGAATTGTTCAAAGACGCCTAAACAGCGGGATTTTGCAGTCAGGAATGGCGGTATTGGCGGCGTAGGCTGACTAACCATGGGTACCGGTGGGACTGGCCGACCGTGGTGGATGGCTGCGATTGTTCTTGCTCTGATCGTTTGGGCACTGGGTGCTTACGTCCCAGCCATCTCCAGCGTGTGGGTTTTGCTCAACATCGCAACGCCGGCCGGCCAGCCGAACATCGTCGCGTTCCCGCTGGCCTATCCCGCTGTCGGTGTTGACGCGCACACCCTGGTGTCACTGCTGGGCCTGCTATTCGTCATCGGCGGGACAATCCGCTGGATCACCTACCTGTCCAAGGCAAATCCCGGTTTTGCACCAATGGCGGTTGCCGCCGCGGGAACGCCCCAAACAATGAGGGCGCCTGTCGCGCCACGCACTCAAACGGAATGACCGGTCAGATAATCTTGATTTCGTACGAGACCTAATAGGGGGGAATACGCATGAGCGAGCCGAATGCCTTGGAAATCAAGGCGCACCCCGACACGCTGCGTACCACCGCGGCAACCTTGCAAGGCCTGGTGGATGAGATCGACTCCGTGCTGCTCGACGCCAAGAGCGTGCATGAGACCACGGAGCGCGAAGCCGCCCTCGGCACGATCGATCAGAGTCCGGCGCCGTATTTCTCGCCGCTGCTGGAGGCGCTGGGGACAGCCAACGGCAACGTGGTCAAGAACATCGAGCTGCTCAAGGCCAACGTCGCTCGTGACGCCGAGGTCCTGATCAAGATCGCTGACGGGATTGAGCACCAGGAACAGTCCAACGCCGCCAAGATCGCCAACATCTGAGCCACCGTGGCGACGGTGAAGTTCGAGGGCACGGTGCACAGATGACATCTCCGGAGATTCGGGTCAACCCCGCAGAAGCCGCTGGCACGCTGGCGAAGCTCGGTGGCCAGTTCGCCGCCGCCGGCGGCTCCCTGCCGCTGAGCCCGTCCGGGTTGGACCCCAGCGTCGCTGCGGCAGTCGACGGTCAGGTCAACAATTCCCAACAGGCTCTCAACGGTGCCGGGGAGACGTCGCGCAACGGTAAGGCCGGTGCTGAAGCGCTGGGTGACCAAGACAGGGCCAACAGCAACAGGGCCGGCAAGGTGGACACGGACCTCAAGGATCGTGCGGGTGCCGGTCGCGGAGATGGCCTCGGTCGGCCCAGCCGGGTGGACGCTCCGCGTCTGAGCGCCTCGGATCTGGCGAAGCTGACCGGCGCCGGCCAGTACCAGTCGCCCATGCCGACCATGCAGACCGCGCCCAGTTCGCCGTCTATGCCGTCCATACCCGCCATGCCCATGTCGGGAGCTTCCGCGCCGATCCAGTCCATGCTGGGACCAGCCGGGGCGCTCTCGCCGCTGCTCGGCAAGCTGATGGCCACCGGCGGGCCCGCGTCGCAGCCCATGGGCGCGGCGCTGACAGGGAAGGGCGGCCAGCTGCAAGAGCTGGTTCGCGGGACCCTGGGCACTCCCTACGCGTGGGGCGGAGGGGCGCTCGACGGGCCCTCGCAGGGCATCAGCGATGGTGGTGGGCCCGCGGATCGAGCCGGCGACTACAAGAAGATCGGCTTCGACTGCAGCGGCTTGTCCCGCTACCTCACCTACCAGTCGACAGGCCACGAAATCCCGCGCACCTCTGAGGCTCAATATGCCGCCGGCGTGCCCGTCAGTGCTGCGCAGGCGCGGCCCGGGGACCTGTTCTTCCCCAATTCGGCTGGTCGGCCGCCGGGCCATGTCCAGGTCTACATCGGCAACAACCAGGTTGTTGAAGCGCCGTCGTCAGGCCAGACCGTGAAGATCAGCCCGTTGCGGCCGGGCGAGTTCCGCCGGATGGTCGCGTGATCATCGACAGCATGAGTCCGGCCACAGGGCAGCGCCGCGTGCTCCAATCGGCGATTGCCACGCGGCTGGCCTCCGGGCATGGCCGGCACTGGGATTCCTTGTCCGACAACGGGCGAGCGGACTATCTGCGGGATGCTGCGGCGCTGATCGATCAAGGGATGACGGCCCTGTGGGAGGACCGCGACCCGGGCCCGTTCCCCTCGCTGGAACTGGAGGTCGAGGCCGCGGAGTTCGATCGGGCCATGCAGTGGTGGATCGACTTCGTCTCGGCTCGCCATCCTGGCTGGGGGCACGCTGGCGGGGTTGCTGTCTCGCCGGAGATGGAGAACCTCGATCCTGAGGACTGGGATGCGTGGGTGTCGATCGCGGTGAGCGTTTCCGATCAGGCCCGGCGCCTGTACATGCGGCAGTTCGAGCAGCTGCACGGCGTTCCGGCGCCGGCGCCGTCGCCGCCCGCTCCGGCTGTCGCTGTCAGTTGCCCGCCGGCAGTCGATGGGGTCCGGCGTCATCGGTTCGCTACGGCGATCGCCGCGGTGCTGGCGCATCGGCACGGTCGGGAATGGATGCGTCAGCCCTCGGATGTGCGGGCGGCCTACGTCAACGATGCCAACCGGCTGATCGATGCTGGACTGACCTGCTGGTGAGAGCCCGGCCGCCGGCTGGAGTGGAAGGGCCGGGGTTCGTCGCCTGCCGACTATTTGCTTTTCGGCGGCTGCTTAGAGCGTGGAGGAAGGTCTCGCTTCATCCGCTCTAGGACCTCGTCGACAGAGCCCGGGGCGTCGTCATCCGGGGGAAGCGCCTTGAGTCGGTTGCGGGTGCTGTTAGCGGCCTGCGGGCTGATCCGCGCGTAGCGGGCGATGACACTGGGACCCACGCCGGCGCGTAGCGCGCGGGTGAAGACCCGGAGGTAGAAGCGGTAGGCCAGGTTGCGCAGCACAGACGCCTCATGGAGCTCTTCGAGTACCGGAATTTGCTCCGGCGTGGGCTGTTTGGCGTAGGCCATAAACAGGAGTTTATACGACGGGCGCCGGTCTCGTGAGGTAGCTATGCGTCGGTGGCGTGAGATTCTGTGCATCGCCCTGTAGTGAATGTTGATTCTGTCCTGGTATGCGGCGTCAGGACCAGATCCCGAGCTGCGGGAGTAGCTGCTCGGCGGCCACGAGCGTGTTGTGGGCGTAGTCGATCGCCTGTTGGACTTCCTCGGCGGTGATCTGCAGATCGTTAGGGTCGCGGGGGTACTCCAGCTTGTTGCGTACGCGGCGCATGGCGTTGAAGAAGTCGAACTCGCGGCCGAACTGCGCGCGGACGGCATCGCAAGCGGCGGCGTGGCCGCCGCTGCTCTTGACGCGCAGACCCTGCTGATTGAGTAGCCCGACGGCAGTGTTGCGCACGCTGTCGTAGGCGAGTTCGAAGGCCCCGATGGGGTCGTCGACGAGCACGGTGCGGGCGCTGGAGAGGCGCTGGGTGGCCTGGGCGAGCAGGTATGCGCCGTTGGCGGCGTCTCCGCTGATCTGGTCGAGGTCGCCGCGTGCGATGAGTTGAGCGATCTGTTCGTGGCCGAGGGCCCAGCTGGTCATGGCTGCTGTCCGTTCGCGCTGTAGGCGGTGGTGTGCGGTGACTGGTGGATCTGGATGATCAGTGGGTCGTCACCGGGTGTGGCCCAGCGTTCGGGGGTGCAGTGCACGGGGTTGACCTCGATGCCGATGCGGGCCTGGGCGCGGTCTGCGGCGGTGAAGAGGTCGAGTTGTGAGGGGGTGCCGATGACCAGGACGTCGATGTCGTTGGGAGGAGGGCCGGGGATGCCGGCGTATCGCGCGGCCCAGGACCCGAAGATGATGACGGCCTCGGTGCCGGCGACGATGCTGAACTCCTCGGCGATGACGGGCAGGGGGCTGAAGGTCAGGCTCAGCAGTTGAGTCAGGGGTGCGGTGGCCGGGTTGGCGCTGTTGGCGGCAACGAGGCGGTTGCGGCCTTGCTTTCGGTCGCGGATCAGGCCGGCGTCGGCGAGTCGGTCGGCTTCGCGTTGCAGGGTGGAAAGGGGCACGTCGATGATGCGGGCCAGTTCGGACAGGGTGTATTCGACGTCGGGGTGTTGGAGCAGGTGCGCCAGGAATTCGGCTTGGTGGCGCGAGCGGAAGATCGGCATCAAGGACGGAGCATCACTACGCATAATTGGAATATATCACCCGTTTAACGCAAGTGTCGAGTGTTTTATTCGGGAGGGTCGATCGTCAGGCCAAGCTCCGTCAAAGCTGTGCGCACGCACTGTGCCAGCCTCTTGCCGCTGAAGTGATCGACAGGCCCCTGGATGCCGATGAAAGGCACTCCGCCCAGGCATGATGCCGTGATCGGACCCGCGCTCACCGGGGGTGCCAACATCGATGCGCCGACCATCTCCGGCCTCGCGGCCGGTGCCGCTGTCACGTCCGACGAAGATGAACTCATACGGAATAGTTTATGGTCGCGGTAGGCCATCTGGCGGGCGCGCCGTCCCGGAACCCCCGTTTTTTCACCGAATTTGGCTTCGCTGCGGGTTCGCGCGGCTGCTTGAACAGCCGCTCACCGCGCACGGTCGCAGATACAGTGCGGTAAAGACACGCCGAGACCAGGGGGCAACGAATGCGTCGAGTCGCCGCGACGACGTTCACGGCCACCATAGCCACGACGTTGTTGACCTTGGCTCCCACCGCAATTGCGGACACCGCCGGCGTCGTGCTCAGGCCGGGCGCGAAGGTGACTTCCAGGACCGCCGGCGGTGTCGGCAAAGGCGACTGCACGGCGGGATTTCTCGCGAGAAATCGCCGCGGCCATCCCGTGCTGTTCAGCGCTGGGCACTGCGCGCACGGTGACGGGAGCCGGCTCACCATGCACGCAGATGCTGGGGGAGAAGTGCCAGTGGCGGAGTTCGTCGTTAGCGAGTTCGAGGGAGCCGAGGGCGAGGCCACCGATATCGCGGTCTTGAAGTTGGCGAACGGTGTTGCTGCAACCGGGAAAATCGATGGCCGGATCCCGGTCTCTGGATGGGTGTCGACGGTCTCAGAGGGAGACACTGTCTGCAAATTGGGCGCGGTCAGTGGCCTTGACTGTGGGCCGGTCGTCGAAGTGAGCGCATCCAAAGTGAAGTTCGCGGCCTCGATCCAGCGAGGCGACTCGGGCGGCCCGGTGTTCGTCATGAGAAAGGATGGGACTGCTGCCGCAGTCGGAATCATCATTCGAATGGCCAGGCAAAGATTGCTGATCGCCGAACTGATCGGCCCCTGGCTGGGCCGCTGGAATCTCACCGTCGGATAACGCCGCTCGGCCCATTTTTGCCCAGCTAACGACAGTGCGGCCGTGCTGTGTCGGGGTGAAGGTGCCCACGCTGAGCCGACGTCGAACAACTGTCTGCCGCCCCAGTGCACCCAACCTGGGCTGAAAACCGGTACCCGGGCGCGTCGAGCCGCCAAAACGCAGGACGCCTGTGCCGACAATGAACACGGCACCTCCGTGACTGGGGTGTGCAGCGCGTGGGGGACCGGGGGTCAAGGTATGTCGGCGGTGGTGTTTCTCGACACCGAAACGGACAGTGAGGGTTGCGGAAAACAGGCATGGGAGATCGCTATGATCCGCCGCGATAGCCACGGTGGGCAGCGCGAGATCACCATCTTCGTCGACATCGACGACCTCAACATCGAGACCGCAAACCCAAGATCACTGCATATCTCCGGCTTCTACACCCGCCATCCCCATTTCGGCGCAGCGCTGCACCCAGGGCAATACCACGTCCGCGAAGCAGTTGCCGCGCAGCTGGTCCACGAATGGACCGCAGAGGCAGCCGTTTACGGCATCCACATCGGGTTCGACACGGACTGCCTGGAACGGATGCTTGAGGACCATGGCCTACGCCCCGCATGGTTCTACGAACCCCAAGACGTCGTCGACCTGGCCAACTCGTTCCTACTGCGGCAGGGCCACATGCCAGCCCACGACGTTGAACAGGCATCGGCACAATGCGGAGTCCCCGTTCCCGGCGCCGACCGTCACACCGCACTAGGGGACGCGCGCTGGGCGCAGCGCTGGTTCGACCAGGTGTGCCTGCCCGTAGGTCCGGTGACCTGATGAACGTACAAGCGCGCCGCCAACCGGCGACTGAGGAGCGCGGTAGAGCATGAGCCAGCCGACATACGACACTGCCTCTGTCGACCACTCAAAGGCGTACTGGCAGATGCCCAGTCGCAGCATGACAGGCGGCTGCCTCCTGCTGATCGGATTTGGCCTGCTGCTCTACCTGTGGGGACGACTGGGGCACCCAGAAATCTGGGACTCGGCCTCAGTGCTGTGGCTCGCCGGAGTCCCCGCCTTCGCAGCGGGATTAGCCCTGCTGCTGGAGAAGCCGCCCACCGTGGCCGCGCCGCCCACGACGACGCCCGCGCCGCTGCCGCCGCTGCCGGCAGCGGCCATGCCGACGGCCACACCAACGACATTGGGCAACCGCGACCTGGACCGCATCGTGCAGGTCGTCACCTCCCACAACCTCCCCCTGCGACTACAAGAAGGGTCGGTCACCTTCGACGAAGACCGAACCCTGCAGGGGTTCAAGCTGGTCGCCGAGAAACCGGGGTACTTCGGCGACAAACGCCAGGCAACCATCCTGATCAACAAGCTCGAAACCATCGACGGAGACTGGGACTTCGACGTCGATCCCAAGCGCGACACCGTCACCGCCACACGGAAAACCAGCTTCCCAAAGTTCATTGCCCCACCCGAACCTCAGACGATCGCCGCCAGCGCAGCCGACGCCATCGCCGGATACCACAAGTTCAAGTTCCGGCTCGGCGTGAACGAACTCAACGAGCCGCTCGAATACTCCCCGGCGGAATATCCGCACTGGATGGCCATCGGCGGCACCGGTGCCGGCAAGAGCGTCTTCGTACGCAGCGTGCTTGAACCGTACCGGGCCGCCGGCTGGGGCATCTTCATCTGCGACGGAAAAAAGACCGACTACGCCAGCCTCGGCTCGATCGCCAACGTCGTGATGATCTCCGCTGATACCGCCGAGCACGTTCGACTGATGCACGCCATCGTCGAAGAGATCAACCGCCGCGCGGTGATCGCCCAGAAACGCAAGATCGCCGGCCACCCAGAACCGTTCGCCTTCGTCCCCTGGCTGGTAATCCTCGACGAGTTCGCCTCGGTACGCCGCGACATCGAGGGCCTCTACGCGGGAAACCCCGACAGGGACAGTGAGTACATCGCCGACTTCCTCTACGTCCTACGCAAAGGCCGCGAATTCCGAGTCCACGTCGCCATCCTCACCCAGGACCTCTACTCCAAGACGATCCCCGGCGACGCCCGCGGCAACATCAAGCTCATCATCTCCCTCGGCCCCCCCGAGAAGATGACTCTGGACAAAGCCTTCCCCCGTGAACTGCAGGACAGGGCACGCCGACTCGGGCAACGGATTTCCGCGGCAGGACGCGGCCTTGTCGCCGACCCCGAAGCCGCCACCGTCGTGGAGTTCCAGGGCTACTACGGCTACACCCCGGGCATGAACGTGAACGATCCCAAGGCCCCCGCCAGCCTGCGCGAATCCTGGACGTCCTACCGCGACAACGTCTCCAATCGGATCCGCCCCCTCTACAGCCGACAATGGTTCGCCGTCAAGGAGCCCGAAGACCTCGACAAGCCGATCTGCGAGCTCAACTCGCTGAAGATGATCAACCTCGACAATCGGGACGGCACACCCAACCCGCAGATGTTCCAGTACGACAAGACGCACGATAGCTACAACGGCCTTTGCGACAGCGCAGATTACGAAGGAGCGCTGCTCGAACTCGATCCCAATGCCCTCTCAGCGCAAGCGGCAGCCGAAGCGGAACTCCTGGAGCCGGCCGCCAACGACGATCCGGCACTGTGCATCGACAGCGACGAGGAAGACGACTACTCATGAACCACGACGAACTGGCGGACCTCTACGCATCGGATCTCGCTGAGCTGGCCCACACCTACGGTGACGCAGCGATCATCTCTATCGGCCCCGGCAAGGCACTGGGAACCGCCTTCCCCGCCGGGGTAGCCGTACTGCGCGACACCACTCTGGCCGACGAGCCCGCCCTGACGGGATGGAAAGCCGAACTCGAACTCAGCGACGGCACCCTGCAGCACTGCTGCCACGGGCCGACCGCAGTCGCCGCGGCCGCCGCACTGCACCACCATCTCGGCACGCACTGACCGAATCAACACCAAGGCGAATCGGCAAACCAAGGGGGAGAACAGGGCATGGTCAACCAAACACGAGACTTCTACCACCTCGACACCGCCTTGGTCGCCGCGTCCGCGCGACTGGATGCTTCACCGCCCACCGCGCGTCGCGGCGCCGAACAAGCCATCACCGAACTGTGGCACGCGCAGAACAGCCACATCAGCGCCAACCAGCTTGCCGCCCTCTGCCACGCCGCGCACTGCGCAGCCACCGCCGACAGCGCGCACTTCGACGAGGCGACCCAGCGATATCTCGCCAGCTGCGAGCGCTGCGCGGCGGGGAGCTCATCATGAGCCGCAACACCATGGACTCGACATCCACGCGCTGGTCGATCTATGGCGATCAACCACCCGAGGCCGGCCACACGGTAACGGCCAGCAACTGCACGTTCCTTGACGACCCCAACCAGGGCGACCCCGACGTTCTGTGTCGGGCATGCCGCGCCATCGAACAGCGGTGGTTCCTATAACACCGACCCCGACCGCAGTGCGGGCCGCCGCACACAGCCGCAGTACACCAATTGGAAGGAAAACACATGGCACGCAAGGCCTACTACGTCAACGAATCGTTCGCGGAAGATGTCGACGGAGTGCTGGTGTATCACCAGGCGCTGATCACCGAAGACCAGCCGGGCTACCACCCCGGCTTTCGCCACACCGACTTGTCTGTGCTGCAGGCGATGTCCGAAGCGGCCAACACCGCTGCAGGACTAAGCGCCGAGGACGTCAACGACATCGTGATGTCGTCGATGCGGCTCGGTGCTGCAGCGAACTGATGGACCACGACGCTGACGTTGCCGGTGGGCGCCCTGAGCGGCGGATCAACACCGCCGCCGAGTTGGCCTGCGTGCCGAACCTGACCGCCGTGCAGTTCCGCGGGGAAGCTCTGCGAGGAAACGACCGCCTTGTGTGGCAACTCGACGAGCAGTGGTTCAGCCCCGGCAGCACGGAATCGGTTCCCAGCACCTGGTTTCCACCAGAAGCCTTCCCCGCCTTCGTGCTCTGGAGTCCAGGCGACAACGAGCCCGAAGAAGCTCAATCCCCAACAGCCAGCCATAAACTGGAGTCGTTGAACGATTCACCACCGAGGAGATGACCGTGGGAGCACTCGAACCGGTCGATTTGCCGGAGACAGCATTGATCATCGGAGACCACTGGCCCCAGCCCGATGAGACCGCGTACGCACGCGAGGCCGCTACCCAAAGGTCCTGCGCGCACGCCATGTGCGCGGCCGCCGACCACACCCACACGGCGGCGTCCTACACGCACCCGGAATTCCGCGGTGAAGCCGGCAGCGCCTTGGGGGCTGTGCTGGTCGATAGGCACCGGGCCCACACCGACGACGAGACGCGCCACACCAACATCGCCGGCTGGCTGGAGCTGGGCAGCATCAACATCGTGGAAGCCAAGAACGCGATGAACACCACCACGACCGACTACCACCGCGCCTACGCCGACTCAGAGCGATGCGCCGCTGAGGAGACCTGGACGCAGCAGCAGCTGGCAGGGGTAAAGACCGCGCTGGTCCAACTCGCCCAAGCGCGCATTAGGGAGATCAGGGCTGCGTTCGACGCCAGCCACGCGACGATCGCTGCGGGGATTGCAGCGGCCACCGTGCCCTCTGCGCCGGAGCAGATGAAGGTCTACGGCCCGCTCTCACCGGTCACCTGAGCTACAGGCGCGTGCCCGGCTATGAGTTGCGGTAGGCGCGACCATTCGCTGATCGCGGCTTCAGTGGTACTACGCCACTGGGGGTTCAGTGCTGCGAGCAGAGTGAGCCAATACGGAATCCACAGCAGAGTGTTGATGCCCTGCTCGTCCAGCAGCGTCGCCGCCGGCGCGGTGGTCGCCCACCGGTACGCCAAGGAACGCACGATGTCGTCGAGGATCCAGTACACGAGCCGATCGGGGTCGTCGGTTGTTCGCCAGCCCCAACTGTTGGTCGTGGCTGAAAGCGTGTGATAGCGCAGCTGGGTTCCGGCGACGACGTACGCCGGCCGACCTGCCGGCGGATCTTGCCCCTCGGAGATCTGGACCGCCCGCGGGATGTCATCGCTGAACTGCGTACCCGCGAGGGCGGCGAGCTGGGTGAGGTAGAGCTGCACGTGGCTGTCGACATAGGTCCCGAGGGTTCCGGTGGCCCCCGAACCCGTGGTGTCCGTTGGCGGGGCCGGCGCCGAGTCGGGGCCGGCCTCGACGTCAACCTGTGCCTCGGCGACCCAGCGGACCTTGTCGCCGTCAAACGAGGTGTCGGAGCCCAGCGAGAGATCGGTGACGTAGCCGACGTCGGCGGTGATCGCGCGCATCCCCGCCTGCAGGTCCGCTGAGCTCTGATTGGTGAGTACCAGGACATAGACCCAGAGGAACGTGCCCGCATGGTCCTCGTCGACGAACTCCGGATCCATGCCATCGGGCCGGTTCTGCGCGGAGAAGCGATACTTCACCGGGTGCTCGAGCTGGGCGCACCAGAACTGCTGGCGGCTGGTCGAGGACGACAGTGGGTTCAGCGCGCTCAGGGTGACTGGGAGCTGGTCCCGCAGATCTGCTGGCCCGTCGGCGAGTTCACGAATGACGAACTGCACTTTGACCCCTTCTCTAAACTTCGCTTGATGCAAGTTAACGGTAGGGCACACCCCGGTCTGCAATCGGGGCACTGTCTCGCGTGTCTGGACCGAACTTGGGTCCGCATCTGCGGTGACCGCGGTGTCGCCGCCCTGAAACGGGGTCGTTGATCACGCACAATGGTGGCATGACTAGTGCTGCGCTTACGGCGGCCCGTAGTGTGGCTGCGGTGTACCCGTGGGACCCCGTATCGGAGGCAGAGAGCCGGCTTCCTGCCCGAGTGACACCCGAGTGGGTCGCCGAGCAGTTCGGACGGTCTCCAGCGGCTCTGGCCGCGATCCTGCGGGCGCACCTGGTGCCGGCCCGGCAAAACGATCGCCGCTACACCGCCCAGTTTCGGGCACTGTGGCGGTCGGTGGCATTCCTCGACCGCCGGCAGCGCTCCCGTGTGCTGGCGCTCTTGCAGACCTGGCTCGACGAGGCGTTGGAGGCCCTGGAGGCGACCGGTCTCGATGACGACGACCGCCGGACCATCACCTTCTTTTCCCGCGACGTCGAAGGCGCGATCAACCGCGTCCACCGCGAGATCAAGGAACCACTGTCGTGGGCCGGCAACGAGTACGCCGACTACCCGCCCGGTGCGCGCGCGACGATCGAAGCGCTTGCCATCGCCATCGACGAATTCAACGAAGGCGTCCTGACCCAGCAGCAGCTCCTCGGACTGCTGGGCGCACTCGGCCTGTCACCGGAACTCATTGCGCAGCGACGAGACACCGAGGTCCCCGAAGAGTCCCGCCTGCGGGTGATCGAGGCCGCCAAGCAGGGCCGCCGTCCCGACGTCAAACGCTGAACCCACCACGCCCGGTGCCCATTTCCGGGCGGAAGTACCCCACCTGGCGTGTCGCAGCCATGAGCGGGGGAACCGGCTAAGACACCATCGACGTGGAGAACACCACGTTCGAAACCGGGGGATTGGCGATGGGTCTGTACAGCCGAGCGCAGATTGTCGACGGGACCGGATGGCCCGTCGGCGCCCACTTTTGGCATGTGGACCGCGACAAAGTGGAACGCCTCGCCGCTGCGCTGCACGACCGCAACATCTCTCGCCAGGACGAGCAACCCGGCGACGGCATCAACGCCAGTCTGGCCGCCGCGGCCGGTGACCTACTCGGCGCCCTCAGCTAGAAGACGACGCCATGGCTCACTGCCCAACACAGGTTGATGTCACCGACTCCACCTTCGTCAGTGTCATCACCCCCGATGATCCGGACTACACCGAGGACACCCTCGGCTACGGGGTCATCGGCGTCGGCGGCCGCCACGTCATCGGCATTGGAATCAATGGCCCCGAAAGCGTCCTCGTCGGTGAACGTGACCAGCTGGTGCGCATCGCCACCGAGATCCTCTCGAAGCTCGGTGCATGACGCACCCACTCATCGCCGGCGATCACCTCAGTGAGGCAACATGACCGCCCCACCGATGGCCTACTACGGCGGCAAGACACGACTGGCCGACCGGATCGTCGCCCTGCTGCCCGCCCACCAGCACTACGTCGAGCCGTTCACCGGCTCCATGTCGGTTCTGCTTGCCAAGCGCCCCAGCCGCTTAGAGACCGTCAACGACCTCGATGGCGACCTGATGAACTTCTGGCGGATGCTGCGCGAGCGCCCAGAAGAACTCGTGCGCATCTGCGCCCTGACCCCACACTCGCGACTAGAACACGACCACGCCTACGAGGGCCCGGGACCCAATGACCTCGAGCGTGCGCGCTGCACCTGGGTACGAATCAGCCAGGGCCGCACCGGCACGCTGCGCAAGACCGGCTGGCGCTACTACATCGCCCCAGCCGGTACATCGATGTCGATGCCGGACTACCTGGACGCCTACGTCGACCGGATGGCAGCCGCCGCTGAGCGACTGCACCACGTCAGCCTGGAGTGCCGGCCCGGCATCGAGGTGGTCCACATGTACGGAGCCGTGGAAACTGCATGCCTGTACGTGGACCCGCCTTACCTCGGAAGCACCCGTACTCGCAACTACAGCGTGGAGATGGGTTCTGCAGCGCAACACGCGGAACTGCTGGACGCATTGCGTGCGGCCCGCGCGGCAGTGGTGCTCAGCGGCTACGCCAGCGACCTGTACGACCGCGCGTTGGCCGACTGGGACCGGATCGAATTTCAGTCGGCCACCGGACAAAGCGGGACGCAGCGAGTCCGGACGGAAGTCATCTGGTCCAACCGGGCGATCAGTGAGCCAAGCCTTTTCGATCTAGCCGGCGGCGTCTCATGACGCCCCGCGTCGATGCCTACGACCAGAGGAGCAGGTGACGATGACGCCCACAACAGCGAGCCGGCGCACCCCGACTCACAGCGCACGCTCGACGGGGGCGACGAAGCTGTGGCTGCCCTATCCACGCCGCCACCTCATCGCCATCCATCGGTGCCCGGACTGCGGTTGGCACCCAGAAACCCAAGGGCACCACCCGGACTGCCCCGCACCCGTGGAAGCCGCAGAACCGCCCGTGCAAAAGAACGGCCGACCGCGCAGGTGACAACCCGCAACGAAGGAGTCGTGCAGCTGGAACTCCCGGCATGAGGGCGGGTCTTCGAGGTTGGCAAGACTCGGGGGAACCTGTTGTTCGCCCGCTGATCCAGCGCAGTAGTCCGGGATCCTTCGTGTCGCCGCCGATCGTGATTGGCCGCGCGCCCTAGCGTCGAACACGAGTCACAGACGAAGGGGGACGGGTATGGGCTGGAATGGCAACGCGCTACCACCGGATCCAAGCGAGGAAGGGCGCGCGGATCTCGTCGACGAGGTCCAGGTGTACGCGCACCACGGCAGCTGTCACGCCGGCATCAACGTCGAGATCGACGCACCGGCCGGAACCCGGATCACGGTGCATCTCAACGACGGGCAGATCGCCGATGTGGTGGTGCCGCAATGACGGCCGGTCAAGGCGACAACAAGGTCACTCTCTACCAGTTCGTCGAAGCCTATGAGGCATACGAGGGTGATGACGTCGGCCACTTCATCCATGTGTGGGAGGGCTACCTGGCGGGTGCGGACTGGCCTTGCCCGCAGAGCCGAGACGGGCTGCACTACGTGACCGCGGGCTCCTGCGACCAGTGCGGCGACAAGAACCGCGGATAGGCCAGTCGCGTTCCCGCGCACACCGGACCCCGCGCGGTGGTGTTTACCGATATCAGTCTCGGCTCGACCGATTCGGCCGTGGTCGCGCGTTTTGCAGACAAAGTTACGGATTCCGGTGTGCTGAGCTGATTGATGAGGGGTTAAAGGGGATGACGCCGTTGTCGAATGCTGTCGTAGAGACCGGTGCAGGCCAACGCAATTCGTTGGCGAGCCTGGTTGCGCAGAATGAGTCACGGGCGCAACGGGCCGCCGACCGCGAGGCCGAAAGGATTGCGGCCCTCGGCGACTTGACGGCCTACGGAGTAGCTCAGCCCCTGCGGGCCGCGGCCGAGGTGCGCCGCGACCATCGCAGCCTCACCTACCGCCAGGCCGGCGCGCTGCTCGGCGTCTCGAAGGACACCTTCGCTGGACGAGTGCGACGATTCTGGCAGGCGATCGATGCCGCACCCACCCCCTCCCGGCTCCCGGGCGTCGGAGCGATACCCGCATGACCGATTGGAATCGCTTGCGGAGCAAAGCCATTGCAAGCTGCCGCCGAATCCCCACCCTGCGAAACGTCGACCGTGACGGCGGCCAGGCAGGCCTCGCAAGCACCCCTCTGAAAGGACCAACAGCGTGCTGCAAAAGCTAGCGATGCTGGCTCTGGCTGCGCCTCGGCGGATCATCGGGATCGCGGTGCTGTTCGTGATAGGTGCGACGCTCCTTGGGCTGCCGGTGGCCGAGAGCCTTTCAGCGGGCGGCTTCTACGACCCGGCCTCGGAGTCGTCGCGGGCAAGTCGGCTGTTGATGGACACGTTCGGTCACAGCGACCAACAGCTGGTACTTGTCGTCACCGCTACCACCGGTGTCGACAGTGACCAGGCCATCGACGCCGCCATGGAGATCGTTGCGCACCTGAGGCAATCGCCCGCCGTGCTGAACGTCTCCTCCGCATGGACGGCGTGGCCGGAGGCCGCCGCGGCGATCGGAAGGAACGTAGCGCGGCGGACCCCCGGCTTTAGCTGGTGGGGGTGAGCGCGTCAGGTCGAGTTTGTGGTGGCACGGCTCGGGTTGTTCGGCGTGTTGAGCATAGTAGATAGCTGCGAGCTGTCTAGTGTTGTCGGGTGTGGGTGTTACGTTGCGGACGAATGCGAATATCGCGTTCCAGTGCGCGTATCACGTGGTGTGGTGCCCGAAGTACCGGCGGAAGGTGATCGGCGGGCGAATGGAGACCCGGCTCAAAGAGATCATCGGCGAGGTGATCACCGAGAAGGGGGCGTGGTTGATCGAGTGCGAGACCATGCCAGATCACGTGCATCTGTTGGTGGAGGTGGATCCGCAGTTCGGGGTGCACAAGCTGGTGAAGGCCATCAAGGGTCGTTCATCGCGGGTGCTGCGCGAGGAGTTTCCGTGGTTGAAGTCGCGGCTGCCGTCGTTGTGGACGAACTCGTATTTCGTGGCAACGGTCGGTGGTGCGCCGTTGTCGGTGATCAAGCGCTACGTCGAGTCGCAGAAGGACCGGTGAGCCGGCCATGTTGACGGGTAGGCGGTTTCGAGTCGAGTTCACCGGCGAGCAGGAGATGTTCGCTGAACGGATCGGGTCGGTGTGTCGGGCGGTGTGGAACACCGGCTTGGAGCAACGTCGTGAATACCGACGCGGTGGGGCGTGGATGAATTACGGGCCGCAGGCCCGCGAGCTTGCCGAGGCCAAGACCGAGCATCCGTGGCTCAAAGACGTTCCGGGGCATTGTCTGCAGCAGACGTTGATGGATTTGGACAAGGCGTGCCGTACACACGGCACTTGGAAGGTGCGGTGGCGTTCGGGGCGCTGGTGGTCGCCGGCGTTCCGATTCCCTGAGGGCTCCAAGATGGTCGTCGAGAAGCTGAACCGTCGGCATGGGCGGGTGAAGTTGCCGAAGCTGGGGTGGGTGAAGTTCCGCATGTCCCGCTTCCTGGACGGTGAGGTGATCCGGTCGGCAACCATCAGCCGGGACGGTGGGGCCTGGTTTGTGTCGTTCCTGGTGGATGACGGCCGCCAGGCCCCGTCTGCGCACTCGGTGCCGGGGACTGCGGTGGGCGTGGACCGCGGGGTGGTGGTGGCAGTAGCAACTAGCGACGGGCAGCTGTTGGACCGGGAATTCGTTACCGCCGGGGAACGCCGCCGGGCGCTGGTGCTGCAGCGGCGCCTGTCTCGCAGCGCTAAGCGGGGTCGTAACCGGGACAAGGCCCGCGCCGCGCTGACGGGGTTGCGGGCGCGGGAGCGTCACCGCCGCACGGATTTCTGCGCCCAGAGTGCGCACCGGCTGACCGTCGGCAATGCGCTGGTGGCCGTGGAAGACCTCAAAACGAAGCAGATGACGAGATCGGCGAAAGGAACCCTCAATCAGCCCGGACGCAATGTGGCGGCCAAGTCCGGGCTCAACCGTGCCATCCTCGGCAAGGGGTGGCATCAGTTCAGCCTGGCACTGCAATCAGCGTCCCGGTATACCGGGACGCTGGTGGTGAAAGTGCCGGCGGCGTATACGTCGCAACGCTGCTCAGCCTGTGGGCAGGTGGACCCGAAATCCCGTGAGAGCCAAGCGGTATTCCGGTGCACCAGCTGCCACTACGGGCCGGTGCACGCGGACGTCAACGCCGCCGTCAACATCCTGGCCGCAGGGCTTGCGGTCACCGCCTGCCGAGAACCCACCACACCCGCGGGCGTGGTGGGGCCGTTGAAGCAGGAACCAGCAGGAAACCGCGAGGAATTACTGCTCCAACCCCGAAATGCTGCACCTGCAGCATGACCAGGTTGGAATCCCCCGGCTTCAGCCGTGGGGAGGACGTCAAGCCGTGGAGCTTCGGTACTGGGCGGAGTGGCACGCTGACCGCGCACCGGCAGGGGTCGCCCACGTCCTCTACGAAGCCGCCGCTGCGGCGTCACACAGGTAGGAAGGGCAAGTGCGGGATCTGGCCGAGACGATCGAAGCGCAACCAAACGCGATCGCCGCTGGTCGTGTCGTGGGACCATGGTTCGCTGCGGTTCTTCGCCTTCGCGACAACATCACCACGCTGGCGGACTGGATCGGCGATGTTAGCAGACGGGCCGCCGGCTGCCCCGAACCCTGCTTGGCCGCGAGAGCGGTTCGGGTCCAGGGGCGGCGCGCCCACACGGTTGAGACTTGGATGGGAGGACTTTCACTATGGCCGATATCGACTTTGGGCTTGCCTACGACTTCATCGACCCCGCAGATGGCATACCTCGCCAACTGCGGTTCGAACGCAACTGGTCCGCACCGGGGGCTCACCAGCCCTTCGACGGCACCGGCCAGCTTGTCGCTGTCGTTGCCTCGGCAGGACGGGTAGATAACGGCAGCAAGCTGGCCATCAGCAGGCCCGAGGTGCAGTTCGACGCCGTCGAGGCGGCGCTGGACGGATGGCAGACGTGGGCGATGCTGGGCGAAGACAGCGTCAACTTGGGCGAGATCCGTCGCCGCATCGACGCGGCCGGACTGGGAGTCCAGTAACTCGCCGGCGCACGGCTAGCGGGCCAGGCACCGCTCACCGTTGGCCCGGACGTGCGCACATGAAGCGCTCACCCAAAGGCGCAATGGTGGTCAAGCCTAGGTAGCGGGGTCGGCGAAGATCCGCACGGGGCCCTCCTGGGATGCGCGGGCGATGAAGGTGTCGATGTTGGTGAAGAACACCTGCCCCCGCACACCGTGCTCGTTGAGGTGGGGTCCGATGTTGTGGGCGATCCAGAAGGCGAAGAAGCGCCGCTGCCCAAATTCGTCGGTGTGGCTGTCTTGGAATGAGATCAGGGTTTCGTTCGGGTGTTGGAAGTCTGCTTCGGTGGGGCTGGTTTCGGCGTGATCACTTGCGGCGTCGGCGCGGGGCATCGTGTGGTCTCTGTTCCTATCGTGGCGAGCCAACCCAAATAGATTGGGCTGGTTGCGAATCTGCCCGAGCGTCTGGTCGGGCTGTATTCAGGACAACACGCCAGGTGAGTAGTTGGTGGCAGGAAAACGCCAAGGGCAGCACCGCTATCGGCGCCGGGGTTGCGGGGCCGTGTCGGCGGTGAGGCCGCAACTATCGGGGGCCGGGCGCGTGATAGCGCCAGTGTTTGGCGGGCTTGCCGAACAGCCGTGGGTTGCGCCAGGGTGGGGGTTGTCAGTGGGCGGTTGTAGGTTCTGTGGTGTCGGACAAGGCCCCTTTTGGGCAGGTCCGGCACACTGAAGAAAATGGTCACCTCGGTCGGTAGCCGAGGTGTGAGCCCGGGAAGGGGCGATGGAAGTGAGTATTGACGATATTGTGTTGCGGGCCTGGGCATATCTGTCTCGGGTGAGCGACGGTCCGTGCTCGGAGCTGGTGGAATTGGCGCGTCGCGTGGGTCCGGTGGAAGCAGCCGAGCGAGTCCGCAAGGGTGAGATCACCGAGGGCCTGGCCGCCGCAACTGATGCGCGGCGGCATACCGATCACGCAGCCGAAGATTTGGCGGCACTCGAGCGTTGCGGTGGCCGACTGATCGTCAGGGATGACGACGAATGGCCGTCGCAGGCGTTCGCGGTGCTCGACGGGGAGCCGGGTGAGACTGGTGTGCAGTGGGTCCCACCGCTGGCGTTGTGGGCGATCGGGCCCGCCCGCGTCGATGAGATCACCCGCCGGGCAGTCGCGGTTGTCGGAACTCGCGCTGCGACAAGCTATGGCGAGCATCTTGCCGCGGATATGGCCGGTGGCCTGACCGGCGCCGGCGTGGCCGTGGTGGCCGGCGGGGCCTACGGTATCGACGGTGCGGCGCACCGGGCAGCGCTGGCGGCCGACGGGACCGCGGTAGCGGTGCTGGCCGGCGGTGTCGACGTGGCGTATCCCGCCGGCCATGCAGCGCTGCTGAACCGAATCGGTGATCGGGGCCTGCTGGTGACCGAGTTTGCTCCCGGCGTTCGGCCAACGCGCTATCGGTTTGCGGCCCGCGGTCGGCTGGTGGCGGCGCTGTCGTCCGCAACGGTGGTAGTGGAGGCCGGAGCTCGCAGTGGCGCCCTGAACACGGCATGCTGGGCCCGTCAGTTGGGGCGGCCGGTGGCGGCGGTTCCCGGGCCGGTCACCAGTGCGGCCTCGGCGGGCTGCCATGCGCTGCTGCGCGACGGGGTCTTGTTGGCTGCTGGACCGCGTGACGTCCTGGACCTCTTGGGGCCGGGCGGCCCGACGTCCGGGTAGCTGCGTTGCGGATTGTGGCCCTCGCCGGCTCAATGTCGGCGGGGGTCGCGGCCCGTTGAGGGTCGGGTTGGTGCTGGCTGTGTGCGGGCGGTTACTGGACGCAGATTTTCCAGCCGTCGGTGCGCTGCAAGGGGAGGGTTGGGGCAAGATTGCCTGCTGCCTCGTTCTGCGACTCCAGGATCACCGTCGCGGTGTCTCCGTCGATCTGCACCGCGCCCACTTTGGCTCTGGTCATTCCACTGTCGGCGCGGGTCTTCTTCAGTATGTCCATGACCGGTCCGTCGGTGAACTGATTGCGCATCGCTGGGCACATCTGCTGCTTGTAGAGGTCCCAGTTCTGCGTGTTGTAGGCGTCCTGGAACGCCTGCACGGTTTGCCGGATCTGATCCTCGTCAGACGGTGGGGGCGGCGGTCCGGGGGCCGGTGGCGGCGCCGGTGGTGCGGCAATTGGTGCCGGGGTAGAAGTGTGTTCGGTGACTGGATGTCCAGCCGTCACCGACGGGCTGCAGGACGTGATCAGCATGGCTGTGACCACAAGAGGCCCGATACTGATGTGCCGGCGGATGGTCATCTCGAGTGGACCTCCTGGTGGTGGTAGCAGTTCATGCTACGACTGGCTGTGCTACTGACGGGGTACGCGGTCACCTGTGGCTGTAACCAGCGCGGATATGTCGTTGCCGCCTGGGGGCAGGCATTGGCGGATATCGATGAGGACGTTGCCGCGCACGTTGATGCCGTGCTGGCAGACGGCGGTGCCATCACTGAGTCTGGCGGCGGAGGTCACGGTGTCGTCGAGAACCTGGGCTTGGTCGAATTCCCAGGTCTGAGGGCCGCCGGCGGAGGCAGAGAAGGTGATTGACCGGTTAGCGCAGGCATGCCACTGGCGCTCCTGCTGCTGGAGTGACTCCACCGCGGCCATGTGATCGGGGAACGACACAACCGCCTGGACCACGCCATCTTCGGTGATCCTGCGGTTCATGGCGCGAAGGAACTGCACGGCAACGCCGGTCGTCCCATAGCCGGCATAGCCGCGCTGTTGGGCGGGAGCCCAGGTGCCGAGGCAGCTAGCTGGCTCGGCGATGGTGGAGTCGTCAAGGAAGGTCCCGAACTCTTGTTCCAGTACCACCTCGTGCGCGGTGATGCGGTTGAGTTGATCGGCGGTCAGCAAGATCTCTCGCAACGCGGCTGGCTGCACGTCGTTCGACGGTGGCCCCAGTGGGGCGGCGGGAGCTTCGTCTCGCGAAGAAATCGTGGATTGTGCCGGTATCTGCGATGAGATGGCGGCGGTTGGCGCGGTGCGGTGGTCGCGGCCGGTCACGGTGACCGCGGTGATCGAACCCGCCAACAGTACGACTGTGGCTGCGCTGGCGGCCAGCAGCCACGTCCGCCGCGGAGGGCGTCGTTTCGTGTCGGGTAGCTGCGCAGGCGGTGGGTGCAACGCGGGCCGGGGAAGGTCATAGTGCCGGCCGGCAGGCGACTGGTTGGAAGCAAGAGCCGCGTGTGCGGCCTGAGCCAGCGCGCTCGCTGAGCTGAAGCGTCCGCCGGGATCCTTGGCCATGGCGGTGGCGATGACAGCGTCGAGCGCCGGCGGCAGGTGGGGCACGTAATCAGTGACTCTGGGTGGGGGCTGATTGAGGTGGGCCATCATCACCGCGGCCATTCCGTTGGCCGACGAGAACGGTGGCCGGCCAGTCAGCAAAGCGAACAGGGCGCAGCCCAATGAGTAGAGGTCTGCACGGCCGTCGAGTTGTGCGCCGGATAGGACTTCTGGGGCGGCGTAGGCGACAGTCGCTAAGACCGACCCGGTCGCGGTGAGGCCGACGTCGTCGAGGGCTCTTGCGATGCCGAAGTCGGCCAGGAGGGCGCGCTCGTCTGGGCCGTTCGTGCCTGAAAGCAGGAAGTTGGCCGGTTTGATGTCGCGATGTATGACGCCGCGGGCGTGGGCGTAGTCGAGGGCTTTGGCGACGTCGGTGATGATGTGCACGGCGCGTTGCGGTGTCATCGTGCCGTGTTGCTGGGCGGCCTCAGCGTCGGTGCCGTTGACGAATTGCATGGCGATCCACAGCTGGCCGTCTGTGGTCTGCCCGCGGTTGTAGACCGAGACGATGTTGGGGTGATCCAGGCTTGCGGCGACTTCGGCTTCGCGAGTGAAGCGGGCTCTGAAGTCGGGGTTGCGTGACAGCTCGGCGGAAAGGACTTTCAGTGCGTCGCGGCGGGGCAGTGTGGGGTTGGCTGCAAGGTATACGGTTCCCATGCCGCCGGCGCCGAGTAGGCGCTCAATGCGGTAGCCGGCGACGATTTGGCCAGGGTTGAACATCGCTACCTTGTCGGTCATGGGCGCTGCCTGCACGCATACGCCGCATTGCAGGGAAAAGGCTACCCAGTCGATGCCAGGAGATCCGGAAGATCCCGAGGTAGTTGAGCCATGGTGGGCGGATGCGCCCCGAGAACTCGGCGGGACTCGGGTTGCCACGACCGTGAGTCGGTGCGGCCTGAGTAGGTAGCCGGCGCGCGGTGCTGGGGGGGTGCTACCGGGTGTTCACGGCCCAGTTGCGAACCCACTCGGCGGCGTCGTCGTCGGTGACGGAGGAGTTGAAGAAGTCGGTTCCAGGGAACGCGCGGCAAGGTTGCGGCGAGCACGGTGGGCCGGAGGCGGGGCCGCCCTCGCAGAAGATCTCGGCAAGCCGGTAGCGGCCGTCGCTGTCCCACCCGCGGTGTACATCGCACAACTCGAAGCGTGTCCGCTGACGCGCCATCAGAACTCTCCAATCAGGCAGGCAGTCAACAGGCCAGGGATGAACGTCGTGGACACGGGTCACACTCCCCAACTGAACTCGCGGCCAACCAGATCGGGGCGATCGGCGCAGTCGCGAATCTCGGCGAAGTACCCCGCGTCACCGCTGGTGTGCTTCCCGTCGCCGGTGTGCGGTTGCAGATTGTCACCAGCCCAGTCGTACAGCTCGTCTTCGGTCACGCCGGGGTTCTCGACGTCGAGCACCGCGGTGCGCACGTGCTCGCCGTCGGGGTAGACGCTAGTGAATTCCACGGTCATCCTCACGGGCCGCTCCTTCCTGATCGGTGTGTCTCGCGGCGAATGTCGTCACAGTGGCGATTGTTCTGGGCCGGTACGCCGATTCCGGACATCGCCACTCGAACGGGCCCAGAACTTGCCTAGGTGCGTGTTGCAGACAGGTAATGAACCAGCAAGCGTCTTACTGTCGAATTAGCCACTGGGTTGCAGTGGGGCGGAGTGCTTTGGGGGAAACATGGTCAGGAGCAAGGGGAATGGTGGTGAAGGCCGGTGAGCTATTCGGCCACGATCATCGCGTTCCCACAGTCGGATGATCCCCCGTTGTGGGAGTCGTTCGGGCACCTCGGTGTCGAGGACGCCTACAAGGCCGGCGAAGACCGCATCCACTTCGTTCGGCCTAAAGACCGCATCCACTCCGCTGAACTGCCGAGTGACGGCGATGACGGTAACCACATCTGGAACGTGTTCAACGCCGAAGGTGCCCCAGTGGCCGCCTTGATCGTGTCGGAGGAAGACCCCACTGATGAGCGTGCCGAAATGGGGGCGCGGCGATGACATCAGGTGATTTGTTGCATTACGACTGCGGTATGCACCGGGGCGGTGCACCTACAACAGATGGCGCCACGGTTGAGCGTTTCGAGGAGCGACTGCGTGCGCATCTCGCCGACGGGCCGTGCACGATCCACGAACAGGCCGTACCGCAACTCGTCTCCGGTGGCGAATCGTGCCAGGCGTGCGGGCAGGCCGCGCAGTACCACGGATCCTGATCGAGCTGCGTGCGTTCGGAGTCGGAGCTCGCCGCTCGACAAGGGCATGGAGCCTGTCGTCTCCAGCATCATCTGAACCTTCAGCCTCACCACCCAACGGAGGAAGCAATGGACGTGAACCTGATCGCCAACCTGATTCAATGAGTGGCTGCAGGACCAGGACGAGCGGCGCGCGTATATCGCCGACATCGACGGCCCGGCCGAGTTCATCGTCTCGGGTACCACGGCGGAGTCGGCATCGTGAGCGCCCCACCGCTTCTCCCACGTCCGCGTTAGGGCCACTGCGCCCCGCCAGGGCTAGTTGCTGACCGACCGATTCCCCAAGGCTGGGTGTGGCTTCCCCGGAAGTAGAGGGGTGTGCGTGTCGTGGCCCAAAACGGGCGGGCGTGCTGGGCCATGATCGAATCAGGCCGCTGAAACTGGTTGCCTGGCGAGTCAGGGGGATGGTGTGCCGATCTTCACCGCTGAGCAGATCAGCAAGTCCCAGGCATGGCAACCGCACGCGCAGTTCTGGAGCGTTGAGCCGCATCAGGTGCGAAATCTCACCGACGCCCTCAACGCCCTCAACGCGGGCATGTGGGCCAACGGTGCTGCCGATACCCATGCTGCCGGGGCGCTGGCCAACGCGACGGCCGAGTTGCTGGCGTCGCTGAGGTAGGGCGTTGGCATGCAAGAGTTTTGCCGGAAATGCGGAGCACCTGTTGGCGAGGACCCCGAGTACGGCGGGTTCGTCCACCTAGACGAGGGGGCGCCAGATCGCAGCGACCGGGGCCACTACGCCGAGCCGGAATATGGGGGGAAGTCATGAGGACATACGCGGTACGGGCATCTGGCGGGATCGGCTCGATCACCAACGATCCGCATCACTGCGTGAAGGTGGCCGATCAATTGCGCTTCGCCGGCGGCAATGCCGAAGTCGTACACACCGATACCGCAGCCACCGTGGCCGACATCACCGCAGACACCATGTGGATCAGTTCGGAGGCCTACGAGCTGGGTCACTCGCGTGGATTTGAGAGCGCGCTCTACTTCCATGCCTACCAGCAGGCCACACGCGAAACCGAAATCGCCTGTGACGTACCGGATCGGTTCGGTGGCCTCGACGCTCAGGACTACCGCTCGGCGTTTGCTGCCGGTGTCAGGGACTTTTGGGATGGTGGCGCCGCTGTCCGGACGTCGGCGTGAAACCCAGAGTGGTCAGTTCACAGCGCCTTGGCATTCGTGACGACAAAGAGGATCGCGGCCCCCGAGAGATGAGGAAGCGCATGTTCGAGAACTATTTGGTCACATCGGATCTGGGAACGCGCGGATGGATGGCCGACGACGAAGAACACGCCCGGGAGCAACACCTGGACGCATTCCCCGACGAGCCGATACTTGGGGTTATCCCGGAACGCCTCAGGGGTGGCGCAGTCAATATGACGCGGGGCCTTCGATGAGAAAAGTCACGTGGCGATCGATGTACCCCATCGATGTGGCCGAGACCTGCAGTCGAGGTGATGGCGACAGCATTGGGCTTCCGCCGGTAGCGGCTCAGGACCTCGACAGGGTTCTCGACCACGCGTTGCACCACCCGATCAGCGAGTGGGAGGACGCTGCGACACGTGCTGTCGCCACCGTCGGGCAATCACCCGAATGCGGCCTCCTGAGGTCGGAGATGACCGAACAGCAAGTGGCCGAGCACACGTGGGCGTGTGGCGGGGAACTTCTGATCGACTGCGAGGGTTACCACATGCCGTTGTTGCGGGTCATCCGAAACAACATGCGCATCGCCGGCATGCTCTGACAAGCAGGCGATCATCAGCGCAGCAGCACCAAAGCAACTGGAACAGAACGCGGTTCATGTCCGACAAACCGAGGGGGAACGCCATGAGCGGCACAGACGACTACCCGTACATCCGACTGTGGGGACAACGGATGGGGTCATTCCAGTATTACATCGACGACCAGATCGAGCAGGCCCGCGAAGACGGCGCCCCGGCCAACGCGACGCACCGATACCTCGACGGCACCTGGGCGACCACCGACGACATCACAGACCCGGCCGTGCGCAAGCAATTTGGCCTGCCGGATCTCGTCGGTCAATGATCAGCGACGATCCCCGCGGCCGGGGGGCCGGACGGCGCCGGCGGACAACGTCACTGAACGACGTTGATCGTGAGGCGCTGCGGTGATCATCGACATCGGCGTGGGCGAGGTCATCATTCGTGGTCCCGACGCAATCCTCGGGACCAGCGTCGACGTGTGCCTGACCCCGCAGCAGGCGCGCTCTGCCGCCAGCGGCCTGGACGCCGACGGCCATCCAGTTATCGCCGTTGGGCTTCGACAGGCCGCTGATCAGGCCGAGAGGGGAGTACGAACGTGAGCTACAACGGACGCGCCGTGATGGCCGAGGTGGCAGCCAGAAACGGGTGGAGCGTGAGCGTGCCCGAGCACGGTGTTCACGGCCCGGGTGGCGAGACGCTCGTAACCTTCGAGCGCTTCGGCGCGCAGGTGATCATCATCTGGACGGCGGAGAACACCGCGAAGTACATCGCAAAGAACTACGGCAATGAGGATCAGGTGATCGCCCACGGGCCCCTGGGGCTTGTTAAGGCCCGAGAGTGGATTGAGGAGCCGGTCTGATGTCGGCGGTGAACTGCGAATGTGGCAACCGTGCCATCGATGGCGGGACCAGTTGCCAGTGGTGCATGGAGATCGAGGCGGCCAAGGCGACCCAAACGCGCCCGCACACCTGGCAACAAGGTTGGTTCACCGGCACCACGACGTGCTCGGTGTGCCAGCTGCTGCCGACCGACCCCCTCGACAGCTACAGCGACTGCCCAGGGCCCGCGGGCCCCGGAATCTGAAGCGGAGCAAGGGGAGGGATCCGGGCCTGCCGCCTGGCGATGGCCGATGTTGTCGGTACCGGCGTCTAGTGTCCGTAACGTCAACTACCGCCCCGGTCCGCAGCCGGGCGCACGAGCCCGGGAAGGGGAATTCCTGATGGGTACTTGCTCGGCAGTGATCGCAGTGAACGATGCGGCCCGTCTCCACGGATGGAGCCCAGTCGCCCACAAGATCCACGACAACGTCCTCGGTCGGGGTGATGAACGACTGATCATCGGTTACAGCGGCGCCGGCAAGACCGTCCAGTGCGCGCTGTTCTACCCACTGGGTTTCGGGACCGGATATATCGATGACCCCACCCCCTGCGAAACCGTAGGCGGCAGTGGAGGTGACAAGCTCGCCACTGTGCTGGGCTGGATCAGCGGCCCGGCGGATCACGACCCGCTGCCTGCGACGCTGGTCCTCGTGCCCTGCGCGGCCCGCAAGCTAGCCAGAAGTGAACGAGCACGCACGATTTACGACAGTGACCACTTCCGCCTCACTCTGCGCGCGGCTGAAGCCCGGGCGCGCATCGTGGGCGGGCGCGTCATGATTCTGTCTGCCAAATATGGGCTGTTGAACCTCAACCGGGTGATCAGCCCCTATGACGTTGCGATGGGCCAAGCTGGTGCAATCGATGCGGCATGGCTGGCCTCGCAACTAGCAGTGCAACATGTGCGGACGGTCGAGGCGCTGCTGCCCAGCCGGTACTTGGCGGCCATGCGCAGCGCCGTCGAGCTGCTGGGGCTGCAGGGCCTGGGGATCGAGCTGGTCGACCTCTACCGCGGGGCGGCGGGCATCGGATACCAACGGGCGGTGCTGTCGTCGCTGCTGGCGAGCTGAAAGACCAGGCCACGCTTCAGCGAGAGCTAGTCCTCTTCGGAGCGGGGCAGAGGGAGCGCCAACCAGGGCGTGACTCACCGACGAATGACGCCGGCCGAATGTTGCAGCCGGAATTGGTTGCGGCCGGCACATAGCGTTGGCAAGTGAATAGGGCTGGAAGCCGGCGGAGTTAGAGGAAAAGAACATGACAGTGCGTGACCCGTACAACCTCGGATACGCCGACCTGCTCGCGAGCATTGCCAGGTCATACGGGATCAAGTTCGAGGTGTTCGACTCCGGTGGCGGATGCCTGATTGCTGAGGCACGTCTCGAAGGTGGTGTGTGGCTGTGGATCACAGACTGGGATGCCGGGTTGATGGGTCTTGAGCGTCGGCGGCAACTTGAATCCGAGGGTATCGCCATCGGCTACAACGTCAGCCTGTATCCGAGCGATCCAGCGCACCCAGATTGGGTCGATGGACAGACGATCCTGGCCAGCGTTAGGCATCAGACGGCATCGGCAACAATGCTGCCCCAGCTGGTCGCACAGGCGCTTGCCGCACTGGGTGGCAACGAGCATCACAACTATGACGCTGCAGGTGTGCACACGATTACCACCGGAATTGACAGCTGCTAGCGATACCGCAGGTCGACCTCTTTGAAAGGAGGGGGGTTGGCGTGTCGCAAAACGATTCTCGTAGGTGCCCTGCGATGTGATGGTTGGCATGAATGCACCAGCGATTGCTGATCGGCAGCACGAGGGGGATGTGGCGATCTACGCGGGCGCGTGGCGAGAAGGTGCGCAATCGAGCGCGGATACGCGGACTCGCGCCAGGCCACCCTCTCGGCGTGCCGGCCGAGAGGGGAGCCGGGTCGAGCGGTGGGCTGCGGGGTGTCCGATCGCGTGAATGCGATCGACAGAATTCGGGATCGTCGATTCGGGGGGAGTAACTGTGGCGACCGTCTATGACGTGTGGGGGTTCGGCAAGATCATCGCAGCCGGGGCGGACAGCACCGTCGACTACCTGGCACGAGTGCAGAAGGCGATGGCCGCTGGCGCGAGTGACCGCGGTATCTCGCCGGCGCAGCCCAGCGATGCACTGGACGCCTCCCGCAACATCATCCTGGATGAATACCTGGGAGGTGAGTGGCAGATCGTCGCCGGCACGCTCTACGTCGCATATGACGGCTTTCCTCTCGAAAGGCTCATCGGTGAGTACGCAGACCCGTTTTACCCCTGACCACGACGTTGGGCGAAGTAAACCCCCAGCGTGCCCCGGGCTGCTGGCCCACGAGCAGTGGAAGGAACTGAAATATGCCCGAAATCCGTGAAATTGCCGATGAATACGGCTACGGGCGCCGTGTCTATGCCTGGGACTGTTCACGCTGCGGTGCCGAGGTCCAACACTATCCCGGCCAGGGTGACGTCTCATGCACGAAGTGCGACGCGCAGTACAACGCCCTCGGCCAGCGGCTGCGCGACGACTGGCGCGACAACCCGTCCAACTACGACGACGAAGTCGGTGACATGGAGGGCTACGAGAGTAGCCACGTCGGCGACGGCTAAACAGAGCGGCCCTGCGGTCGCTCCGTCTGCGCAAACATTGGCGGCCGCAGGCGAATGCAGCCCCGCCGATAGGCGCCTCAGGGCCGCGGCGATCGCCTTGCTTGGGAGGTGCGCGCCCACATCGACAGTCGGGCGTGACCGACCGATACATCTGGCCGTCGCCTCGCCGGACCCACACCGATAAAGGCCGCCACTGAATCAGTAGGGGTTGGGCGGTTTTGCTGCTCAGTTGCGCAGTGCGTGGGTGCAACGATGGTGACTGAGCGCTCCACGGGGGAGGGGAACCTGCATGCGAATAGCTGGGCAGCAGAAGCGAACTGCGAAACGAGACTGGATCGCGCCGCGGTCAGTAGGATACCGGCCGGGAGGGGACTTCGGCAGAACGCGCGGCGATGCCCGCACGGATGCTCCGGCCGTGGTTGACCCACCGAGGGGTCCAGCTGGTGTGATCATGGGCGCTGGCCGCGAGCCATGGGCCGGCCGGCGCGGGCAAACGGCGGACGATCGTTCGCGCTCAGGTCGAGGCGGCCTACGCTTTGGTGGGCGCCGGCCCCGAGGTGCTGTTCGCCCCGCACCCGGCAGCCGGGGCGGTACGCCATGACCCTGAGCTACCAACAGGTCGTCGACCGCATCTGCGATATGCACCTCGACGATATGGATATCGAAATCACCCGCAACGCAGACGGATTCGACATCAATACCAGCTCCGAGGGTCTCTACGTCTCCGACATCGGATCGAGTTTCGAAGTGCCCGGCCATGTCGGCGAACATGGCATGGACAGCTTCACTGCCGGGCCCTGGACGGCGTACCGCTACCACGCGGCGTATGTCCGGCCGCAGCACGGGAACTTCGCCGGCCACCTCGACGACCTGGCCGCCGGCCGCGTGAACACGGTGATCGTCGGTGTCGCAGCTGTCGACGAGCACTGGGTCTTGGGAATCCAGACGAAGGCTGGCTGACCGGCCCGACCGTGCGAGTGTCAAGAGTCGGACTGACGCTGCCGCACAAGAACGTAGAGGCAATCGCAAGGAGGGGAACCGTCTATGGAAAACGCGTATGTCCAGGAGTTCGACCGCATGTATGTTGTGTCGCTTACGCCTGACACGCACGAACGCACCTGCGGCTACTGGTACACGCTTCGGGCGCGAGAGACGGCCCACACCGCGTTCAGGACAGCCGATGAGCTCTACCGATGGTTATCAGAGCGGGGGCTGGAGCTGGAGTCTCCACTTCCCGAACAGGGTGCAGGCGGCTGGATTCCGGTGACCGGACGATATCGGACCGTGATGGATCGCGACCGGGACCGGTTCGAGGCGGTGGAGCCCATTCTGGTCACCGAGGTCACGGACAACGCTGAGCGGACCCCGGCCAAGATCACCCAGGACCCCGACGGGGTCCGAGTCGTGCACTTCATGAATATCAACTACCGAGACCGGTACTAACCGCCAACCGTCCTACGCCGATCCGAAACCGTCGGTGCCGACTGCACCACAAGGAAGGAACACCGCCATGCTGATCTCGCGCGAACAAGCCAGTGAATGGTCCGGTGGCACACCGCTGACCGACGAGGAATACGAACGGCTCGCCGAGGCGATTCCCTTCTCCAGCATCCCAGATGCCATCGACACCATCGTCAACGAAGCGATCCGCGGATGATCGCCCACTACACAGACGGCAGCGCCGTACAACGCGGCGATCGGGTGCGCTACCACCAGACTCCCGGCGGGATTCTCAGCCCGGCCACCAACCTCGATGGGACGATCCGGTGGCACTACGGGACCGCCGAACCCTATCCGCCCTACCAGGAGCGCCGCGAGGAGCTGCTGACCGCATATGAGCAGGAAAGCTGGCGGATCGACCCGGACGAACTGTACTGCCGCGGCGATGATGGGCACTGGTATCACATGGCGCCACACATCATCGAACCGGTGAAACAATGAACGTGCCCGCTTCCTCGCTTTCCCGTCAACCGCACCAGAGATCGGAGCTCAGCATGGAACAAGTACCCGTCGAACAACTCCGTGCCGGCGACGTCATCGACATCACTCCGCTGCTCGACGATCCGGACAGCTTGCCGTGGGATTGGAACGGCATGTACGACATCGACCTTGAGGCCGCCCGGCGCGCCGCTGCAGTCGAACACGCGCATGTCAATGGCCCAGCAAAGCCGAGCACATCGCACGCCGGCCGGGTCGAGTTCGGAACCACACAGATGAACTTCACACTGCCATCCGGCTACACGATCACCCGGATCTCGGCGCCGCCGAATAGCGCTGTGCCACTCCACAATCGGGGCAGATCCCACGGGCGGTGATCGGGAGACTCGCCGGCGGCACGTACACCCTCGGTCGCCAGACCCAGCGAGAGGGCATCCACCGGTTCCCTTGAGGTCGTTGCCACTTCCCGTCTAACGCTGGTGGTCGGCTCCTATCGTTGGACGGGTTACTGCGCGGCGAGTTTCAGGACACGGCCGATGCCCTCGTAGCCATCGCTGTTGCGAACCTGGCCATTGTCGGCGACGTAGATGTTGGCTGCCGCATCGACCGCAATTTTCGATGGGGACTTGAGGCCGGTGACCGGTACCTCAACCGGTCTCGTGGAGCCGACCGGCAACATCACTACGCTGTTGTCGCCCGCGTCCGCCACGTAAATGTTGTCGGCACTGTCGATAGCGACGCTTTCCGGTCGCTTGAGATCAGTGAACGGCAGTCGGGTTTCCTTGCCGGAATCCGGCGCCAACCGCGTAACCCGGCCCGTCTCACATATATATAGATTGCCCGCTGAGTCCGTCGCTAAGTGCGCGGAACCGTAGTGCACGGAGTACGGCAGCCGGGTGGGAGAATCCGATCCGGCAGCGAGTCTCCAGATGCTGTTGTTGCCATACTCGACCTGGTCGCTGACGTATACGTTGCCCGCTGCGTCTACCGCCACACCCTGCGGACTCACCAGATCGGAGAATGGCAGGTCGATAGGAGAGTTCGACCCCGCAGAGAGCTTACGCACCCGTTTGTTTTTGAAATCGGTGACGTAAACGGAGCCGGACGTATCGACCGTGATGTCTGAGGCGCTCCCAAGGTCTGGAAACGGTAGTTCGGTGGGTGTGGTGGACCCGGCCGCCAGTTTCATCACCGTGATGGTGTTCCAGGGGCTGCCGACGGTGTAGACGTTGCCGTCCTCGTCCGCAGTCAAGCCGAGCAGGGTGAGGAACGTGAATGGCAGCTGTGTTGGTTGCGCTGTTGTCGCCGGCTGGTGGGGGCTGGATTGCTGGGTTTGGGTGTGTGTCGCGTTTTTGGTGTGGGCGGGTCGGTGGGTCAGTGTGACGGTTGCGGTGATGGCTGTGATGGCGGTGATGGCGGTGATGGCGGTGGTGATGAGGGCGCGCCGGCTGGGGCGTCGGGTTGGTGGTGGTGTGGGCCAATAGGTCTGGATGCTGCCGTCGGATGGCACGGCGTGGGTGGTGGCCTGGTGGAGGTCGCCGTGCAGTGGGGCGGCTTGTGTGTTGGCCTGGTGGGGGTTGAGGTTGGGTGCGGCCAGTGCGTAACGGGCGGCGGTGGCCAGTGCGCCGGCGGTGGGGTAGCGGTTGATGGGTTCTTTGGCCATGCCGATGGAAATGACGCCATCGAGGGCTGCGGGTATGCCGGGTCGGTGTTTGCTGGGTTGGGGGATGGGGGCGCTTAGGTGTGCTCCCATGAGGCCGGGTAGGTCGGTGGCTTGGTAGGGAGGTGTGCCGGTGAGGCATTCGTAGAGCACGCAGGTCAGGGCGTAGATGTCGGCTCGATGGTCGGGGTTGCTGAGGTGGGTGAAGCGTTCGGGAGCGAGGTAGGCCATGGTGCCGATGGTGGTGCCGGTGTTGGTGAGTTTGGTGTCGGTAGCGGCGTTGGCCAGGCCGAAGTCGGCGAGGTAGGCGAAGTCGTCGCCGGTGAGCAGGATGTTGGCAGGTTTGACGTCGCGGTGCACCAGGGTGGCGGCGTGGGCGGCGTCGAGTGCTGAGGCGATTTGGCGGATGATCCGCACGGCCCGGTTGGGGTCGAGGGGGCCGGTGTGGGCGAGGACCTTTTGCAGGTCGGTGCCGTCGACGAGGCGCATGTCGATGTAGAGCTGGCCGTCGATTTCGCCGTAGGAGTGGATGGGTACGACGTGGGGTTCGTTGAGGCGTCCGGCAGTGCTGGCTTCGCGGAACAGGCGTTGGCGAAAGACCGGGTCGGCGGAGTAGGCGGCGGTCATGAGTTTCAGGGCGACCATGCGGTCTTTGTCGGTGTCGTGAGCGGCGTAGACCTCGCCGAACCCGCCGCTGCCCAGTAGTCGGGTCAGCCTGTACGGCCCGATCCGTGAACCGACCCGCGACCCCGCCGACGCCACCGATCACCACCTCAATTACGACTCGAACGGATCATAAAGCAGCGCCGACGGGATCTGCGGACGATGTGCTTGTCGTCGCCGTACCAACGAAGCTGCTCGTCGAGGCGGCCTCGGCGGGCTTGCCGGCCAGGAGTCGTCTGTGGCCAACCAGATCGCGAGACCGCTACCGAAGTCCGGAGCCGTTGCAGACGCCCCGGTAGGGACTATTGAGCTGCGAGCTTCAAGACGCGATTGTTTCCTTGATTGGCGACATAGACATTGCCGTCCGCATCTACCGTCACACCCTGGGGCCATTTCAGGCCTTTGAATGGCATCGTGATCTGCTGGGTTGTGCCGGCAGGAAGCATCAACACTTCGTTACCACTGCCGTCAGTGACATAGGCGTTGCCCGTCTTGTCGACCGCAACACCTCCCGGTATCACCGTCAGTGGATAGGGCTGTTCGGTCACCTGGCCGGAATTCGGCGACCATTTCACCACCTTGGACATCGCTGCGATGTAGATGTCGCCCGTATCGGCGACCGCGATGTTGGAGCTGAGGGGGCCTGGAAACGGCAGCGTAACCGGAGAATCTGACCCGGCAGGGAGCTTCCACAGCCTGTCGGTGCCGTTGGTGACGCCGTCGCAGACGTAGACGTTGCCCGCTGAATCTGCCGCTATACCCGCAGGGGTGAAGTCGGCGGCAGGGAACGGCAATTCGACCGAGGAGTTGGATCCGGCCGCGAGCTTGCGCACCTTGGTCCCGTGATCGCCGAGATCGAGGACGTAGACGTTACTGGAGCCGTCGACCGCCAGAGCTGTCGGCCAATTGAGATCGGAGAACGGCAGCTTGGTGGGAGTGTCTGCCCCAGGGGTCAGCTTCATCACCGCGGGGTTCCTCCCCGACATGCCGGTCGCGTTGCCGACCGCATAGATGTTGTTGTCACGGTCTACCGCGATGCCGTACAGATTGGTGAAGCTGAACGGAAGTGTGGTCTCCCGATCTAGCGGCTTTTGCTGCGAGGCATGGGTTTGGGTGTGTGTCGCGTTTTTGGTGTGGGCGGGTCGGTGGGTCAGTGTGACGGTTGCGGTGATGGCTGTGATGGCGGTGATGGCGGTGATGGCGGTGGTGATGAGGGCGCGCCGGCTGGGGCGTCGGGTTGGTGGTGGTGTGGGCCAATAGGTCTGGATGCTGCCGTCGGATGGCACGGCGTGGGTGGTGGCCTGGTGGAGGTCGCCGTGCAGTGGGGCGGCTTGTGTGTTGGCCTGGTGGGGGTTGAGGTTGGGTGCGGCCAGTGCGTAACGGGCGGCGGTGGCCAGTGCGCCGGCGGTGGGGTAGCGGTTGATGGGTTCTTTGGCCATGCCGATGGAAATGACGCCATCGAGGGCTGCGGGTATGCCGGGTCGGTGTTTGCTGGGTTGGGGGATGGGGGCGCTTAGGTGTGCTCCCATGAGGCCGGGTAGGTCGGTGGCTTGGTAGGGAGGTGTGCCGGTGAGGCATTCGTAGAGCACGCAGGTCAGGGCGTAGATGTCGGCTCGATGGTCGGGGTTGCTGAGGTGGGTGAAGCGTTCGGGAGCGAGGTAGGCCATGGTGCCGATGGTGGTGCCGGTGTTGGTGAGTTTGGTGTCGGTAGCGGCGTTGGCCAGGCCGAAGTCGGCGAGGTAGGCGAAGTCGTCGCCGGTGAGCAGGATGTTGGCAGGTTTGACGTCGCGGTGCACCAGGGTGGCGGCGTGGGCGGCGTCGAGTGCTGAGGCGATTTGGCGGATGATCCGCACGGCCCGGTTGGGGTCGAGGGGGCCGGTGTGGGCGAGGACCTTTTGCAGGTCGGTGCCGTCGACGAGGCGCATGTCGATGTAGAGCTGGCCGTCGATTTCGCCGTAGGAGTGGATGGGTACGACGTGGGGTTCGTTGAGGCGTCCGGCAGTGCTGGCTTCGCGGAACAGGCGTTGGCGAAAGACCGGGTCGGCGGAGTAGGCGGCGGTCATGAGTTTCAGGGCGACCATGCGGTCTTTGTCGGTGTCGTGAGCGGCGTAGACCTCGCCGAACCCGCCGCTGCCCAGTAGTCGGGTCAGCCTGTACGGCCCGATCCGTGAACCGACCCGCGACCCCGCCGACGCCACCGATCACCACCTCAATTACGACTCGAACGGATCATAAAGCCATAGAGCCGCTAGAGCGACGCGGATCAGCGGCATGAGTGAGCCGTGCCCTGGCCTGGCCGGGCTAACGCCCGGCGACGTTATGGACGTCACTCCGCTGCTCGACGATTCGGGCAGCTTGCCGTGGGATTGGAACGGCATGTACGACATCGACCGTGAGGCGAGCGAGAAGTAGCAGCAGGTGCGTGTCGCGGCCCGAAATGCACGGATCGGCTCAGACATCATCGAGTGAAGGCCGTGCAAATGACACGGACCGCACGAGGGGGGAGCCGTGACCACCGCCCTGGCCGAAGCACGCAATTTCCCCCAACGTAGGCATGTGGGCCGACGGAACTGCCGACACCACCACAGTCAGCGCGATTGGCAAGCGCCCCGGGCGAGTTGCTCGCCCCGCTCAAGTAGTAGCCACCGATTCATGTGGACGCGATCTGCCGAGAACACGGTGAACGCGTCGTTGAAGACAACAGCGATGGCGGCCATACCCACCTGGGCCCCCGGGGGCATCAACGCAACCGAAAAGAGTTGGGGGAGCAAATGACCATCACGATCGCCGACTGCAAAGACGGTGCGCACTATTCGATTCTGCTGAAGCATCCACGCACCCACCGCTACGCCCGCTGGGATGCCGGACACCAGATGTTTGTGTGGCAGGGCAATTCCGAAGCTCACTATGAGGAACCGGGACAGGTGGCGGAGATCCTCGAGCGCGTCTACCCACCAGACGGTCAGCAGGAGTTTTAGACCCAGCTGGGTATGGGCGAAAAGGCCGGCTGTGCAACCTAATCGACCAACAAGGCAACGCACAACAATCAAGGGGGACATTCGATGAGGCTGTATGCGGTCCAGAGCAACGGCACGGTCAGCTCATTCGCCTACGATCCGCACCACTGCCTGAAAATCGCGCAGCAACTGCGCGACACCGGCCAGAACGCATCCGTCGTGCACACCGACACCGCCGGCGCCGGTTCGGACCCCTACTCGCAGAACGTAGTCTGGGCGAGCGCGGAGGCCTGCGAACTCGGGCACTCCCGCGGCTGGGACTGTGCCAACTACGCCAACGCCTACCAAGGCGCCACCCGCGAGACTGAAGTGGTCTGCGACGTTCCGGACCGGTTCAGTGGGTTCGATGCCGAGGACTACCGAGTTGCATTCGCCGCCGGCGTGAGCGACTTCTGGGACGCTGACGATGCCGCCTAAGCACCGGCCAGCATCCCGCTGTTCCGCCGGCGCGGCGCGTCGTCGAGCGCGGCATCCTCGCCAGATCCGGTCTCTGCGCAGCCGGGCCGTCACCAGTATCGGCCCGACCGGGCGCGACGCCATCGGCTGGACCGTCGGCGGCCGAGACACGTAAGCCGTGACGGATACGACCATGAACAGCATCAGTTGGCAGATCCATCAAATCCCGCACCGCGTCCTGGCCGATGCACTGCCACAGCTGAGGCCCTTCGATGCCCACCAGGAACTCCGACGCGCCTTTGCCGCCTGGACCGCCGGTGCCGGGCAGAACTTCGACTCATGGCAGGACGCCTGGAACACCTGGACACACGCGACACCCGGCCACCCCGGAGTGGTTGAACTGCAGACCTTGTGCCCGGACTGCCACGGGCGGCTATTCACCACACGACTCGGCGTTCCCGGCATGTGCACGAGCTTCATGGGCCGACGTACCCGGCATGTGCGGACGATCGCGCTCTGGCAGCACCCACCCGAGAATGCCGTGCCCTGATCCGGGCCGGTCACGTACCCGAGCAAGGACCTTCGGCGCCGATGCACAGACCTGAACAACCAATGGGAGAGGACACAGCCATGACCATCACGCTCACCCGAGATGAGATCGACACGATGCTCAAAGACGTTGCCGTGGAAGACGTTGACCTCAGCTACTCCGGCCGCGGAATGTTCGGCGACAGGTGCATCGCCTACACCGGCAACGCCCTCGCCTCGTTCACGTACACGCTGGCCGCCATTCTTGCCAGCCGCGACAACGCCGATGCGACGCAGAACGACATTCAGGGCTGGATCGCTCAGCTGTCGAATCCAGCCGGCGACAGTTTGGGCATCGGGCGGGTCTGGTATTGGCGTGGAATCTGCGTTGCACATGAGGTCGTGCGCGATTACGACTACTGAGTTTCGACGGGCTCGAAATTGACGTCAACAACCTGCTATGGGGAAGGGCTTCGCTCACATGAGCGCATTACAACTGCACGCCGAGGCTGATGCATTGATTCAGCGCCACGGAATGTGGGGTGAGCACCCTGACCGGCCAGTCAGTGACTGGCAGTACGAAGTTGCCTGCGGCGATACCCGGCTCGGTTACTGGGAGTGGGTCGCCCACCAGATGCTCGAACACTGAAAGGAGCCCGGAGAACATGACGACGAGGGCTGGATGCTGGAAGGGTTTAGGTGGGAAGAATGGCCGATAGCTACGACTGGCGAGTTCAGGTACGGGTCGTCGGCTGCCGAGACGGCTGGGACAGGACCCTGGTCGACACTCCAATCTTTGAACTGCGCAGCAACGCCCAGTTTGGCGGTATCTGGGCTGACCCGCAAACCGCGGCTCAAGTTGCCGCGCAGATGTTCTCCGGACTAACCGCCCCCGGGGATCAGACGTATGTCACGGTGACGGCCATCGACGGTTCCTTCACTCACAGCGAGGTGTTCGCAGCCTAATTGCGAGGCGGGGCCAGGTCGCGGCAATCAGGTAGCGGCCAACTGCGAAACGTGCAGTGGGATTCACATGCCATGGTGTCAGCAGGGACGCGAGACGGCCTGGAAGTGGAGGTCTAGCCGGCCGAGTGTCGCCGCGCGAATGCGTGGCTGACGTCGGCAAGACTGAACTCTATTGAAATTGAATCAGTCCGGCTAGGAAGCGAACTGGGACGACAGGTGCGAGTAGGCGCTGCCGGTAAGGCATCTAATGCGTGGGGCCGAAACGGCGGCATCGTGGGGGCACTCAACACACTGCGCCGACCGCATTTGGCGTCTGGTCGCAGGCCTCGCCACACTCGACGATTGGAGAGTTAATTGAACCTCTACGGGGAATACCACGGACCCGCCGATGAGAAAGATCTCGCCTTGCTCGCCGAGCGGCAACGGAATCGCGACACCCTGGCCGCCGAGCACGATGGGTTCAATCCCCTCTGCGGCGACGTTGTTGAGTTTCCTACCGGTGAACAGCTGCGCATCAGCCATGTATGGCCAGGGGCTGACGGCGCAGCCGCCAGCATTCAAACGTCCCGTGGCGGAAGCTGGTACTGGAGCAACACGGGCGACATGAGCTTCAGTGGAAGCCTGTACACCGCGATCCCCGCCGAATCCCTTTCCCCGACGGGCAAAACGGCGACGGTCGACACCTGGATCTTCCACCACGATCTGATGTCAGCCCACCGAGGCGTGGCTGTCACGGCGCAAGTGTTGATGTGGGCGACCGCAGCGAATGCCCCCTTCTGATGGAGTGCGGGCTCCCGCTGTAGGACGGGTCCGGGGCATGGAATCAGTAAGTGACAGGGGCCTGCTGGGCACCGGCCACGCGATGCGCCGCGCGGCTGTTCACCGATAGATGAGGCCCCGTAAATTCACCCGGCCGCGCCGTAACGTGACAATAGACAAGGTGGACAAGTAACTGTCACGCGAAAGCGTGACAGGATGGGGGTCATGGGGCTAGGGTGGCTGGATGGGGCAATCTCAAGCTGCGAAGCACCCACTGCCCGACAGCGACGACCAGTATTGGCGCACGGTCGCAGGCTGGTGGGAACCGAGCCTGGGGAGTGAGGCCTTCGGCGCTCTCCTGGGCGTCTCTGCTGCTGCCGTACGGCAGTACCGTTCGCGAGATAAGACGTTCCCTGAGCCGGCGGCCAGTGCGCTCGGTGCTCGGTGGGCGCTAGCTCAGGCATACCTGTGGATCAGGGCGGCGCGCCCCAGCCTGCACAGCATCGTGCCGCGTATTTTCCACGACGGACACGGTCTATCGCCGGCCAAGTTCGTCGCCGCGGAAAGCGCCTTGGTACAGGTGCGCGGCCGCCCCATAGAGTGCGCCGTTCATCTCTGGCAGCCGACAGACGACCGCGGCACCGTCGCGGTGGTCTACGCGGCGCTGCACACCAGCGACACGATGACATGCGCCCGGCGGCTGCTGGCGCGAGCGCCGGAGGTCAGTGCGGTTGCCGTCGTGACGCCGGAAGTGTGCTACCTGCCGACACCGCCAGGGGAGGACGGGTACAGATTCCAGCCGGAATTGGCTGTGGCAGAACGGCATTGGCAGGACGGCGCCGAGGAGGTCACGGCCGAGAGGCGGGGCTGGTTCCAGCTGGCTGCGCTGTTACGTCAGGACTTGCCATGGTGGCCGCCGGAACTGCGCCGACCTGACGCGGTGGCGGCGTGGCGCCCCGGCGCGGCCCTGCAGGCCATCCGGCCATATGCCCCCGACTGGTACGACGCCGCGGTACTACATGGGCTACTCGACGGGGCCGGCTCGGCGAACGCCAACCAGTGCCGCGGCATCGTAGATCGGCTAAACCGGCGCATTGAAGGCGAGATCTACCGGCCTTCGGTGACCGGCGTCGACGTACCGGGCGACACGGAGCGTCCCGGCCTGATACTGGCTGCGCGGCCCGACTACCTGATCCCAGAGACCCCAGCTCCCCCCACGCTGTACGACGTGCTGGGCCTGCTCAACCTGAAGGTGCCGAGCCGAGCAGCCAGAGTGCCCGCGCAGCGGTTGCTACGCCGCCGAGGAGAGATCGAGTCCGTCGTCAGTGAGACGATCCGAGTTACCCGCGACAGCGGGAAGCTGGCTGGCGAATGGATCGACCGTCTGATGTGTTGCGATGACCCGCAGACGCTGGGTGCGAGTTTCGCCGAGTCGGACTTGGTCGACAACGACGACGAGCAGCCGCGCACCTGGTGGCGGGACCCTGAGAACGTCCACTGCTGGATCGTTGAGACCGTCGATGGCGTGTACCACGTCACGGTCGGCAGCCAGCTGCCCGAGGCTGGGCGGCTGGTCGAGTTCGAGCTGGCCGCGGACTGCCGTAGCGCGTTCTTCCGCGACAGCCGTGGGACCGTTTGGCCCATGCCGGTTACCGCGTTCGGTGGCTACTACAACGCGGGCTACCGCGGGACTGGGCCAGACGAGCTGGCCGTGACCGTGGCCCGGCTGTATCACAGCGCCGGGGTCGACCTCGCAGATCGGTCCGCTGCCGCCGTGCCGTCCAAGCTGTCACAACTGATCCGCACCCACGCTGCACCCCTGTCGATCTCGGCCGCCGAACTCGGTGCGTTGATGGCCGAACCCGACGCCGAGGGCTGATCGGTAAGTCACGAGAGCCTGTTTGGGTTACTGGTTACTGGTGCCCGTTGGTGGCCCTCGGCTGTGCGTAGCCCAGCGTGGACGCCTGGAGGCCGCCGCCGCGACGTCGCCGGGTGGTCTGTCGGCCGCACGACGGCCAGGTCGCCACTGCGTGGACGTTGCCTGTTGCCTCCCGCCGGGTGTTCGAGGGGGCAGCCGGTGCCCGGTGGCACATGGCTGCGGGTGGATGAAAACGAGGGGCTCACGAAACTCGCGGGCGCGGGTTTCGCAGCGCAGATGTCAGTTGCCTTCCGGCCAGACTTGAGACCTAACGAACGTGGCTCACGGGGGTGTGGGGGTGAACGAACAGGTCGCGTCGCGGCGCGGCAAGAATGCCAACCTGCGCCAATGGGTGATTGACACCGCTGGAGATGGCCGCATGGTGGCCTGCCGTGGGTGTGGATCGGGGCTTCGGTTCGAAGATGTCACGCTCGATCGCTACCCGATACCGGGCCGTTGGGGCGGCAGGCACCGGCAGGGGAACGTCAGGGCGATGTGCCGGCGATGCAACAACAGCTGTAAGTATGACCCGACTGATTCTGAAGTTCTCGCCCACGCGGCGCGACACAAGATCGTGTTCCGAAGGTCCGTGATTAGTCGACGGCTAGGGCAGATCCTTCTACGGACGTCCGCCGCGGAGGAGTCAGCGAGTCTTGAGGCCCAAGTTGAAGCGTTGCACGGTGCTGTGGGCCGCTTCGACTACAGGGGTTTTGAAGTAAGCAACGGATCGATGCTGCGGCACTCCCAGGTCGCCGCGACTGTCCGGGAGCGCCGGCTAGTGGATCTGCAAATCAGCGATCGGCTCTGCCAGCTAGCCGCCCCTCACGCCGCCACGATCATCAATGGGTCAGTCCTGGCAGCATTCAGCGCCTGGCATGACGACTACCTCGCCAGACTGTTGAGGCTGTGCACATCGACGAGGCCGGCAGCCAACGTGGGCCCGCTAGCGGGGCTGGAGTTAGCCCGCAGAGTTACGACCTCCGCCGGCACGTTCGTCAATGTGGGTGGTATTCCACTGATCTGTGAGCTCGTCGAACCGTTGCGCAGGCATGACGGAGTGGAACTGGCAGGTTGCATTCTGGAGGCCGTGGGCCTAGTTGGGTCTTCGTCATGAGCCTGCAAAGTAATGAGCCTGGGTGACATGCCGGGATCGGTGAAATGAGCTGATCCGGGGGCCTGGGGCTCGCACGATCCGTGTTCACGACCAAGATCACGCGGATTGTCGAGGATGCCCAGGCGGACGAACAGCAAACGGCACGGATCCGGGCCCCGTCCCAGATTCGTTGCGCGGGGCCGGGTTTGCCTCGGCGGCCAGGTGCTGAGCGCTGGCCGGTGATTGTCCGATCTCGGGCACCGCAAGAGGCTTAGCCGCTTAGCGGCCAGCGGAGGCCGGAACTGCCGGGTACGAGCTGCTGTGGACCCAGCTGCGGGTACTGCCAGGCCAAGCACCTCCGGCCCGGGCGGCCGCCGCCGCTGATCAGGGTGGCATGTGGTCGCACCGTATGAAGAGTATGGGGGTGCCGGTCGCCGTTGAGAGGTGCGGAGTGTGCGGGTTAAGGCCAGTCCGGTAGGAGGCGCGCCACCGCGGCTGCTGACCCGAACAGCACAGGGTTAGAACCCAGGGCGTTGACGTGTCGCAGCTCCGGAGGGCTGCGCTAATGGTGTCAGCTTAAGTAGCGAAGAATCATCGAAGGGGAGACGCGGCGTGCAAGTCGAAATGTTCCACGACCGGCATCCTGACTACGAATGCAGTATGCGGCTATTCGTCGACGGGGTAGAGGTGTCGTTCACCGAGTTCAGCATCGATCCGGGTGCTGGTTATAGCTGGAATGATTGGCTCGAATCGCGGGCGCACGACATCGTGCAGGCCACGCCCGCGGTTGCTGCGATCATCTACCGGGGAGCGTTGGAGGAAAGCCTTTATCTAGACGGCCGACCCGATGACATCGAACAGTGTGAGAGGGAATTGGCCAAGGCCATCAGTCTCGCGCGGCAAGTCTGATTCAGCTCAGAAGCACCAGCCAGACTGGGGGCAAGGGGAATGGAACAGAAGACTGAATACCGCACCGTTGCGCGCAACGGAGGGGTGGCGACGCACGCCACTTTGGAGGACTCCAAGTTTGTGCTGGAGGAGTTCGTCGGGGGAGGCGACACCTACGCTGAGATCTACACGCGGGACAACAGCGATGACGAATGGGAACTCATCTCCCGCGAGCACGTCTGGTCTACCGACTGGTGACATCCGGGCATGCCTGGGGCTGCAGTTACCGCGCCGCTCGCGCGGCCTCTAGTGACCCCTGCAGGGGCTGGAACGGGCTGCCGGCGGCTAATCGCCAGGCCGGGCATCAAGAAGAATATGAGGGGGTAGCGGGCTGCCCCGAGGTACCGGTTTGGTGTTGAAGGGGGGTCCGCTGTCGGGGTGTTTGTGGTGGAGCCCGGCCAGATCGAGGTAGATCGCGGTACAGTTGATCGCCCGTAGTTTAGGACTGTGAGCTGCGGAGATTCGGTACAGGAAGGGGGCTGGGGTGCCGAATCCACAGATCAGGCTGACGCCGGCCGAGGCGGTGGGGCGGATGCGGTCTATCGGCGGTGAGTTCGATAGCGCGAAGACCCAAGCCTCCACGTCAGTCGGGGTGGGAATTGACTCGCGGGTTGCTGCTGCCGTCGAGGGGCAAGTGGCGACCAGTCGGGAACTGATCAACGATGCAGCGAGGACATCGGACAAGGCGGGCGTTGCTGCGCAAGCGCTCGGTGAGCAGGACAAGAGGAACGGGGACAGGGTCGGGGGGATCGGTACAGATCTCGACCGGAAGGCCGGACAAGGCGGCTCGGATGCGCGGACGTCAGGCAAGGACCCGACCGTCATGGCCGTGGACTATGTGACTGGCGGGCCGTTGCCGGAAAGCCCTGGCCCGAGACCAATGATTGACCCGGATAACCCGTTCATCGGCGATGAGAGATTCGGGTACTGGACGAACTACACGCCCCCGCCGTACACGGGCGACACCCCACCGCCTCCCACGGTCGAGCATCACTCACTCGACGGGGCGGCAGCGAGGCCGGCGGGACCCACCGGCTTCTACACGCCGGGGCGCACGTGGCTTACCGACGACACCGCACCGTATGTCTCGGTGTCCGAGAATTACCATTTTCGCGTTTCGGGAACCGATGCAACCAGTTACACCCGCACTGTGACAACCGATGGTGGCGCCCCGCAGTTGCAGCAGTGGGTCGCGTATACCTACGAATCGCAGAAGTTCACCTCGGTTAATCTTGGTGGAGACGCCTGGGCGCAAACCGGGCCCGACCAAGCCCAAGGCAAGTTGGGTGGGGTGACGACAGGTGGCCTCAGTGGGCTAGCGATCCCACCCAAAATTGGCCCCTGGCAGCCGATCACACCGCAGCAGATCGCAACCTTGTCCTACACGAACCCGACGGTCACGTACTACATACCGAACGGTTGCGGCGGGCAATTTTCCATACTCAACGGTGAAGCAGCCAGCGGACCGCCACCGCAACCGGTCATTCCGGTGATGAGAGCGCCGCGGTGATTTAGCGTCTTGCCTGTCGGGACGTGAGCATGGCGCGGCGATTCTTGCAATGCGAGTTCGAACAGGGATGCTGTCCGGCCCGCCAATCTCGACCTTCTCACGGCATCGAGCTAGAGCCGAGGGCTCTGATCAGTGGTCTGAACCCGAGCGTTCCCGATGAGTGACCCAGGGGCCATTATTCTGGGTCTTTCGGCACAACCGGGTTAACCGCGATCCTCCCCGGGAGTACCTGAAGCGCCAGGGGTGCCATCTAAAGCGCCATTCGTACCGGCCCCCCCTCGACCGCCAAGCTGGCCATTGACCCCGTCCCCGCCGTTTCCACCGTCGCCTCCCGAGCCGTCCCCATTGGCGCCGACTTGCCCGCCGTTTCCGCCGGCGCCGCCGCGGCCGCCGTTGCCGCCTCCGCCTCCGTTGCCCCCATTCCCGCCGGCGCCGCCAGTGCGGTCAACGTCGCCACTCCCACCGTCGCCACCACGACCACCGTGAGAGCTGAAACCGCTCCCGCCGGCGCCTCCATCACCACCTGCGCCGCCGTTGCCGCCGTTGCCGTCCCCGCCGTTTCCGCCATCTCCACCGTTGCCGACCGAGTTGTATGCCACCCTGTTGCCGGTATCTCCACCGTTTCCGCCATTGCCGCCATTGCCGCCGTTGGCTGCGCCACCGTAACCGCCGGCACCGGCGTGCTCTATAGAGCCAGCAAGTCCGTTTTCCGTCGCCTCGCCGCCGTCTCCTCCGTTACCACCGGTGCCGCCTGAGCCGGCGCCTCCACCGCCACCGGGGCCGCTACGGAAACCAGTCCGGACTTCGCCAGCGCCGCCATGTCCACCTTGGCCTCCGATACCGCCGTCGCTGGCCCCGCCGTCACCCCCGTCGCCCCCCGCTCCACCTTGAGCGCCACCAAATCCTCCTCGGCCGCCGTGGTTTGCATCAGCACCGTCAACCCCGTTGCCGCCGTCGCCGCCGCGTCCGCCATCTGCCCCTGGGTTTGCACCCCAGCCAAACCCATCCCCACCGTCGCCGCCGTTTCCGCCTATGCCACCCCTGCTGCCATCGCCATTGCCGGTTCCACCATTCCCGCCTGTTCCTCCAACCTGCGCCTCCGGGCGAGGAATGCTATTGACTACGTAATCGCGTCCAGCGCCGCCGTTTCCGCCGTTTCCGCCGTTTCCGCCGCTGCCCGCAGTCCCTGTGTGCCCATTTGATGCAGCACCACTCTCGCCTAATCCGCCTTCACCGCCACTGCCTGCGACACCCCGAGTGCCGCCGTTTCCGCCGTTTCCGCCGCTGCCCGCAGTCGGGTTCTGGATGCCGCCCGCACCAAAACCTCCGTCGCCACCATCTCCGGCGTTGCCGGCACTGCCGCCGTCTCCGCCTCGGCCACCATCCCCATGTCTTCCGACACCGCCATCGTCTGCCACGCCACCGGCTCCACCATTGCCGCCTTTGCCACCAGCGCCGCCGTTGCCACCGGCACCACCGTTTCCGCCGTTTCCGCCGTTGTCGCCACTATCAGCCGCCGCATTTGTGCCGCGAGCACCGCTGGTCCCACTGCCGCCGTCGCCGCCGGAACCTCCGACTCCTCCGGTGCCACCGGCGCCCGCGGCAGCGCCATTGCCGCCGACGCCACCGTTCCCGCCAGCACCACCATTACCGCCGTTTTGACCGTCGGCACCGGGGGCCGCTCCACTCAGACCCATATACCCGGCACCCCCCTGGCCACCGTTACCACCATTGCCGCCATTACCTTGGGCAGCACGGGTAACACCATCGGCCTGCAGGCCACCTAAGCCGCCGTCGCCACCAGTGCCGCCGGCCTTACCAGCACCACCATCGGGATCGGCTGCCGTGCCGTTATCCCCGGCTGCACCGTCAGCGCCGTGGCCGCCGTCGCCGCCAATCCCCGCGGTTCCGTCAGCGGCTCCGCCGCCACCAACTTCGAGACCACCGCGACCGGCGTTACCGCCAACACCACCATCGCCACCGGCGGTACCGGCCGCAGCAGTTACATCGCTGGAGGCGTCATAACCCTTCCCACCGTTACCGCCGTTGCCGCCCTGGCCTGCTGAACCATTGGCACCCGCCGCCGCGAAGACGCCACCACCGGAGCTACCACCGGAGCTACCGCCGGCACCACCAGTACCGGCATTACCTCCCTCGCCGCCGTTCCCGCCGTTGCCGCCGGCCAGGTGCCCGGCCACGCCAGCAGCACCCGCGCCACCGGTTCCACCGACTCCGGCATTTCCACCTAAGCCGCCCGCACCACCGTTGCCGTTGCTGCCCGCGCTTCCGAAGAGACCGCCTTGACCAGCGTCGCCACCGGCCCCGCCTCGGCCACCGACGCCGCCGACACCACCGTCGCCAGCGTTGCCGCCATTTCCATTCCCGTTACCGGCGAAGGTTCCGACCGCGCCTACGCCGCCGGTGCCGCCTGTCCCGCCGGCGCCACCGATTCCTCCTTGGCCGCCTGAGCCACCGCTACCGAAGAATGTCCCGCCTTGCCCACCGGCGCCTCCGGTGCCGCCAGCGCCACCGTTGCCACCAACACCGCCGTCTGCGCCCGCAGCACCGGTATCGCCGATGAATCCGGCACCACCTCGTCCTCCGGCTCCACCGGTGCCGCCGCTGCTAAACCAAAGTCCACCGGTGCCACCAGCACCTCCAGCGCCTCCCATGCCGCCGTCGAGGTGCAGTGCGGTGCCGTCACCGCCCGCGCCGCCGTCGCCGCCATTACCGCCGTTTCCGAAGAAGTAGCCACCGCTACCACCTGCGCCACCAGCTCCGCCGTTACCGCCGAATTGGCCGTTACCACCGTCGGTGCCGTTGCCGCCATTGCCGAACAGGAATGCGGCGTTGCCGCCAACACCGGGCGCACCGTTGATCGGACCGGAATCTTCGGCCGCGAATGTGGTGACCGGTGCATGGGTGCCGCCCGCGGCGGCCGAGCCAGCGTTGCCGCCGTCGCCGAAGAGCCACCCGGCGTTGCCGCCGCTGCCGTAGTAGCCATATCCGCTGCCGCCGTCACCGAACAACAGTCCGGCATTTCCCCCATTGGGATCATCGATAGTTCCGTCAGCGCCGTCGCCGATCAGATATTGCCCCGACACCGCGTTGACAAAATGAGCGAACGCTTGGCCGTCGGAGCTGTCGAGCCAAGTATCGAGGGAAACGTGCAGCGGAGTGTAGAAGTACTCGTTGAACAAGGCCGCCCCGAAGGTGGGATCGTCGAGGTTCAGAAGCAGTGCGTTCCAGTTGTACTGCAGGATCAGGGCATCCCAAGCCTCGTTGAGCGCGTCGGGGTCGGCCCAAGTCGAGGACTCAAACAACGACGCCGCCGTATCGATGATCACGTCGTCGACATCGGCCATCGCCGCGGGCGCGGTCAGTGGCGTCATCCCGAACGCCAGGAAGACACTCACTGCGCTTCCTGCCCCAAGGGCCCGGCCCGGGCCCCCGTACCGACGGGACGAACGACGTTGTTCGGCGTTACGGCGACCGGTCATGCAGATGCGCTCCTCAACTTGGGACTTCCAACTAGGCCACTGGCCTGCGAATGATTGGGAGACGGATCAAGAAGACTCTCAACCTCGGCTCACAAGTTTATTAAACGTACCTGACGGTTCCCTAATCGGGTAAGTCGCCGAGTTTTCGGAACGCTAGTTCACATGTCCGGTAGGGAACCGGCGGCCCGTGGCCGGCATCGCCCTCGAGGCGGCGCTCGATACCGAGCCGCAGCTCGGGGTGCGCGTCTGCTGGCGGCAGGTCTGCTGGCTGTGTTCGCGACGGAACTCTCTGCTCGTTCGATGAGCTGAGGGCCACGCTAACGGTGATTGGCGAGGCGCAGCGGCACCTGGGGCGTGCCATCTCCGCGGGGCCGGCGTGGTGTTGTTGGTGGCCTAATCGTCCGGTTACAGCGGGTGGTCGTGGATCGGGACGACTGCGGGAGGGTCCAGCCCTGGGATCGCGGGCAGCTGTACGTCGCGGAATCCCCGGGCCGTGCGGCCTGCTAGCTGGTATGCGCTCCCGTCGAAGGCGACGGGCGCCAAGTACCAGGTGGTACCTGCCGGTGTTCCTAGCGTCCCGCCACGCCTGTATTCGGTGCTGCTTTCACCGGTGTCGATGTCCACGGACGTCCATTGCTGCGCCCACCGCACCGACACCAGGGCGTAGAGCAGTTCGGGGTGATCTGGCGGCGCTACCTCACCAGGGAAGGGGGCAACCCGGGTTCCAGGCTCTGGATGCCTCGGAAACGATTCGACGTGCCCGACGATGAAGATGGATTCTTGGCTGCCAGATGTTGGAAATGCTTTGTAGGCCATCTGTTTTTGCCCCTCTTCCTCGCATCGCAGCGTCGGGCCGCACATACGGGCTCAGCCGCGTCTCGGCTGGTATTCGTAGCTGAACGATGCCACGCCCACGACGGTCGGCCGGCGCTGCGACACGATCACCGCGCGGATTTTGGGAGATCGTGCCTGTACGCCGTCTGCGCGTTGCTTTCCTGTCGCTGAGGGAGTGGGGCGGCAGGAGGACGCCGGCGGTGGGGGCTAGAACCGGAGAACTGGACGAGCTGGTGGCAGGGGCGGCTATCGGTACGGCCGCCTTATCGCCTGATTTGGCTGGCTGGCTCCGAGGGGGTTCATCTTGGTACTGCGCCCGCTTCGTCGTGTG
>NZ_QMEX01000200.1 GCF_003284925.1 Mycolicibacter senuensis
GGCTCGCGGTGGCCCTCGACGCGCTGGAGACCGAGTCCTGGGTGGCGAACGAGATCGGGTTCGAGGGCCCGGTGTTGACCCGGTGCCGCCCGATGGAGACCGCGGCGGTCCAGCTGCCGACCGGCGACCGGCTGCAGGTCCCGACCTGCGCCGAGACGCTGCGCCTCAAGGGGTACCTGCTGATGTCGCGCAACAGCCCGCGGGACTACCGCGAACTGGCCGAGCTCGTCGACGTGCTCGACCCGCAAACCGTTGCTGCGGCACTCGGCGGGGTCGACAGGTATTACGCTGGGCAACCAGCCGACCGCCAATGGATGGCCACGCAGCTGGTCTGTCGGCTCGCCGACCCGGAACCGGTCGAACGCGAAGTGGACGACTCCGGCGACGGTGCGCCCCCGGCCGGAACGGATTGGGAACACGTCCGGGCGCGCTGCCTGGCGGTTGCGGTGTCGATGCTGGAGGAGGCGAGGTGACGTTGGCCCCGGACCGACGCCGTGCACCGCAGCCGCCCCGGTCCGGCAGCACCGACCGGCCGGTGGAGTTCTGGTCGACGTCGGCCATCCGCGCCGCCCTGCAGACCGGCGACATCGCCACCTGGCAGCTCATCGTGGTGGCACTCAAGCGCGACCCGTACGGGCGCACCGCACGGCAGGTTGAAGAAGTCCTGGCGGGTACCGGGCCCTACGGCATCTCCAAGGCGCTGTCGGAGGTGCTGACCCGCGCCCGGGCCCACCTGGAGGCCAACGAGCGCGCCGAGGTCGCCCGCCACGTGCGGGTGCTGATCGAGCGGTCGGGCCTGAGCCAGGAGGAGTTCTGCTCGCGGGCCGGGGTACCCGCCGACACGCTGCGCGAGTACCTCGACGGCACCGTCAGCCCGCCGGCCTCGCTGATGATCCGGATGCGCCGACTGTCGGACCGGTTCGTCAAACTGCAGCCTCGCGGCGCACCCGACGTGCTGTAGCCGGTATCAGCGAGCGTGGATCGGTGACATCTCCAGCACCATCCACTGGCCGCCGCGCTTGGTCAGGGTCACCCGCACCGGCACCACCGCCTGCTTGACCTGCTGGTTCGCCACGGTCTGAACGCTGCGCAGCACCACCGCGACCCGAGCCGCCGACGGACCGAGCGCCTCGACTCCGGCACTGAGGTTCTGCGCGTCGACCGCGATGTTGCGGTTGGCCATCTCGGTGGCGGTCCGGCCGATGCTTTCCCGGAAGGCGTTGACCCGGTCCGGGACCATGAACGCCGCCGCCTTCTCGATCGACGCCTCAGGGTTGGCAGGCGACACCGTCGCCGCGGCCTCGGCCATGGCGACCGCCGTCTTGACCACCTCGCCGGAGTCCGCCTCCAGTTCCTGGTCCGGCACCGTCCAGCGCAGGTACCCGAGCACCGCCGCGGCCACCAGCGCCGAGGCGGCCAGGGCGACCACCCCCATGCGAAGGCCCGGCCGGTCGTCGTCGGTGCCGACCGTGACGGCATCGCGGCGCAGCAGCAGGAAGTTCACCACCATGCCCTCGACGATGAGCAGCACCAGCACCGAGCAGACCGACACCCACCACAGCGGCCAGTCGAGCATCAACCCGACCAGCAGCAGGCCGCCGATCGCGGCCAGCGGCGCGGCGATGTCAAAGGTCAGCACCCGCCACAGCGTTCGCGACGTCAGCAGTCCCAACTTGCTCATCGGATCGACCTCAATCGGGAAATCATCAGGTGCCCGTCGACGTCGGTGACGTCGAGGTGCAGCGCCCAGTGCACGGTCTGCGGTCGGCCCCCCACGTTCTCGGCGATCGAGGTGGCGATCACCATCACCGGGTCAGTGCGACCGGGACTCTGCGGCTCGTCGTTCCCCGCGGCCGGGTCGTCGAGGTTCTGGCGCTCCAACTCGATGGCGACCGCCTCGATCCGGCCACTGCTACGGGACTGGATCTTCTGCACCACTTCCCGGTAGGGCTCCAGCGCGGCGTCGAACTCGCTGTTGAGTTCGCCGACAGTCTTGTCGCGCAGCCGCGTCATCCCCTTCTCGACGTTCTCGGCATTGAGGTTGATCAGCACGCTGGTCCAACTGGCGGCGGTCTGCAGCACCCGGCTGCGATAGGCACGCTCATCGACGTCGTCGCGGTGCATGTTCCAGGTGATCAGGCCGAACACCAGCGCGCCGACCGCGACCAGGCCGAGGAACGCCGATGCCAGTCCGTAACCAGAGATGCCGCCCTTGGGCGCCTTGGCCGCCGGCGGGACGCCTTTCTTGGTGGCGGATTTCTGGTCGTCCCGGGGCGTCTCGACGGTGGCCTCGCCGGGTTCGACGACTTCGCCGTCCGCTGCGGTGGAGATGTCGGGCTGCTCCTCGTCAGGCATGGCGGTGACGCTACAGGACGGTTGTACGGTTCGCCGTGAAAGGATGGGGCCCGATGACCTCACCAGCCCTTCGTTCCGGCCTTGACCTCAGCCACCTCGACAGCACCATCCGCGTGCAAGACGACCTGTTCGGTCACGTCAACGGCCGCTGGCTCGACGGCTACGAGATGCCGCCGGACCGTGCCACCGACGGAGCGTTCCGCGCCCTGTTCGACCGGGCCGAGCGCCAGGTCCGCGATCTGCTCGTCCGGGCCGCCGAATCGGACGCGCCACCGGGCACCGATGAGCGCCGGATCGGTGATCTGTATGCCAGCTTCCTCGACGAACAGACGGTGGCCGAGCGCGGGGTGGAACCGCTGCTGGCGGAGCTTTCTGCGATCGATGGCGCAACTGACCGTGACACCCTCGCGCGGGTGCTGGGCGCATGTCAGCGCACCGGGGTCGGCGGGGGTGTCGGCCTGTATGTGGACACCGACTCCAAGGACTCCACCCGTTATCTGCTGCATCTGACCCAGTCGGGTCTCGGGTTGCCGGACGAGTCCTACTACCGCGACGACCAGCACGCCGAGATCCTGGCCGACTACCCGGGCCACATCGCCACCATGTTCGCGCTCGTCTACGGCGGCGAGCCGAGCGGATACGCCGCGGTCGCGGCCCGGATCGTCGCGCTGGAGACCAGGCTGGCCGGCGCGCACTGGGACGTGGTGAAGCGCCGCGACGCGGAGCTGGGCTACAACCTGCGCACCTTCGCCGGGCTGCCGCAGGAGGCACCCGGGTTCGACTGGGCGGGCTGGGTCGGCGCCCTCGGTGTCGCCGGGGATGTCGCGACCGAACTGGTGGTACGCCAACCCGACTATCTGACGGCGTTCGCCGCGCTGTGGTCCTCGGTCGACCTCGCCGATTGGCAGGACTGGGCACGCTGGCGGCTGATTCACGGCCGCGCCGGGATCCTCACCGATGAGCTGGTCGCCGAGGATTTCGAGTTCTACGGTCGACGGCTGTCGGGCACCGAACAGATCCGGGAGCGGTGGAAGCGCGGCGTGTCCCTGGTGGAATCACTGATGGGTGACACCGTCGGAAGACTTTACGTGGCAAAGCATTTCCCACCGGACGCCAAGGCGCGCATCGATGCGCTGGTCGCCAATCTGCGGGAGGCCTACCGGGTGAGCATCACCGGGCTGGCCTGGATGACGCCGCAGACCCGGGAGCGGGCACTGGCCAAGCTGGACAAGTTCACCGCCAAGGTCGGCTACCCCGCCAACTGGCGCGACTATTCGGCGCTGGTCACCGATCGCGCCGACCTGTACGGCAACTTCCTGCGCGGCTACGCGGTCAACTACGACCGTGAACTGGCGAAGCTGGGCTCCCCGGTCGACCGCGACGAATGGTTCATGACACCGCAGACTGTCAACGCCTACTACAACCCGGGAATGAACGAGATCGTCTTCCCGGCCGCGATCCTGCAGCCGCCGTTCTTCGACGCCGACGCCGACGACGCCGCCAACTACGGCGGGATCGGCGCGGTGATCGGCCACGAGATCGGACACGGGTTCGACGATCAGGGCGCCAAGTACGACGGCGACGGTAACCTGATCGACTGGTGGACTGACGCCGACCGCACCGAGTTCGCTTCCCGCACACGGGCGTTGATCGACCAGTACGAGACATATGTGCCGCGTGCGCTGGACGCTGACCGGCACGTCAACGGTGCATTCACCGTCGGGGAGAACATCGGGGATCTCGGCGGGCTTTCGATCGCCCTGCTCGCGTATCAGTTGTCGCTCGACGGCGCCGAGGCGCCGGTGATCGACGGGCTGAGCGGAGTGCAGCGCGTCTTCTACGGCTGGGCGCAGGTGTGGCGCACCAAATCCCGTGATGCCGAGGCGATCCGGCGGCTGGCGGTCGACCCGCACTCGCCGCCGGAGTTCCGCTGCAACGGGGTGGTGCGCAACATGGACGCGTTCTACGAGGCGTTCGACGTCACGCCCGACGACGCGCTGTATCTGGAACCCGCACAGCGCGTCCGCATCTGGAACTGACCCGGGCCGGTTCTCCCGGCGAGCAGAAGGGTACCGCTACATCTGCCAGTCTTGGGCGCCGTCGTTCTTGGTGTAGGTGCCGACGGAGTTCTTCACCACGACCGGGTCGCCGCTGCCGAAGTTGTCGTAGAACCACTTGGCGTTGGCCGGGCTCAGGTTGATGCAGCCGTGGCTGACATTGCGCTTGCCCTGGTCATTGACCGACCACGGGGCGCTGTGCACGAAGCCGCCGCTGTTGTCGATGCGGACCGCGTCCTGCACCGTCACCTTGTAGCCGTAGGTGGAGTTGATCGGCACCCCGTAGGTGGAGGAGTCCATCACCACGGTGGGGAACTTCTCCAGCACGTAGTAGGTGCCGTTGGGGGTCTCGTGCCCGCCGGTCGACATACCCATCGACATCGGGAATGTCTTCTCCAGCTTGCCGTTGCGGGTGATCGTCATCTGATGTGTCTTGTCGTCGGCGGTGGCCACCAGCGAGTCGCCGGTGCGGAAGCTCGACTTGGTGCCGGCCGCGTCGATGGTGACGGTGGTGTGGGCGGGCCAGAAGTTGAACGGGCGCCACCGGACCTGGCTCGGAGTCATCCAGTAGAACTTGCCGGGCACCGGCGGGTTCGACGAGATGTGGATGGCCTGCTCGGCCATCGCCTTGTCCGCAATCGGCCGCTGGAAGTTGATGATGATCGGCTTGGCGACGCCCACCATCGACCCGTCCAGCGGGTTGAACGACGGCGGCAGGAACGGCGGGGTGCCGGTGAACGGCTCGGGGTTCTGCCCGGCCACCGGCCCGGCCGCAACCGGTACCGCACCCGCCTGTGCCGCACCCGGCTCACCGGGCTCACCGGGCTCACCCGGTGCG
>NZ_QMEX01000201.1 GCF_003284925.1 Mycolicibacter senuensis
GTGCCCGGCAGCAGGTCGATCGCCAGCGCGGCCGCGCGAGCCCGCCACCGCGCCGGTCGGGTCTTCTCGGGCGCCTCGGTTACCGCGTCGGTCACCGGGCCACCTGATCGAGTCGGCCGATCCGGTACTGGCCGTCTTCGCGGACCATCTGGGCCCGCAGCCGGTAGCCCACCTCTTTGCCCTGGGCCTCGACGTTGTCGACCTTGACGCGGAAGGCGACCAGGACGTCGACGGAGCCGTCCTCGTTGTTGCGCTCGACCGCAGCACCCATCTCGGTGAGCTCGGTGTGCACCTTGGCCGCCCGGTACGCCTGAACGAAGATCTCGCCGTACAGGCCTGCCTGGGTCCGGAACTCGCCGGCGGCGCAGTCGAGGATCTGCTGTTGGGCCAACGCCACGTCGGCGCCGTCGGGCGCCTGGGTGGCCAGCACGCAGTGCTTCGCCGCCTCGACCGCTTCGGCGTTGTCGCGCGCCATGGCCTGACTCGCGGCATGGTCACGCAGCCCCTGGTAGCCGGCGGCCACCAACCCGGCGGCCAGGACGATCAGCAACGCACAGCTGCCGAGCAGTTGGCGGCGCCCGAGGCGAGACGGCGCCGACTCGGTGTCCGCCGCGTCGGCCTGAACCGACTCCGTCGTTGCGTCGTCTGCTGCGGCGTGCTCGTCCGCGGTAACTACGGTAGCTGTGGTAGCGGCGGTGTCTGCGGTCTGCTGCTCCCCGTCCGTGCTCACTGGAACGGTGCCAGCATCCCCTTCCATGCGTCGTCTCCTATGTTGGTCGAGTTCTCGACGGAGTATTCGACGCCGTCCGGCCCCACCGCCTGGCCACTCTGTGGATTGTAGATTGCAGCGGGACCCCCACCCGGGGTGTAGACGCAAGGGTTCGGTTGCTGCCCGTTGCACTGCACGCTACCGGTACCCGGCCGGGTCAGCGGGTCGTTCAGCGGCGGCGGCGTCGGGGGCACCATATCCGCCGGTAGCGGGTTGAGGCCGTTATTGATCGACGGCGCCGGGATCACGTGGCCCGGTTCGATCGGCTGATCACAGCGCGCCCCCAGTGCCGGGCAGTTGCGGATCTGGTTCGGGTCGCCGTACCAGGGGTTGGTGCCCATCGGAATGTACGGCTTGTCGCTGCGGCAATCCTTCGGCGTCGGGGCCCGCTTGCCCGGCACGTCGACACACGGGATGTTGCGGACGCCGCGCACGTTGTTCGACGGCGTGTCCTGCGGAATCCGGCAGGAGACGTCGGGGAGGTCGGCGGGACTGGTGTCGGCGAACGCCCGCCACTCCGATGCCGGCAGGTAGCCGGTCAGACACGGCGGCGGGTAGCCCAGGCTCAGGCCCGGAATCGGGATCGGGAAAACCGGGCCCGGGAAGGCCCCGAGTGCCACGTCTATTGATGCGCGCCCCGGGAACGTCGAGCTGACCGTCTGGACGATGGAACCGGCCTGCGGCAGGAACACCAACACCTGCTCGGTGTTGCGGTTATAGCGCCTGGCCATCTCGGTCAGGATCGCCGCGTTCGCCATCATCTGCGGCAGGCTGTCCCGGGTGTCACTGAATATCGTGTGCACCTGGTCGACCAGCGGCGGCAGATCGGTGATGATGTGCTTCACCGTCTCGTCCCGGCTCGCGGCCTGGCTGCTGAGGATGTTGAGGTTGCGCGCCCACTGCGTAATCGAGTCGCTCGACTGGACCTGGCTTTCGATGATCGGGGCTGCCTTCTCGATGATGTCGTCGACATCGCCGAGGTTGGCTTTGAGATCACCGACGATGGCCTGCGTCGAGTCGACCAGGCGCTGCAGCGACGGGCCCAAGCCCCCGACGGCCGTCGCCGTCTCGTCGAGTACCGCCGAGATCTTTCCGGTCGGCAACGCAGCCAGGCCACGCTGGGCGGCGTCCAGTGCCGGCCCGATCGCCGACGGCACCGTGCCCTTGGTGATCGTCTGGCCGTTCTTCAGGTACTGGCCCGGGTTGTCCGTGGACACCAGATCCAGGTACTGCTCACCGATCGCCGACACCGAATGCACGTTCGCCGACGCGTCGGCTGGAATCTTGTAATCGTTGGAGATCTGCATCGTCGCCTGCGCGCCCGTTTCGGTCGGCTCGACCGCCGTGACTCGCCCGATGATGGTTCCGCGGTAGGTGACGTTCGCGGTCTTGTACAGGCCGCCCGCCTCGGGCAGGTTCGCCTTGAGCGTGTACTGGCCGAGCCCGGCCAGGGTCGGCAGGCGCAGGTAGTACACACCCAACACCGCCAGGGCGGCGACGGTCACGATGCTGAAGATCACCAGCTGCCGTTTGATCTGAGAGGTCAGCAATTCCGGTCAGCCCTTTCCACATACGGACCGCCGGGCGCGGTGGCGGGGTTCGGCGTGTACCGGACGTCCGGGATCATCTTCTCGGGATCGTGGCCGAAGGACTGTTCGAGCGCGCGCAGCATCCCCGAGAACCCGGTGCCGGTCAGGATCGCGTTGTCGATCGAGGCGAAGGTCAGGTCCACGACCAGCGAGGAGTTGATGAAGTCGCCTCGCACCGCCTTGAAGGCACCGTCGACGTGGTACGGCGCGGTGATCATGACCTGCAGCAGGTCCGGTATGTACGGTGACGCCTTGCGGAGTTCCCGTGCGGGGCACTGCATCGACGTCAGCACCTTGTTGAGGTCGCCGCGGATCGGCGCGATCTGCTCGTTGGTCGCCCGCCCCATCTGGCCGAGCCCGTCGATGGCGTTGATGAAGATCGCCTGCTGGGCGTTGAAGTACTTGAACAGCGGCGGGAAGTCGGTCAGCACCCGGTCGATGGCGTCGTTGTGCTCGCTGAAGTAGCCCAGCAGCCGGTTGGTGGAGTCGATGGCGTGCGTGATGTCGTCACGCTGGTCGTTGAGGGAACCGATGAACGTGTCCAGTTTGTCCAGGAACGCCCGGATCTGTTCGGCTCGGCCACCCATGATCGCGTCGAACTCGGTGGTGATGGTCTCCAGGTCGGACAACCCGCCGCGGTGCAGCAGCAGCGAGATACCGGCGAGGGTCCGCTCGATGGTCGGGAACGACGACGAGTTGTTCAGCCCGATCGTGTCGCCGTCCTTGAGTTCGCCCACCGGGTCCGGCGGCGCCGCCAACTCGATGTGCTGAGACCCCAGCAGGCTGGTCTGGCCGATCTTCGCGGTGGCGTTCCGCGGCAGGTGAACGTCCTTGTTGAGCTTGAGTTTCAGCGTGGCGACCCAGTTCTTCAACTCGATCTGGTCGACCGCGCCGACGAACACGTCGGCGACCAGCACCCGGCTGTTGCCGTTGAGCGCCAGGGTGTCCGGAACCTGCACATAGACGGTGTAGGAACCGGGGCCGCTGCCCGGACCGCCCGGAAGCGGAACGTTGGCGATACCCCGCCAATCCCGACACGAGGTCAGCGTCAGCGCCACCATCAGCAGCACCAGGGCCTGCCAGGAGCGCCGGCTGACGGTCTTCATAGCTCTTCTCCGTCTCATCAGCCTTGACCTCGCGGGGGAAGCGGTGCCACCGGCCCCGGGATCACGTTGGGTCCGGGCGGGGGCGGCGGTATCGGCTGCTGTCCCGGCGGCAGGCCGACGAACGGCAGCGGGCCGGGAGCCTCGTCGTAGGCGTTCGGCGGGCCGGGCGGGGTCTGATACTGCGACTCGATCGGCGCCGGGTCCGGGCCGCCCATCAACTGCGCCAGCGACTCGGGTGTCAACAGCCGCGCGGTGTCGTGGCCGGGCTCCACACCCTGCATTCCCGGTGCGGTGATCCAGCCCGGCTGCGAGTTCTTGTGCGACAGCGGGGTGTCCGGCACCCAGATGCCCGGCACGGTGGTGTCCTTGTATCCCGGCGGCGGCTGCAGCCGCGGCTCGGAGTACGCGATCTGCTTGGGCGTGGTGTAGGCGCTGGTCCAGATGTTGATACCGAACGGCAGGTAGTTGAACTTGATGGCGTCGGCCACGGGAGCCAGATACTCGGCGCACAGTTCGGCCGAGTCCTGGTAGCCCAGCCGGCTGCCGGCCTGGATCGCGCTACAGATGAACTGCATCGGGTTGGCGAAGTTCGGCAGCACCGGGAAGCCGGTGACGGCGCCCTGCGCGGGGTGGTAGATCTCGCCGGCGCCGGCCAGCACGTTCGGCAGCACGTGCAGCGCGGTCTCCAGGCCTTCCAGCGGGTCCGGCTGGGTGAGGGCCGTCGACACCTCTGCCAGGTTGTCGATGGTCTTGACCAGCGGTTCCTGGTTCTGGTTCAGAAACGCCCGGACGATCGTCATGGTGGCGTAGAACTGGTCGGCGGCCTTCGCGAGTTCCTGATCGGTGGTGGTCAGGTTGTTGCTGAACGTCGCCAGGTCTCGGTTGAGCTGGACGAACTGCTGGTCGTTGTGGTCGAGCGCCCGCACGAACAGCGCCAGGCTGCGCGTCACCCCGTAGAAGTCGCCGCGGCCCTTGTTCAACGCGGTCAGTGCATCCGAGAGACTGCTGAACGTCGTGTTGATCTGCTCGCCCTTGCCGGCCAGGCTGTCGGCGAAGGTCTCGATCGCCTCGCCGATCGGCCCCTTGGGCTGCTCCTTGGTCGGGCCCAGTTTGGTGATGATGTTGGTGACGTCGTTGCGCAGCGTGTCCCACTCGACCGGCACCTCGGTGCGTTCCTCGGGGATGACCGCCTTGTTGGCCAGCACCGGGCCGCCGCGATACGGCGGCTCCAGCTGAATGGTGCGCGACGCCACCAGGGTCGGGTTCAAGATGATCGCCTTGGCGTCGGCCGGCACCTTGTACTTGTTGTTGAAGTGCAGCGTGACCTTCATCTTGTCGCCGGCCGGTTCGATCTTGTCGATCGCGCCCACCCGCACACCCATGATCTGGACGGCGTCGCCGGCGTACAGCGCATCGGTCGACGGGAAGTAGGCGACCACCGTGGTGCTGTTGAGCTTGCGGAACAGCTGCAGCCCGCCGAAGCCGGCCACCAATGCCAGCACCAGCAGCGCCGAGCCCACGATGATCGTGGCACGCGACATCTGGGGCAGACGCACGTTGCGAATGTCGAAAACGGTACTCACGTCCGGCTACCTCCCTTCCAGCGAGCCGCCGCCGCCACCTGGCTGACTGTTTCCGCCTTCACCGGGGGTGATGAACGGCGCCGGCAATT
>NZ_QMEX01000202.1 GCF_003284925.1 Mycolicibacter senuensis
CGCCACCCCGACTGGCGTTGATGCAGTTCACAGGCCCTGACCAGCAAGTCCGGTCAGGGCCTTTGGCTTGCTCGGTACGCCGGACATGCCGCCGTCAACGCAGCGAAGCGCTGCCTAGCGCCGGCCGGGGCCGACCGGGCCGGGGCCGACCGGCCCGGGTCCGACCGGCCCGGGTCCGACCGGGCCCACAACACCGCCGGGTCCGACGGGTCCGCCGACACCCGCGGGTCCGGCGGGTCCGATGAACGGATGCGGGTCGATCCCCCCGGGTTCGCACTGGTTTGTCTCTGTGTTGAAGTACATGCCGTAGCCACAGCCATCGACGGGGTAGGCCCGACTGATGGCCGGTGCGGCGAGTCCCATCAGCGATCCTGATGTCGCGACAACGGCAAACATGGCGGCTCGGCGCCCCAACAATCGGCTCATTGCCGTCTCATTTCTGTTGTCAGCCGGTCGCTGATCACGGTGTTGACTGGTCCACCATAGGCGCGGGTAACCGGTTTCACCGGTGGCTCACTCGAATTGGGTCCAGCCGGCCGGCGGTGCGCGCGTTGCATTGATCTTCACCTACCGCACCGACAACCTGCCGCGCCACTCACTTCAGGAGCTGCAGCCGCCACTCCCGCAATATCGGCTCGACCATCACGAAATAGGTGGTGTTGTCGTCGCCCTCGGGGCCGCCCGTCAGTATTCCCGCGGCGCTGATCGTGCCATCGGGGTTCGTCACGAAACCCGGGCTGCCGCTGTCGCCTTCAGTGCTGTACAGATTCGTCACCACGAGGTTGCCGGCGACTTCGGTCACGACCCCGCACGTCTCCCCGGTCCGCGAGCCCACCTTGCAGAACGGCATGCCAACGTGGATCTGGCCGGGACCCAATACATCCCGGATGTGGTAACGGCCGTCGACGCCACCGTTGGGCGGGGGTGTTCCCGGGCGCAGTCGGATGATGGCCGCGTCGCGGTCGTCGCCGTTGTTCTCGCTGGCGAAGATCGGGCCCAGCGGCGCGGCCGCGGCGTCGGTCCATTCCGAGCCGTCGCCGGAATCGCAGTGCCCGCTGGTGAACAGGAAGTAGTCGCCGAAGCGGTTCTGGGCGGCGAAGCCGGCGGTGCAGACACTGTCGTCGTTGCCGACCTCCATGCCGGCCGTCGGGTTGGCCGGCGCCGCGCCGGCGAGCACCACACCGGCCGCCGCGAGCGCGGCCGTGAGCAGGCTCGGCTTCCACATGTCACGCCACCCCGGGACCACCCGGTGATGTTAGCCCGGCGCTGACCGCTGGAGACCCGAATCGCCGGCCATCGCCGCCCGGCCCGGGTCAACCGTTCCCACCGGGCTTGGTGCGCGTCGATTCCCCGCTGAGCCCCCGCGCGGTGTTGACCAGACCCACCATCGAAAACGCCTGCGGCGTATTGCCGACCTGGCGCCCGGAGTCGGTGTCGTACTCCTCGGAGAGCAATCCGACGTCGTTGCGCAAGCCCAACAGTCGCTCGAACAGCGCCCGCGCCTCGTCGCGCCGGCCGATGCCGTGCAGTGCGTCGGCGAGCCAGAATGTGCAGACCAGAAACGCCCCCTCGGTCCCGGGCAGCCCATCGACCGATCCGTCGGATGTGTCATAGCGCCGCAGGAAGCCGTCACTGGACAGCTCGCGCTGTACCGCCTCGACGGTTCCCACCACCCGCGGGTCGTCCCACGGCAGGAACCCCACCCGGGGAATCAGCAGCAGCGCCGAATCCAGGCCGGCCGAACCGTAATACTGGGTGAACGTGCCACGCTCGGTGTCGAAGCCGTGCTCGCAGACGTCGGCGTGGATGGCATCAGCAAGCTCCCGCCACCGATCGACGGGACCTTCCCGACCGTGGTTGCGCACCGCGTGCACCGCCCGGTCCACCCCGGCCCAGGCCATCACCTTCGAATGCACGAAATGCCGCTGCGGGCCGCGGACTTCCCACAGGCTGGCGTCGGGAGAGTCCCAGTGGCCTTCGAGGAAATCCAGCAGGGCGCGCTGGATGTCCCAGGCGGTGTCCTCGCATTCCAGCCCGCAATCCAGCGCCAGGTTCAGGCCGTCGAGCACCTCGCCCCAGACGTCGAGCTGGAACTGGCCCGCGGCCTCGTTGCCGGTCCGCACCGGCACCGAACCCTCGTAGCCGGACAGCCAGTCCAGGGTCTGCTCGGGCAACCGACGAGTGCCGTCCAGGCCGTACATGATCTGCAGCTTGGCCGGATCGCCGGCCACGGCGCGCACCAACCATTCCCGCCACGCTTTGGCTTCGGCGGCGTAGCCGGTGCCCAGCAGCGCCTGCAGAGTGAAGGTGGCGTCACGCAGCCAGCAGTACCGGTAGTCCCAATTACGCACGCCGCCAAGGCATTCTGGTAGCGACGTGGTGGCTGCAGCGACGATCCCGCCGGTCGGGGCGTAGGTGAGCGCCTTGAGGGTGATCACGGCGCGGCGCACCGCGTCGGCCCACTGGCCGCGGTATTGGCACTGGTCGATCCAGTTCTGCCAGAACGATTCGGTTTTGCCCAGTGCCCGCACCGCCTCGGACCGCACGGCCTCCGGCAGCAGGTGCGACGGGGTGTGGGTCAGCACGAACGGCACTTTTTCGCCGGCAGCCACCTCGAACTCGGCGACGGTGGTCATGTTCTCGCCCCGCATGCCGACCGGACTGGACAGACAAAGCGTGTCGGGGCCGGCGACCGCGATCAGCCCGTCGTCACGGCGGCGAATCCAGGGCACCACATTGCCGTAGTCGAACCGGATCGTCAGGTCCATTCGCATCGAGACCCGCCCCGACACGCCTTCGACGATCCGGACGACGTCGGCGCTCTTCCCGCGCGGCGGCATGAAGTCGGTGACCCGCACCGTGCCGCCCGGGGCGTCCCATTCGCTGTCGATGATCAGCGTGTCGCCGCGGTAGCCGCGCCGGGTCGCCGGGCCACCGCCGGCCGGGGCGATGCGCCAGTAACCGGCGGATTCGTCATGCAGCAGCGCCGCGAAACAGGCCGGGGAGTCGAACCGGGGCAGGCACAGCCAGTCGATGCTGCCGTCGCGGCCCAGCAACGCCGCGGTGTGCAGGTCACCGAGCAGCGCGTAGTCCTCGATCAGTGCTGATGCCATCGGCCGCTAGAGGCGTTCCTTCACCGCGGCCGACAGCCGGGAACCGTCGGCCTTGCCCGCCGCGATCGCAGTGGCGGCCTTCATCACCAGGCCCATGTGCTTCATGTGCGGCCGCTCGCCGATCTCCTCGGCCACCTGGGCCAGTGCCGTTTCGACGACGTCGGCCAGTTCGGCCTCGTTGAGCGGTTCGGGCAGGTACTCGGCGATGATCCGGGCCTCGGCGTGTTCTTCGGCGGCGAGCTCACCGCGGTTGTTCTGGGTGTAGATCTCGGCCGACTCCGCCCGCTTGCGCGCCTCGCGGGTCAGCACCTTGAGCACGTCGTCGTCGGTCAGCTCGCGGGCTTGCTTGCCGGAGACCTCCTCGGACTGGATCGCGGCAAGCAGCATCCGCAGGGTTGCGGTACGCAGCTTGTCCTGCGCCTTCATCGCTTCGGTCAGGTCCGCCCGCAGTCGGGATTTGAGTTCCGCCATGGCGCATAACGCTACGCTCAGCCACATGGTGAATCCGCCGCCGCCCGGCTATCCGGACCCTGGCTTTCCCCCGCCCGGCTACGGCCCGCAGTCCGGGTATGGCCCGCAGCCCGGTTACGGGCCGCCACCCGGTTACGGCCCACCCCCGCAGGGCTACGGACCACCACCGCCCGGCTACGGACCACCACCCCCCGGTTATGGCCCACCACCGCCGGGCTATGGCCCTCCGCCCGGTTACGGGCCACCACCCGGTTTCGGTCCGTCCCCGGGCTATCCGCAGCCGGAACTCAAACCGGGCGTGATCCCGCTGCGCCCGCTCAGCCTGACCGACATCTACAACGGCGCCGTCGGCTACGTCCGCGCCAATCCGGCCGTCGTGCTCGGGCTGACCGCGATCGTCGTGGTGGCCACCCAGATCATCAGCGGGATCGCACTGGCCGGCCTGCTGAAGGCAGTCGCGCCGGAGCATCGCGGCTCGTCGTCCGGCGAGATCTCCGGCGGGGACGTGGTGGCGTGGCTGATCGCGTTCGCGGGCGCGGGACTCGTGACAGCCCTGGGCACCATCGTGCTGACCGGCATGCTGACCGCCGTCGTCGGACGTTCGGTCTTCGGCTCACCGATCACCGTCGGGGAAGCCTGGGCTATCGTCCGCACCCGCTTTGCGGCGCTGATCGGCCTGACCGTCCTGGTCGGCCTGGCGGCGGCGGTACTGTGCGGATTCGCCGCGTTCGTCATCGTGATGGCCGGCGGCGCCGGAGGGCCCGGCGCCGCGGTGCTGGTGGGACTGCCGCTGGTGCTGGCACTGATCGCAGCGCTGGGTTACGGCTATGCGGTGGTGGTGTTCGCGCCGACGGTGATCGTGCTGGAACGCCAACCGGTGTTCGAGGCGATGCGCCGGTCGTTCACGCTGGTGCGCAACAGTTTCTGGCGAGTGCTGGGAATCCTGGCGCTGACCGCGCTGATCGCGTCGCTGGTCAGTAGCGCGGTCGAGTTTCCGTTCAACATCATCGGGATGGCAGTCACCCATGGCGCCGACGCCCTGACCACGGCGGCGCAGCTGGACGTGTTCTCCCGGATAGGCGCGACGATCGGCCAGATCATCGTGCTGCCGTTCACCGCCGGTGTGGCGGTGCTGCTGTATACCGATCGCCGTATCCGCTCCGAAGCGTTCGATCTGGTGCTGCGCACCGGCGTGGCGAGCGGACCGTACGCCGCCGGGTCGACCGACCAGCTGTGGCTGACCCGGCCGCCGGGGTGAGGACTGCCGGGTGCCCACCGTCGACATTGACCGCGAAGCCGCCCGGGAGGCCGCCGAACGCGAGTTGGCCAAACCGATGTATCCGCGGCCATCGCCCAAGCAGCAGTTCATCGACTACCTCGAGACACTGGTTCAGCGGCTGATTCTCAAGGGCGCAGAGCTGCCGGGCGGGTGGTTCACCATCAGTGTGCTGCTGATCCTGCTCGCGGCCGCGGTGGTGGCCGCGGTCGCAGTCGGCCGGCGCATGCTGCGCGACGGCCGCGGTGACCCGCGGTTGTTCGGTCCCTC
>NZ_QMEX01000203.1 GCF_003284925.1 Mycolicibacter senuensis
TGCCGAGCCAGAACAGGTCCTCGGGCCCGGAGCGCACCAGCGCGGCCGCGGTGGATCCGTCGTCGGGACTGACGACACCGCGCACCACCGCCACCGGGACATCGGTGAGCTTGCCCTTGACCAGGTCGGCGGCCGCGGCGAGCTCGTCGGCGACGGCCACCTCGGTGACGACCAGCTCGTTGCCGTGCCGGTCGACTGCGCCGGCGTAGCCGTTGAGCACGGTCAGACCCGACGCCCCGATCGCGACGTCGATCTGCCCATGGCGCCAGGCGCGACCCATTGTGTCGGTGATCAGCACCGCGACGTCGACGCCGAGCCGCTCGGCCAGCCGGGCGCGCAACTTCGCGGCGCTGCCGTCGGGATCGACCGGCAGCAGCGCGAGTTCGTCGGAGCCGACGTTGGAGCCGTCCACGCCGGCGGCGGCCTGCACCAGTCCGAGCCGATTCTCGGTGATCCAGGTGCGGCCCTTGCGGGCCAGCACGCGCACCGCCTCGGCCTCGACCAGTTGCCGGCGCAGCGCGTCACGCGCCTCGGGGTCGTGGGGCGCCGGCACGATCCGGCCCTCGCACTTGGACACCACTTTGCTGGTGACGACCACGATGTCGCCGTCGGCCAGCCACGGCGCGGCCTGCGCCAGCGCACCCGCCAGATCGTCACCCGGCCGGAACTCGCCCAGGCCGGTGACCGGCAGGATCTGAACCTTGGCGGCACTGCCGTGTTCGCCGCGACCCGTCACGGTGACACGCCCGCGACATTTAGCCCGGCGCGCACCATCTCGGCCGTCGCCGCCGGATCGGTCATCAGCAGCGGGGCGCTTCGCACGGTGATACCGGCCGGCTCGTCGGCGGTGGCTTCGCCCTCGTGCACCAGCCAGTAGTCGAGGATCCCGGTCCCGCTGCGCGACCCGTAGTGCTGACCCACGGCGTGTGAGCTGGACTCCAGGCCGATCACGCTCAGGCAGGTGTCGGCCATGCCGCGCAACGGTTTTCCGGCGATGATCGGCGAGTAGCCGACGACCGGCGCCGGGGTGGACCGCAGCGCTGCCCGGATGCCGGGAATGGCCAGGATGGCGCCGATGCTCACCACCGGATTCGACGGCGCCAGCAGCACGATGTCGGCGTCGGCGATGGCCTCGAGGACTTGCGGTGTCGCGTTGGCCTTCTCGGCGCCCACGAAGCCGAATCCGTGCGTGGGCACCTCGGCGCGGTAGCGCACCCACCACTCCTGGAAGTGGATAGCACGCTGGGTGTCGTCGGCGGGATCGGTGATCACGACATGGGTTTCACAGCTATCGTCGGTGACCGGCAGCAGCCTCGCGCCGGGCTGCCAGCGGTCGCACAGCGCCGCCGTCACCTCCGTCAGCGGGTAGCCGCCGCGCAGCGCCTGGGTGCGCACCAGATGGGTGGCGAGGTCACGGTCGCCGAGACCGAACCAGTCCGGTTGCATCCCGTAGCGGGCCAACTCCTCCATCGCGTGCCAGGTCTCGTCGCGGTGACCCCAGCCGCGCTCGGGGTCCACCCCGCCGCCCAGGGTGTACATGCAGGTGTCCAAGTCCGGGCAGATGCGCACCCCGTGCATCCAGGCGTCATCGCCGACGTTGACGACGGCGGTCAACTCGTGTGCCGTAGCGTCGGCCTCGCCGAACCGGCCCAGGCCCAGCAACTTCTGCACGCCGAGCAGGAACTTCGCGCCGCCGACCCCGCCGACGAGAACCGTGACCTTCACAGCGCACGACAGTACCGTTGACGTGGCCGCGACCGGTGTGGCGGACCGCCACAGCGGGCCGCCCGGCCGGCTCCGGTAAGACACGCCGAAACGGGGGTGTGGGCTAGATGACACGGACTCGCCGGTTTCGGACACGTCCAAAATCGGTCACGAGATGGTAAGGAATTTCGCCATTCGGCTTGACCGGACCAGTCATCCCGTGTCTAATCACATCAGTGTCATTTCGCGGTTGGCCAGCCGATTTCGGTGTCGCAGACCGAGATTCGATCACATGTTCGAATTGGGATGCAGAGCATCGCAATACGGGCGACACATCAGAATCGCGCAACCAGGTGAGGAGCGGAGCATGTCCTATGAGCACCTTTGGGGCGTAATGGGAGCGACACCGCATGCCAATACCGGATTCATGGCACCAGTCGAGGCCGAGCCGGCGCCCAGCCGGCCACACCTGAGCCTGGTCCCGGAGCTCGACGACTACGACGAATTCGACCCGTTCGACCCGGCCTCGGCCACCAATGAGCAGTGGCAGGACCGCGCGCTGTGCGCGCAGACCGACCCGGAGGCCTTCTTTCCGGAGAAGGGCGGCTCCACCCGCGAGGCCAAGAAGATCTGCCAGCGGTGCTCGGTGCGCAGCGAGTGCCTGGAATACGCGCTGGCGCACGATGAGCGATTCGGCATCTGGGGCGGCCTGTCCGAGCGGGAGCGCCGTCGGCTCAAGCGCGGCATCATCTGAGCGCGCCGAAGACCGCTGTCGGCCGCTAGTCCTCGATCGTCGGATCGATGACGGTGGGCTCGACATCCAAGTAGGTGGCGACCTGAGCCACCAGGATCTCGTGCAATAAATCCCCGAGTTCCACGCTGTCATTCGCGCGTTGCTCGATCGGCTTGCGGAACAACAGTATTCGCGCCCGTGTCGGGTTACCCCGGACATCCACCCCGGCAGGTATCAAGCGAGCCAGCGGAATCGGCCCATCGGCGACCACCTCTGGGGGCCACTGCACACTGTCGGGATCCTTGGCGGCGATCCGGGGAATCTCGTCGACGGCGACGTCGAGCGCCGCCAGCCGTTGTTTCCAGCGTTGCTCGATGGGCTCGTAGGCCTCCAGCACCGCCATGTCGAACCGTTCGGCCCGGGTGCGCCAGCCGGGCACCGTCGGCGGCAGCAGCGGTCCGCGGGGTTCGCGGCCGCGCCATGGACGACGCGTGGCGATCACGAAAGAAGATGGTAACGGTTGCGCATAGGGTCGCCGCGCGTTGCGCGTGTCCGGCGCCACGGGGATGCGCCGCCACGATAGCCTCGACCGCGTGAAGGTTCCCCGCCGCTGCTGCCGGCCAGGGTGTCCGCACTATGCGGTGGCGACGTTGACGTTCGTCTACTCGGACTCCACCGCCGTGGTGGGCCCGCTGGCGACCGCCGCCGAGCCGCATTCGTGGGACCTGTGTTTCAGCCACGCCGGCCGGATCACCGCCCCGCGCGGCTGGGAACTGGTCCGCCACCCCGGCCCGTGGGTGTCCCCCGAGGAGGACGACCTGATCGCGCTCGCCGAAGCGGTGCGCGAGGGCCGGTCCGGCCAAGCCGCGCCGGCCAACGGGTGGTATCCGCCGGGCGCGCCCGGCGGCGGCGTACTGGCGCCGCCCGGCCCGCCGGGCAAGAGCAACGGCAGGCGTCGCGGCCACCTGCGCGTGTTGCCGGACCCTTCGGACTGATCGGACGTTCCGGGCTACGCTTGAGCGTCAAGAGTCCACTTCGTCAGGAGCCCTGTCCATGTCTCGGCCCGCTGCGGCTGTCCACCGTGTGATCAAGGCGTACGACGTACGTGGTCTGGTCGGTTCGGAGATCGATGAATCCCTGGTCGCCGAGGTCGGCGCCGCGTTCGCCCGGCTGATGGCCAACGAGGGTGCCCGGCAGGTGGTGATCGGCCACGACATGCGGGACAGCTCGCCCCCGCTGTCGGCGGCGTTCGCCGAGGGGGTGATCGCCCAAGGCCTCGACGTGATCCGGATCGGGCTGGCCTCCACCGATCAGCTCTACTTCGCCTCCGGGTCGTTGGACTGCCCGGGGGCGATGTTCACCGCCAGCCATAATCCGGCCGCCTACAACGGCATCAAGCTGTGCCGGGCGGGCGCCAAGCCGGTCGGCGCCGACTCCGGCCTGGACCGGATCCGCGATGAGCTGATCGCCGGGGTGGCGCCCGATGCCGACCGGGCCGGATCCCGCGGGACCGTCTCCGACCGCGACGTGCTGGCCGACTACGCGGCGTTCCTGCACTCCCTGGTCGACATCTCCGGCGGGCGCCCGCTGCGGGTGGCCGTGGACGCCGGCAACGGCATGGCCGGACACACCGCTCCGGCGGTGTTCGGTTCGCTGCCGGCGATCACGTTGCTGCCGCTGTACTTCGAGCTCGACGGGACCTTCCCCAACCACGAGGCCAATCCGCTGGACCCGGCCAACCTGGTCGACCTGCAGGCGTTCGTCCGCGACAGCGGCGCCGATATCGGGCTGGCCTTCGACGGCGACGCCGACCGGTGCTTCGTGGTCGATGAGCGCGGCGAGCCGGTTTCGCCGTCGGCGGTGACCGGCCTGGTCGCCGCGCGGGAACTGGCCCGCGAACCCGGCGCGACGGTGATCCACAACCTGATCACCTCCCGCGCGGTGGCCGAACTGGTGGCCGAGCGCGGCGGCACGCCGCTGCGGTCACGGGTCGGACACTCCTATATCAAGGCGATGATGGCCGAGACCGGCGCCATCTTCGGCGGGGAACACTCGGCGCACTACTACTTCCGGGACTTCTGGGGGGCCGACTCGGGGATGCTGGCAGCGCTGCACGTGCTGGCCGCGCTCGGCGAGCAGCAGCGGCCGCTGTCGGAGCTGACCGCCGACTACCAGCGTTACGCGGCCTCCGGCGAGATCAACTACACCCTGGCCGACGGCGTCGACGCGCAGGCCTATGCGGATGCCGTGGTCGCGTCGTTCGGCGAGCAGGCGTCCGTCGACCATCTCGACGGGGTGACCGTCGACCTGGGCGGCGGCAGCTGGTTCAACCTGCGCAGCTCCAACACCGAACCGCTGCTGCGGCTCAACGTGGAGGCCCCCGATTCCGCCGCGGTCGATGCGGTGGTGGCCCAGGTCACCGAACAGGTCGAGGCCGTCACCGCAGCCGAGAAGTCACGGCCGTGAACGCGTTCCCCGGGTCCTTCCCGACGACCGTCGATCTCGACGACGCCGAGGCGTTGCTGGCCGCTGACCGCGACGGGGCGCTGTGGGCCGCGTCGATGGCCGGGGCGCAGGTGCGCGCCACCGCCGCCGCGGTCGCCGAGGGCGCCCTGGACACCGTGCGCGGCGACATCCGGGACTTTCCGG
>NZ_QMEX01000204.1 GCF_003284925.1 Mycolicibacter senuensis
TTGCCGAGGATGCCGAGCGCGTCGCCGCCATCTCCACCGTCGACACCGGCCGCATCGCTGTCCCAGCCGGCTCCGCCGTCGCCGAACAGCAAGCCACCGTCCCCGCCGTCGGGGTTCAGGGCGGTTCCGTCGACACCATTGCCGATCAGGTAGAGCCCGAACATCCCGTTGATCGAGTTGTTGACCATCTCGCCGAGGTCGCTGGTGATCCAGGCCTGGACGCCGGCGTGCAGTGGCTCGTAGAACCACTGGTCCATGATCGCCGTCCACGAGAACGGGTCGTCGGCTGCGCTGCCCGGATCTGCGGCGCCGAACAGCGCGTCGAGGTCCCACGTTGCCGCGGCGTCACCGGGATCGGCAACCGACCATGAGGACGCCAGATCACCGAGCAGATCACCGAGGAGATCGACATCGGCGTGGGCGGCCGGTGCCGCGGCCAACGGGGCCAGCCCGAAAGCCAGGAACGCGCCCACCGAACTGGTGGCGCCTGCCACCCGCTTGCGGTGGCGCGATCCGGTGTTACCAGCCTGGCTGCTGTGACGACGACTCATTTGCGAACACCTCTCCTGTGAAGCGGCTCTGTCGAGCTGTGGTGAAAGTTGTCTGGGCGATTACCGGTCAAGCGGGCGCGCCGGCGTCAGCCTCCGGCTCCGATGAACAGGTCCAGCAGGTCTTGCAGCATGTCGGGTGAGGCGGCGTCCGACGCGCCGGCCGCGCCACCGTCGTCGAAGAGGTCGTCGGGGATCTGCGGGAGCTGGAAACCGGTCAGCGGAGCCACCGCATCCTGGGGGTTGCTCTTGCCGCTCCAGCCCGATCCGAGCACTGCTCCCATGGCCTGCATCCAGCCTTCCCAGGCCCCGATCGGGCCGACCGCATGGGCGGGGACCACCGCGGGCAGCGACGCCCCCAGCACATTGGCGTCAAGGTCCAGGCCGATGCTGTTGAAGATCGACCCGCCGGGAGCGGCCAACTCCACACCGGTGCCCGGCACCAGGTTGGGCGCCGAGGCCACCACCCCGGGTGTGAACAACCCGCCCAGCGCCAGATCGATGTGGTAGACGTTGGTGCCTTCCGGCAGCAGGCCGGTCTGCTCGACGATCGGGATCAAGAAGTCCAGGTTGAGGGTGGCGCCGTTGAAGAAGGCGCCGACCATGTTGGCCATAATCTCGTTGAGGCCGTCGCCGTCGGAGATGCTGTTCATCAGCGCGACCCACGGGCTCAACGACGGGCCCAGTGCACCCATGATGAGACCGCTGAACGGGGAGGCCAGGAAGTTCAGGATCGGCGTGACCATCTCGGGGTCGAGGTCGGCGGGCAGCATCGCCGGCAGGAAGCCCATCAGCAGCTTGTGGCCCAGGGTGCTGATGGTCTCACCGGTCAGGTCGAGGTTCGCTTCGCCGCTGAGGGTGTGGTCGGTGACCATTTCGGTGACCGGGTCACCGGGGGTCAGGAAGCCGAGCGGACCCGCGTTGATGAGGGTGTATGCGTCCGCGGCGGACTTGGCGTCCTCCTGCAGCTGGTTGGTCACATCGGGGATGGTCGACGGGTCGTTGATCGCCTGACTCCACAGATCGCCCTGGTTGGCGATCTGCTGCTGATAGCCGACGAACGGCGCCAAGGCGAAGTTGTTGATCAACAACTGGGCATTGGCGGCCGCGGTGTTGTACTGGTCGATCCACGGCTGGAGGAAGTCGTCAAACGCACCGGTGAGCGCCACGTCCCGGATGGTGGAGAGGCTGGGCACCGGTGCCACTGCGGGTGTGACCGAAATCAGCCCGGAACCCACCAGGGCGATCCCCGCGGTGACGTAGGGGCGAAGGGCTTGCTGCACAGCCGTCTCCTTTGTGTCGGTACTGCCCTGAGCAACCATGATGACCAGCAGTCACCGGTCCCGTGATGTTGCTGATTTCTCACTGTTATGCCGATGTGATGCAGGACACTACCTGTGAGTACACTTAAACTCAAGCATTTCTTCCAAACCTGTCGTCGTATACGCCCTGATCACGGCCGCTCAAACTGAGTTGATACCTGGGAATGTGCTGGATAAGCTGGATTTTCGCACTGTGAAATGAGCGGCGCCGCCAGTGCCGTCTAGCACCGACCAGCCCGTGGCGTGGCACGCGCCAGCAACCAGATCGAAGGCTGCTGCGCGCCGATTCCGGGGCCTCACACGGGCCCGAATGTGGTCCAGAACACCTCGGGGGCCAAGATGGGGCCATGGACTTCACGCCCACGGTGACGACACCCATCGCAGAAACCCTCGTTGAGCTGCTGCAACGCCAAGCCGAGCGGTTCGGCGACAAGGTGGCGTTCAGCTTCTCCTACAACGGCGACGACGAGGGCCGCAGTGAGCTGAGCTTCCGTGACCTGGACCTGCGCGCCCGGGGGATCGCGGCGAGTCTGCAGCGCCACGACATCGCCGGGGAGCGGGTACTGGTCCTGGTGCGCCCGGGTCTGGACTTCATCGCAGGATTCTTCGGCTGCCTCTATGCCGGGGCCGTGGCCGTGCCGGTGCACCAGAAGCTGGCGCCGCGGCTGCAGGTGGTGGTTCCCGACGCGCAGGCCCGGTTCGCCCTCACGGCCGGGGAGACCCAGCAGGCCACCCGGTCCGCGGTCGCCGGGATCCCCGGTGAACCCGAGCATTGGTTCTTCACCGATGCCGGCGCCGACCCGGACGCCTGGGTGCCCCCCGCCATCGGCACCGACTCGCCGGCCGCCATCCAGTACACCTCGGGGTCGACCCGCTCACCCAAGGGTGTGCTGCTCAGCCACGGCAACATCCTGCACAACGTCGACGCCATCCGGCAGGCGTGGAACGGCGACGAGAACGCCAAAGGCGTGTTCTGGCTGCCGCCGCACCACGACCTGGGGTTGATCGGCGCGATCCTGTCCATGGTCTACATCGGGGCCAGCACCGCGCTGATGTCGCCGACCGCGTTCATCAAACGCCCGATGCGCTGGCTGGAACTGGTGTCGGCGCATCGCGGCGTGATCACCGCGGCACCCAACTTCGCCTACGACCGGTGCGTGGAGACCAGCACGCCCGAAGAACGCGCGGCACTGGATCTTTCCTGCATGACGGTGGCCATGAACGGCGCCGAGGCGGTGCGCGCCACATCGCTGGCGGCGTTCGCCGATGCCTTCGCACCGGCGGGTTTCCAGATTTCGTCGTGTTATCCGGTGTACGGGCTGGCCGAGGCCACCTTGTGTGTGTCGGCCGGATGCGCCACCGGGATGCCGGGGGTGCGCTACCTCGACCGTGCCGCGTTGGAGCAGGACCGCATCGTCGACATCGCACCCGACGACCCGGCCGCGGCCACGTTCGTGGGTTGCGGTCAGCCGCGCCAAACCGACGTCGCCATCGTCGACCCGGTGACCCACCAGCCGTGCGGCCCCGACCAGGTCGGCGAGATCTGGGTCGCCGGCCCCAATGTCGCCCTCGGTTATTGGCGTCGCCCCGAGGAGACCGCCGCGACGTTCGGAGCACGGCTGGCCGCGCCGGGTGACCCGGCGCGCGGACCGTTCTTGCGCACCGGGGACTACGGGTTCCTCTGCGCGGGTGAGCTTTTCACCACCGGTCGCTGCAAGGATCTGATCGTCGTCGACGGGCACCGCTACTACCCCAACGACATCGAGTTCACCGTGCAGCAATGCGACCCGGTACTGGTGTCCGGCCGGGGCGCGGCATTCGCCACCGACGCGCCCCCGGGAGGCATCGAGCAACTGGTCGTGGTGCACGAGGTGGACAGCGGCCAGATCGGTGAAACCGACTTCGACGCCGTCATCGACAAGATCCGCACCGCCGTCGCAACCCACCACGGCATCGCGGCCGACGCCGTGGTGCTGGTGCACCACGTGTCGATGCCCACCACCTCCAGCGGCAAGATCCAGCGCGGCAAGACCCGCGAACTGTTCATCGACGGCGCACTTGCGGTGGTTGCCGAATGGCGCACCCCGACCGAGGAGCTGTCGCTGGAGCAACTGGAGGCCGCGGCCAGGATCGTTTCGGCGCTGCAGACCTGGGGCTCGCGCCAGGGGTGAGGTGAGCCCGCCGGCCCTACTGCGGGGTCAGCGGGCTCATACGCTTGGCGCATCACGCTGCGACCAGCCAAGCATGCTGCTGCGGCGTAGCCCGGTCACTGCCCGACCTGGGGTAACTGTTCAGCGGCGACCTCGCATGGCGTCTTCGGTGCGCCGTCGGCGGAGGGCTCAGCAGACTGGCCGGAGTCGTCGGCTTCGGTGGTTTCGGCCGCGGGCTCAGCTTGGGCGCCGGCCTCGGTTTCCGGGTCCGACGGCGCGGATTCCGATGCGGTCGGTTCACCAGGATCCTCGGCGGCGGCCTCCTCGACAACGGCCTCGTCGCCGGGCTCGTCCGGCGGGTCACCCTCCGAGTCATCCGGCTCGGGGTCCTCGGGGTCATCAGGGTCGCGGTCGTCGGTTGCTGCGCGGTCCTCGAACGGATCGCCGAACCCGTCGGAGGGTCCCGGGTCACCGAACGCGTCGGCCAGCCGGGGAATCAATCCGCCCAACCCGCCGAGCCCGCCAAGACCACCGCCGGCGGGCAGCCCGCCGGTTGGCAACCCCAGATCACCGGGCAGGCCGAGGCCGGCCGGAAGTGCTGGATCGGCAGGCATGTCCGCCAGGGCAGCGGCGGGCTCCGGGACGGCGGCGTCTTGCCTCGCGTCCGGCGCCGCGGGGACACCCGCCGGTGCGACATCGGACGCCGGCGCGATCTCCGCTGCGACGGGGGCCGCGGTCGCCGGGACGGCCGGCGTGGTACCGGTCGGGTGATCGGGTGGCACGACGGGACCAAGATCACCGGGTACCGGAAAAACCGTCCCCGGCGCCGGGTCGGCCGACCCCGCCGCCGCCCGGTAGGCGCCGGCCATCCCGTCTCGCGCCGACTGCACGGCCGGCACCCACTCACCCCGAACGTCGTGGTCCACGTAGGGGATCAGCTGTTTCTCGATGACCTCGGCGGCATGCTCGTCGCCGGAGCCGGAGTTCACCGCCTGTGCTGCCGCCAGCCACGCCGGCCGGTGCGCGCCGGCCCGGTCGTCGAC
>NZ_QMEX01000205.1 GCF_003284925.1 Mycolicibacter senuensis
CGCGTTCAGCGGGGTGGCCCCCGATGTGCAACTGATCTCGATCCGGCAGAACAGCCAGGCATTCGGCCCCAAGGAGCCGTTCGGCGACGGGCAGGATCCGCAGCTGCGGGAGAAGACCGACGGGATTCGTACCATGGCGCGAGCGATCGTCCACGCCGCCAACATGGGCGCCGGGGTCATCAACATCTCGCACGCCATCTGCATGAACGTGCGCAACCTCATCGATCAGGCAGATCTGGGCGCAGCGGTGCGCTACGCCGCGGTCGAGAAGAACGCGGTGATCGTCGCCGCCGCCGGCGACACGAGTTGGCGCGACTGCAAGCAGAACCCGATCTATAACGCGATGCGGCCCGACGACCCGCGCGACTGGAACGGAGTCAACACCGTGGTGACGCCGGCCTGGTACGACGAGTACGTGCTGACGGTCGGTGCGGTGGATTCGGCAGGAGCGCCACTGGGTAAGACGAGCGTCGCCGGTCCCTGGGTGTCGATCGCCGCACCCGGCACCGACATCGAGGGTCTCTCGCCGCGCGATGACGGGCTGATGAACGCGGTCGACGGCCCGGAGAACTCACTGCTGGTGCCGTCGGGCACCGGTTTCTCGACGGCGATCGTGTCCGGCGTGGCGGCGCTGGTACGGGCCAAGTACCCGGAATTGTCGTCGCATCAGGTGATCAACCGGTTGACTCGCACGGCTCGGCCACCGGCACGCGGGGTCGACAACGTGGTGGGTTACGGCATCATTGACCCGGTGGCGGCGCTGACGTGGGATGTTCCCGACGTTGCGCCCCAACCGCCGGAACGGCTGTCGGCGCCGCTGCAGGTGCCGCCGATGCCGCCGGAACGTGACATGACCCCGGTGTGGGTCGCCGGGGCCGGGCTGTTGGCGGCGGTCGCGGCGGCCGGTGTGGCACTGGGAGTGGCAGCATTGCGACGATCACGTAGGAACCGATGAAGGCACAGCACGCAGTAGGTCTGAACCTGTCATGGACGCGGGTGACCATCGTCTTTCTGATCGACATCGCGATACTGGTGCTGGCCGGCCGGTGGCCCGGCGACGAGCAGGTCGCCGTCTACACATGGTGGTCGGGCGTCGGCGTCGCGGTGCTGGTCGCGATCATCGCGCTGGTCACCTACCGGCAGGTGCCGATCAGCACGATGTGGGCGGCATGGATTGCCGATCAGTTCGCCGACCCGGAGCCGGCACTGAGCCGCGGCCGCACGCCGGCAGTCGATCATCACCGCCGTTTCGGGCGGGAGCCGATCGGTATGCGCGAGCACCAGGGCCGATTGGTGACGGTGATCGCGGTGGGCGGGCGGCCGGTGAAGGCGACCGGCCGGCATCGACGCGGGCTGGAGCCGGCGGCCCTCCCGCTGGAGCGGCTCGCCGGCGGATTGCGCCAGTTCGACGTGCGATTGGACAGCATCGACATCGTCTCGGTGGGCACCCGCAGTGCGCCCAATGACAGCGAGGACGTCGACTTGGACGACACCCCGTCGATGCCCGACCACCGGCGAACCTGGCTGGTGCTGCGGATGGACCCGCAGCACAACGTCAATGCGGTGGCGGCACGCGACTCGTTGGCCGCGACCCTGACGGCGGCCACCGAGCGGTTGGCCGAGGAGGTCGACGGACGCCTGATCAGTGCGCGACCGCTGCGCGCCGATGAATTCGACGACGTCGACGAGGCCACGCTGGCGGGACTGGAGGCCGGACATCTTTCGCACCGGCTGTTCCGCAACCGGCCGGAGGGCTACGTCACCAATTTCTGGCTGTCACCGGCCGATATCACCGACGAGAACCTCGAGCATCTGTGGTACCCGGAGACCGATGCGACGGTGGTGACGGTGCGGCTCGCCCCGGGCGGCGGCCGGACGACCAGCGTATCGGTGCTGGTGCGGTACCACAGCGCCGGCAAGCTGGGCCGCAACGTGCGCGCCGCACTGAACCGGTTCGTGGGCCGGCGCCAGCTGGAGGCGGTCTGCGCCAGCCTTCCGGCCCCCACCTCGCATCCACGCCTGCCGGTGCCCGGCCGGGAACTGCAGGACGACGAACACCTGGTCGTGTCGGTGGATGCGTTGCAGCAGTACGCCGTTCCGGCATCCGGGACGCGGCCGTGACCAGCCCGCAATCGGCGGCGACCGATGCCCGCAACGCCATGGTGGCCGGGATGCTGGCATCCGGGATCTCGGTCAACGGGTTGCAGCCGAGCCACAACCCGCAGGTGGCGTTGCAGATGTTCACCACCGCCACCACGATCGACCCGACCATGTGCGACGCCTGGCTGGCCCGGGTACTGGCCGGTGACTCCGACATCGAGGTGTTGGCGAACGCCTGGGCTACCGTCCGTACGTTCGGCTGGGAGACGCGCCGACTGGGCTTGTCCGACTTGGAATTCCATCCGGAGGTCTCCGACGGGATGTTCCTGCGGCTGCGGATCACCAGCGTGGAGTCGCTGGCCGCCGCCTATGCCGCCGCGCTGGCCGAAGCCAAGCGCTACGAGGAGGCGGCGAAACTGCTCGACGGCATCGAGCCGCGCAACCCGTTCGAAACGGAGCTGGTCGGCTACGTGCGCGGCATGCTGTACTTCCGGACCGGCCGCTGGCCCGACGTGCTCAAGCAGTTCCCGGCGGCGGCGCCGTGGCGCCAGCCCGAGCTCAAGGCGGCCGCTGCCGCGATGGCCACCACGGCGCTGGCATCGCTGGGGGTGTTCGAGGAGGCGACCCGACGGGCCCAGGAGGCCATCGAGGGCGACCGGGTGCCCGGTGCCACCAACGTCGCGCTCTACACCCAGGGCATGTGCATGCGTCACCTCGGCCGTGAGGACGAGGCCGCCGAGTTGCTGCGCCGGGTGTATTCGCGTGACGCGAAGTTCGCGCCGGCCCGCGAGGCCCTGGACAACCCGGACTACCGGCTGATCCTGACCGACCCGGAGACCATCGAGGCCCGCACCGATCCGTGGGACCCCGACAGCGCCCCCACCCGGGAACAGGCCGAGGCGCATCGGCACGCCGAAGAGGCCGCCCGGTACCTGGCCGAAGGCGACGCGGAGCTGGCCGCCATGCTCGGCATGGAGCAGGCCAAGCGGGAGATCAAGCTGATCAAGGCGACCACCAAGGTGAACCTGGCGCGCGCCAAGATGGGACTGCCGGTCCCGGTGACATCCCGCCACACGCTGTTGCTCGGCCCGCCCGGCACCGGCAAGACGTCGGTGGCGCGCGCCTTCACCAAGCAACTGTGCGGTCTGACCGTGCTGCGCAAGCCACTGGTGGTCGAGACCAACCGTTCCAAGCTGCTGGGTCGCTACATGGCCGACGCGGAGAAGAACACCGAGGAACTGCTCGAGGGTGCGCTCGGCGGCGCGGTCTTCTTCGATGAGATGCACACCCTGCACGAACGCGGCTACAGCCAAGGCGACGCTTACGGCAACGCGATCATCAACACGCTGCTGCTCTACATGGAGAACCACCGCGACGAGCTGGTGGTGTTCGGCGCCGGCTACGCCAACGCCATGGACAAGATGCTCGAGGTGAACCAGGGTTTGCGGCGGCGGTTCTCGACGGTGATCGAGTTCTACAGCTACACCCCGCCGGAACTGCTGGAACTGACCAAGATGATGGGCGCCGAGAACGAGGACGTGGTCACCGACGAAGCGGTCGAGGGGCTGCTGCCGTCCTACACCAAGTTCTACGCTGACGAAAACTACTCCGAGGACGGCGATCTGATCCGCGGCATCGACGTGCTGGGCAACGCCGGATTCGTGCGCAACGTGGTGGAGAAGGCGCGGGACCACCGCAGTTTCCGGCTCGACGACTCCGACCTCGACGCGGTGCTGGCGGGCGACGTCACCGATTTCAGCGACGAGTGGCTGCATAAGTTCAAGGAATTGACCCGCGAGGACCTCGCCGAAGGGCTCAGCGCGGCGGTCGCCGAGAAGAAGCCGTCCTGATCCGACAGTGTCCCACCAGCCGATTCACAGTGGGCCGGGCCTGCTGTTCGGGTTGACGCGCGGTGCCAGCGGTGCCACCATTGCGCAGATAGGGGGGCCGGTGTCTCACCCCGCCCCCGTCGGTGTCGGCTGTGTGAGGAGGTGACGACGAGACTTGTGTCCCGATGATTGTGCCTATCGGGGATCGCTGATTGTTTCGATCCGATCCGCCTTCGGCACCGTATCTGAGTTCTGAACTGTCCTTAAACCGTGTTGTATTGAGCCCCGCTCCGCGATGACGCCTAACGTTGTCAGCGGGTGCACGCTCGACGCACCCGGTGAACGCCGGTCCTTCGGCGGCCGGCACCTTTCGGAGGAGGCCCGATGAGTTTTGTGAACACCCAACCGGAGGCCCTGACCGCGGCCGCAGGCAATCTGGCCGCCATCGGATCGGCCCTGAGCGCCCAGAACGCCGCGGCGGCAACGCCGACCACGGGCGTCGTTCCGGCTGCCGCGGACGAGGTCTCGGCGCTGACCGCGGCCCAGTTCGCCGCGCACGCCAGTATGTACCAATCCATCAGCGCTCAGGCGGAAGCCATCCACCAGGCGTTCGTGGCCACGCTGAACAGCAGCGCCAATTCTTATGCGGCGACCGAGGCGGCCAACGCCGCATCGGCTGGATAATTCCATTGCCGCTGTGCCACAACATTTTTCACCAACC
>NZ_QMEX01000206.1 GCF_003284925.1 Mycolicibacter senuensis
CAGGTTCGAATTGGTGGGCTCGGCGGGCTCGTCGAAACGCGGTTCCGGTGCGATGTCGTCGGCGCATGTCAGCACCAGCACGGCACCGTCGCAGATCCCCTGTTGCCCCAATGTCTTCGAGCCGTCCAACGGCGGGCGGCCGGGTTGCGCGAGCCGGTAGGGGCGCAGTGGCAGCGGACCGGCGGGGACCGATGCCGGCTGCGGGCCCTCGCTTCCCGAGACGAGGTCGACGACGGCGCCGACCAGCAGCGCCACCGGGACCGCAGCCGGCAGCGCCAGATCGGCGTGACCGGTGTCGGCGTAGACCGCGACCCGCCGCAGACCCGAATCCGAACCAGCCACCGCCGCCTCCTCGCGCTCGCGTTGCGCGAACGCTACCGCGACGGCAGACCGCGTGATTTCGGTGTTCCACAGCTGACTTGCCGAGTGATTCGGCGGCTGTTTACGGTGTGGCCGATGACCGAGCTGGGACGTGTCGCGAGCCCGCCGCCGGCGCCGCCGTCCGGTGAAATCACCGTCGCGGCACCGCCCCCGGTGCAGCGCCCGAATTCCCCGGTGGCGCTGACCCGGCTACTGCCGGTTGTCATGTCGGTGGGGATGCTCGTCATGACCGCGGTGCTCTACCGCTCGGGTTCGCCGGTTGCGCGCAGCCCGATGTTCGCGTTGCTGCCGCTGCTGATGCTGGCGTCTGCGGCGGCAGCGGTGCTGGCCGGGCGAAGCAGCGACGATCTGGACGGTAACCGGGACGACTACCTGGGTTATCTGGCTGCGCTGCGGGAGTCGGTTACCGCGACCGCCGCAACGCAACGTTCGTTTCTGGTGTGGGCGCACCCGGACCCCGAAGCGTTGTGGACGTTGGTAGGCAGTGACCGGATGTGGCAGCGCCGGCCCGGTGACGCCGAGGCCGGCCGAGTCCGGGTGGGCATTGGCCCGGTCGCCCTGGCGACCCGGCTGATACCGCCACCCGACGCGCCGGCCGGCCGCGCCGACCCCGTCACCACGACCGCGCTGCGCCGCTTCCTGCACACCCACGCGACGGTGCCCGAGGTGCCGATCACGATGCCGCTGCCGGGGTCGGCGCCGTTGCAGTTAGACGGCGACCGGGGCCGGGCGCGCGGCCTGCTGCGGGCGATGATCTGCCAGCTCGCGACGCTGCACGGCCCCGACGCGCTGCTGATCGCAGCAGTCGTCGACGACCCGCCCGGACACTGGGACTGGCTGAAATGGCTTCCCCACCATCAGCATCCGTCGGCCGTCGACGCCACCGGACCGTTACGGCTGACCTACCCCGATCTGGCCGCTGCGCAAGCCGCGTTGGCCGGCCGCCCGGCGGTGGTGGTCATCGACGACCCGGTCATGGGACTGGCGCTGACCGAAGCAGCGGCCTGGGATGCCGGCCGGGCCCGGCGGCTTCGGGTGAGCACGAGCACGCTGGAAGTGAGCACGACCACGCTGGGCGATTGCGACGGTGCCCGCCCGGATTTCCTCGGCACCGCGGCCGCGCTGGCGTGCGCCCAGCGACTGGCCGGCTGCAAGGCGGTGCAACCGGGCGGCCCGAGAAGCTGGGCGCAGCTGGTGGGCATCGGCGCCGTCGACGAGTTCGACCCGCCCGCGGTGTGGCGCGGCGCACCGGCGCAGCGGCTGAGCGTTCCGATCGGCACCGACCCGCAGGGCGACCCGGTGCGGCTGGACATCAAGGAGGCCGCCGAAGAAGGCAGCGGCCCGCACGGGCTGTGCATCGGCGCCACTGGCTCGGGGAAATCGGAGTTCCTGCGCACGCTGGTGCTCGGCATGATGGTCCGGCATTCGCCGGCGGACCTGAACCTGGTGCTCATCGACTTCAAGGGTGGCGCGACGTTTCTCGGATTCGAGGACGCGCACCATGTGGCCGCGGTGATCACCAACCTGGCCGATGAGGCGCCGCTGGTGGAACGGATGCGCGAAGCGCTGACCGGTGAGATGCAACGGCGCCAGGAACTGCTGCGCGCCGCCGGGGTGGCGGGGATCAGCGGCTACCGGCAGGCCCGGCGGCCTGCCGCAGCGGCACTGCCCGAGCGGCCCGAGCTGCCCGCCCTGCTCGTCATCGTCGACGAATTCTCCGAATTGCTCGATCAACAGCCAGATTTCATCGACATGTTCGTCGCGATCGCCCGGCTGGGGCGGTCCTTGGGGATTCACCTCCTGCTGGCCAGCCAGCGGCTCGAGGAGGGCCGGCTGCGCGGCCTGGAGTCGCACCTGTCCTACCGGGTGTGCCTCAAGACGGTGTCGGCCGCCGAATCGCGACTGGTGCTGGGCACCACGGACGCCTACGAGCTGCCCAACACCCCCGGCTCGGGTTTCCTGCGCACCGCCGACGGTGAGTTGCGGCGATTTCAGACGGCCTACGTCTCGGGCGCATGCCCCATCCCGCGACCGGCGCCGAGCCACGTTCGGCTGTTCACCGCCGCGCCGATCGGCCCGGTCGGGCCGGAGCCGCGAGCTGCCGGGCGTATCGTGCTGCAGGCGGTCCTGCAGCGATTGTCCGGCCACGGCCCGCCAGCCCGACAGGTGTGGCTGCCGCCGCTGGGCGACTCACCGGCGTTGGGCGAGCTGCTCGACGGCGGCTCTCCCGATCTGAGGGTGCCGATCGGGATCGTCGACCGCCCTTTCGAGCAGCGGCGCACCCCGCTGCTGATCCGGCTGGACGGTGCCGCCGGGCACGTCGCCGTCGTCGGCGCGCCGCAGTCGGGTAAGTCGACGACGCTGTCCACGCTGATCGCCGCGCTGAGCGCCACCCACGACGCCAGGCGGGTGGCGTTGTACTGCCTGGACTTCGGTGGCGGTGGCCTCGCCGCGCTGGGTTCACTGCCGCAGGTGGGAACGGTGGCCGGCCGTGGCCAGCCGGAACTGGTGCGGCGCACCGTCGCCGAGCTGGAGGCGATCTTGGAACGGCGGGAGGCGCGGTGCGAAGCGGCCGGCGGTCACCCGGCCGGCGACGTATTTTTGGTGATTGATGGATGGGCGGCGCTGTGCCGCGAATTCGATGTCGAGGCAACGATCACCGCCGTTGCCGCGCGCGGCCTGTCCCACGGCGTTCACCTGGTGCTGTCCGCGTCGCGGTGGGCCGAGATCCGGCCGGCGTTGCGGGATCTGATCGGCACCCGGATCGAACTGCGGCTGGGCGATCCGGCCGAATCCGAGCTGGACCGGCGTCAGGCGCAGCGGGTGCCCGCCGACCGGCCCGGGCGGGGCCTGACAGCTGAGGGCCTGCACCTGCTGGTGGCGCGCCCACGAGACTGGGAGCCGTTGCGGCGCGACGACTACACGGTGGCGCCCATACCGCTGCTGCCGACGGTGGTGCACCGGGCGGCGCTGACCGCCGGCGTTGACCACCCGGTGCTGGGCGTCGACGAGCGCGGCGCTGTGACAGTCGATTTCGGTCGGCAACCGCACCTGCTGATCCTCGGCGACAACGAGTGCGGCAAGACCACCGTGTTGCGCACGCTGTGCCGGGAACTGGCGCGGACCCGTGGCCCACAGCAGGCGCAGCTGCTGGTGGTCGATTATCGACGCGGCCTGCTCGGGGTCGTTGCCACCGAGTACCGGGCCGGCTACGCGATGTCGGCTGCGTCGTGCGCGCCCCTGGTGGCCGCCCTTGCCGACCGATTGGCCCGGCGGATACCCGGACCGGACATCGACGCCCAACAACTGCGTGACCGGTCCTGGTGGTCGGGACCGGACCTGTATGTACTGGTCGACGACTACGACCTGGTCGCCGCCGCGGGCGGCAACCCGCTGACTCCGCTGTTGGAATACCTGCCGCACGCAAGCGATCTGGGCTTGCACCTGGTGATTGCGCGCCGCAGCGGCGGGGCGGCGCGTTCGATGTACGAGCCGGTGCTGGCCGCACTGCACGACCTGGGTGCCATGGGGCTGACGATGAGCGGTGACGCGGCCGACACCCCGCTGATCGGTGCGGTGCGGCCGGGCCCGTTGCCGCCCGGGCGCGGCACCCTGGTCACCCGGGCCGGCGGGCAGCGGCTGATCCAGGTGGCGTGGGAGCCGTGACGCACCGTGCCGTGATCGAGGCCGGCCCTGCGACTGTGCACCGACTGTGTTGCGGCACAGCTGAATCGGCTGGCGCCACGGCGGCGATGGAGTGGATCGACGAGCCGTTCGCACTGGTCGACGGCCGGCCCGTCGAGGTGCCCGAGCTGCTGCGCGGCGTGCTGGCCTGCCCGTCGGCCGTCGCATCGATGGTGATCGTGCACCCGTCATGGTGGCCTGACCGGCGGGTCGAGCTGCTCACCACCGCGGCGCGCGGTCTGACCGAGGACATCATCACCGTGACGCGTTCCCGGCTGCTGTTCGACAGCTTTGCGGCGGCGGCCGTCGTCGAGATCGCCGCCGGGCTGGTGGCCGTCAGCGGCGCCGGGATCACCGCCGAGCCGCGGATCGGTCCGCCCGACGAGGTGGCCGCGGCGGTGGCTCGCCGCGTGCTGGTGGCTTCTCCCGGCCCGGACGCCGCGGTGGTGATCGACGCCCCGGTGGGAGCCGGCGGCGCCGCCGCATTGGCGACGATGATCGCCGACCGGCTACCAAGCTCGATGCAGGTAG
>NZ_QMEX01000207.1 GCF_003284925.1 Mycolicibacter senuensis
AGCGCGGGCGCTGACCCGCGACTCGGTCGGGCTGGGCAGTGGCGCCCGGGAACGCAATATCGCCGGCCGGGTGCTGCTGAACCGCCGCCGGCTGCCCGCCACCGGTGGTGACGTCGTGATCATCGACGACGTCGTCACCACCGGCGCCACCCTCGCCGAGTCGGTGCGGGTGCTGGGCGCCGGGGGCGTTCGGGTTATCGCCGCGCTCGTGATCGCCGCCGCTTGATGCCGCCGCGGCAACCAACCGGCAACGGGTCCGTCAAACCGGTGGCACGTATCCGGCGCCATGGCTACGGTCGTCATCAAGGGGTTCGCTGGACCGTAGAGGCGCAGCAATACGTGGTCGAGACGACGAGAAAAGAGTGTCGAGTATGGCAAATCAATTCGTGGAAACCAGCCGTACGCAGGTCGACGTCGACGACAGCCCGGAGCAGTCGACCGGCGCGGAGATCGTGGTCAAGGGTCGCAACGTGGAGATACCGGACCACTTCCGGGTCTATGTCGCGCAGAAGCTGGCCAGGCTGGAGCGGTTGGACCGCTCCATTCGGCTGTTCGACGTCGAGCTCAAACACGCCAACAACCGCCGGCAACGAAAGTCCTGCCAGCAGATCGACATCACCGCGCACGGTCGCGGACCGGTGATCCGCGGCGAGGCCCGCGCCAACAGTTTCTACGCCGCATTCGAGGCTGCACTCGACCGGCTGGAGGGCCGGCTTCGCCGCCACAAGGACCGCCGCAACGTCTCCTACGGCGACAAGACGCCGTTGTCGGTGGCCGAGGCGACCGGGGCGACGGCGCCGGACCCGGAGTTCCTGGCCGCGGCGTTCAACCGGGACGGCACCGCCGAACCGGACCGGCACGGCTCCGCGCACACCGACGGGCACGCGTACGCGCACGAGCCGGGCCGGATAGTGCGCACCAAGGAGCACGCCGCCACGCCGATGTCAGTCGACGACGCGCTGTATGAGATGGAACTGGTCGGACACGACTTCTTCCTGTTCCACGACAAGGAGACCGACCAGCCGTCGGTGGTCTACCGCCGCCACGCCTACGACTACGGCCTGATCCGATTGGTCTGACGCCGCCCGGCCCGGCGCCGCGGAAAAGCCGTCCTGACACTGCTCGGCCGCGGCAAAACCGTGCTGCGCAGCGGCGTCACCTACCATGGGTGGCGCTCGTAATAGACGAAGACTGAGTAGGGGACCAGCCGTGCTGTCCAAGTTGCTGCGTTTTGGTGAAGGCCGGATGGTCAAACGGCTCAGGAAGGTCGCCGACTACATCGACACGCTGGCCGACGATGCCGCGGCCCTCACCGACGCCGAACTGCGGGCCAAGACCGACGAGTTCCGGGAGCGGCACCAAGGTGGCGAATCCCTCGATGACCTGCTGCCGGAGGCGTTCGCGGTGGCCCGCGAGGCGGCCTGGCGGGTGCTGACCCAGCGGCCGTTCCACGTCCAGCTGATGGGCGGCGCCGCGCTGCACTACGGCAACGTCGCCGAGATGAAGACCGGCGAGGGCAAGACCCTGACCTGTGTGCTTCCGGCCTACCTCAACGCGATCGCCGGCAAGGGCGTGCACGTCGTCACCGTCAACGACTACCTGGCCAAGCGCGACAGCGAGTGGATGGGCCGGGTGCACCGGTTCCTGGGCCTGGAGGTCGGGGTGATCCTGTCGTCGATGACCCCGGACGAGCGGCGGGTCGCCTACAACGCCGACGTCACCTACGGCACCAACAACGAGTTCGGCTTCGACTACCTGCGTGACAACATGGCGCATTCGCTGGACCAGCTGGTGCAGCGTCCGCACAACTTTGCCATCGTCGACGAGGTCGACTCCATCCTGATCGACGAGGCCCGCACCCCGCTGATCATCTCCGGGCCGGCCGACGGCAGCTCCCACTGGTACACCGAGTTCGCCCGGATCGTGCCGTTGATGGAGAAGGACGTCCACTACGAAGTCGACCTGCGCAAGCGCACGATCGGGGTGCACGAGCTCGGGGTGGAGTTCGTCGAGGACCAGCTCGGGATCGACAACCTGTATGAGGCGGCCAACTCGCCGCTGGTCAGCTACCTCAACAACGCCCTGAAGGCCAAGGAGCTGTTCAACCGCGACAAGGACTACATCGTCCGAAACGGCGAAGTCTTCATCGTCGACGAGTTCACCGGCCGGGTGCTGGTGGGACGGCGCTACAACGAGGGCATGCACCAGGCCATCGAGGCCAAGGAGCAGGTGGAGATCAAGGCCGAAAACCAGACGCTGGCCACCATCACCCTGCAGAACTACTTCCGGCTCTACGACAAGCTCGCCGGGATGACCGGCACCGCCGAGACCGAGGCCGCCGAGCTGCACGAGATCTACAAGCTGGGCGTGGTTCCCATCCCGACCAACAAACCGATGGTGCGCACCGACCAGATCGACCTGATCTACAAGACCGAAGAGGCCAAATTCGCCGCGGTCGTAGACGACCTCGTCGAGCGGTACGAGAAGGGTCAGCCGGTGCTGATCGGCACCACCAGCGTGGAGCGCTCGGAGTACCTGTCCAAACAGCTGACCAAGCGGCGGATCCCGCACAACGTGCTCAACGCCAAGCAGCACGAGCGCGAGGCGCACATCATCGCCGAGGCCGGCCGGCGCGGTGCGATCACCGTGGCGACCAACATGGCAGGCCGCGGCACCGACATCGTGCTCGGCGGCAACCCGGACTTCCTGGCCGACCAGCGGCTGCGCAGCCAGGGACTGGACCCGGTCGAAACCCCTGACGAGTACGAGGCCGCCTGGGACGAGGTCCTGGAGAAGATCCGGGCGGAGGCCGAGGCCGAGGCCGAGCAGGTCCGCGAGGCCGGCGGGCTCTACGTGCTGGGCACCGAGCGGCACGAGTCCCGGCGTATCGACAACCAGCTGCGCGGCCGATCCGGCCGGCAGGGCGACCCGGGGGAGTCGCGGTTCTACCTGTCGCTGGGCGACGAGTTGATGCGACGGTTCAACGGTGCGGCGCTGGAGTCGCTGCTGACCCGGCTCAACCTGCCCGACGACGTGCCGATCGAGGCCAAGATGGTCAACCGGGCGATCAAGAGCGCCCAGACCCAGGTCGAGCAGCAGAACTTCGAGATCCGCAAGAACGTGCTGAAGTACGACGAGGTGATGAACCAGCAGCGCAAGGTGATCTACGCCGAGCGCCGGCGCATCCTCGACGGCGAGAACCTGGCCGAGCAGGCCCACGACATGCTCGTCGACGTGATCACCGCCTACGTCAACGGCGCCACGTCCGAGGGCTACGCCGAGGACTGGGACCTGGAGCAGTTGTGGACCGCGCTGAAGACGCTGTACCCGGTGGGCATCGACTATCACGACCTGCTGCACGCCGCCGACGTGGGCGAGGCCGACGACCTGACCCGCGAGGAACTGCTGGAGGCGCTGATCGCCGACGCCGAGAACGCCTATGCCGCACGCGAGGCCGAGGTCGACGGCAAGGCGGGTGCCGGGGCCATGCGGGAGCTCGAACGCGGCGTGCTGTTGTCGGTCCTGGACCGCAAGTGGCGCGAACACCTCTACGAGATGGACTACCTCAAGGAGGGCATCGGGCTGCGGGCGATGGCTCAGCGCGACCCGCTGGTGGAATACCAGCGCGAGGGCTACGACATGTTCACCGGCATGCTCGAGGGCCTCAAGGAGGAGTCGGTCGGCTTCCTGTTCAACGTCGCCGTCGAGGCCGCGCCCACCCAGCCGCAGGTGGCACCGGTGGACGCCCCGGAGGGGTTGGCGCAGTTCGGGTTGCGCGCCAAGGGAGTCGACGGGGCCAATGGCGCCGACGGCGCCGACGGCACCGCGGGCCTGACGTACTCCGGTCCCGACGAGGACGGCTCCGCGCAGGTGCGGCGCAGCCGCGACCTGCAGCCGGCGGGTGCGGCATCGCGGCGTGAGCGCCGGGAGGCGGCCCGCCGCGAAGGCCGCGGACCCAAACCCCCCAAGACGCGCAAGAGCTGATTCGCCGGCCGCGCTGGCGTCGCGGTTGCGGCCGGTCAAGACCGCCTAGGCGTTCGCAGCCTCCAGCGATCGGCACAGCTGCTCCCGGTGAAAGACGGCGTCCCCGTACAGCAGTGCGTCGGTCCGTGCGCGCCGCAGGTACAGGTGCAGGTCGTGTTCCCAGGTGAACCTGAGCATCGGAGGCGTACGCCTTGGCGACACTGGCGGCATGTGCGCCGCCGGCAAGCTGTACAAGGACGTGCTGGTGGAGAAGTACAGTGCCGGGTAGCCGGAACTGGGCCGCGGTCGCCCGACCGGCCCTCAGCCGATGTGCAGGGCGACAATCTGCCAGGCCGTGCATTCGGGTCCGGTTGCGGCCACCCGCTCGATACGGCAGGCCAGCGCGTGGGTGCGCCGGCCGCGCCGGTAGGTGCCGAACGCCTCGACGGCGGTGGCCGGTTCGGCTGATCCGGCCGGTCGCACGCGCACCCGCTGCAGTGTCGCCGGCCCGCCACGGAGCTTGGCGCCGGTGCGCGCCGCCAGCACCGACTCGGCGAGTCCGGCGGCGAGCAGCGGATACAGGTGTTTGGCCGAGCGACGCTGATCG
>NZ_QMEX01000208.1 GCF_003284925.1 Mycolicibacter senuensis
GCCGCAGCGCGGCGGTGCGGCACTGTGCCGGTGGTGCGGCCGGGTCGATCCGGCGCTGCGGTGTGGGCGCTGCGGCTCGGATTCGGTACGCGCGGTGGTGATCGGCGCGCGGCGTACTGCCGAAGAACTCGGCCGCGCCTTCCCGGGCACCCCGGTCATCACCTCCGCCGGGGACACCATCATTGAGCGCACCGATGACGGGCCCGCGTTGGTGATCGCCACCCCCGGTGCCGAACCGCGAACCCCGAACGGCTACGGGGCGGGACTGCTGCTGGACAGCTGGGCGCTGCTGGGCCGCCAGGACCTGCGCGCCGCCGAAGACACGCTGCGCCGCTGGATGGCCGCGGCGGCGCTGGTGCGCGACCATGCTGCCGGCGGGGTGGTGACGGTGGTGGCCGAGTCGTCGATCCCGACCGTGCAGGCGCTCATCCGGTGGGACCCGGTCGGCCATGCCGATGCCGAACTGGGCGCCCGTGCCGAGGTCGGACTGCCGCCGGCGGTGCATATCGCCACCGTCGACGGTGACGTGGAGTCGGTGACGGCGCTGCTGGAGCAAGCGCGGTTACCCGACGGCGCCGAACCGCTGGGCCCGGTACCGCTGCCGCCCGGGGTGCGGCGCCCGGCCGGTATCGACGACGAGTCGGCCGTGATCCGGATGCTGGTCCGGGTGGGCCGCGATCACGGCCTTGCGCTGGCCGCGGCGCTGCGTGACAGCATCGGTGTGCTCAGCGCCCGCGGGTCACACCGCCCGGCGCGGGTGCAGATCGACCCGCTGCACATCGGCTGACCCGCCGATGACGAGGCCAGATCGCCCGGCCTTCCCGCGCGGTGACCGCCCCTATCTCCCTTGGACTGTCAGGACCTCGTCCAGCGGGCGCCGGCCGGTGCGCGGTGATTCTTCGCTGGCGGGCGCGTGCCCGATCCGGATCAGCACCTGCGGGAGGGCATCACCGCCCACCAGTGTCTCGACGATCTCCCGGGACGCCTGTACCTCGATCAGGTGTGTCAGCGGGCAGGTGGCCAGTCCGGCGATCGTGCACTCCAGCAGGACGGCCGAGAGCGCTTCGCCGGTCGCCAGGGCGTCGGCGCGGCTATCGCTGTCGGTCGACAGCACCACGACCGTGGCCTGGTCCTCGCTGAGGTGAACCCGCCGTTCCTGCCGGTGGCCGACCGGAAAGGTGCGCCCGATGCCCACCCGGTCAGCTTCGGCGAGCGACGCCAACGAGCGGTAGGGGATTCCCGCGGACTCCTCGAACGGCACCGTCCAGCGACTCAGTTCGGCATGGTAGTTGGAGTCGTAGAGCCGCAACGATTCCGCCAACTGCGACGCCTGCGCAAGCCGAGGGCGGGCGTCCTCGGGCAGCACATCCAGATGCACCCGAATGTGGCCGATGTGGTTGCGCAGCACAGGCTCGAACAACTCCCAGTTCGACGGCGCCGCCAGCGCCAAGCGATCGCTGCGCCGCACCCGGATCGCCTCTACGCGGCGATGGTGTCCGGCGGTGACAAAGCCCATCCGGGCGAAGCGGATCGACGCGAGATGATCGGGGTCGTTGGGATTGGGAAACCGCTGCACCTCGGTGCGTAGGCCGACCGCGGCCACGGCGGCCCGAAGATGATCCAGCGCCGCACCGCACCCGATGACCGCCTGGCGCCCGGATCGATCCGACGGAAGTACCCGGCCGGGGTCGACGAACAACCGGAGCTCGTCGCCGTCGAGCACCCAGCGCCACGGCTGGATGTTGTGCTGCGACGGGGCCCGGCATGCGGTCTGCACCGCATCCCGGATCGTTTCGGTCGCGACCAACGCGGCAGACACCTCAGTCCTCCGATCTCCACCTATCACCCATGATCCCGTGAACCGAGCGCCGGCGAAAGGGCCGTTGGCACTCTGCGGGTCGTCGTCCTACCTGCATAGCAGGCCAACGGCCCCCGGGGTCAGGGCCAACGACTCCTGCGAACCGGCCCGGCCTGCCGTAGCTTCGAGGTCGGGGCGGGCGACGATGGCTGGAGGGCCGCACGATGTCACAAGCGGAGAACACCCGCGGGATAGTGGTGGGTGTCGATGGATCGGCCGAATCCGATGCGGCGGTCGCCTGGGCGACGGACGAGGCGGCGATGCGCAACCTGCCGCTCAGCCTGTTGCATGTGGTGACCCCGCTGGAGACCGGATGGCCGCCGGACCCGCGGTCTGACGGCATGCCCAGCTGGCAGGCCGACGCGGCGCGAGGGGTCCTCGAACGGGCCCGCGGTGTTGTCGAATCCCGCGGGCACGCGGTACCCGCGGTGCACACCGAGATTGCCTACTCCCAGGTCGTCGCCACGTTGATCGGTGCCAGCAATGGCAGTTGGATGACCGTCGTCGGGAGCACGGGCCTGGGCGCGATCGGCCGCTTGCTGCTGGGCTCGGTGAGCACCAGCCTGATCCATCACGGCCACGGCCCGGTGGCGGTCATCCGGACGGATCGCGCCGTCGCCGACGACGCACCGGTGGTGGTGGGGATCGACGGATCGCCGGCCTCGGAGACCGCGGCGGCGCTGGCGTTCGACGAGGCGTCCCACCGGGGAGTGCCACTGGTGGCGTTGCACGCCTGGAGCGACGTCGGGGTCATGCCGCTGCTGAACATCGACCGCAGCGGCTACGAAGAGCAGGCACACGAGATTCTCGCGGAACGGCTTGCCGGCTACCAAGAGCAGTATCCCGATGTGACCGTGCACCGGAAGGTGGTCAGTGACCAGCCCGCACGCTGGTTGATCCACGCGGCCGAGCAGGCCCAACTGGTGGTGGTCGGCAGTCGCGGCCGTGGCGGATTCGCGAGTCAGCTGTTGGGTTCGGTCAGTTCCGCGGTAGCCCAGGCGGCGGGGATTCCGGTGATCGTGGTCCGCCCCCGGCCCGCCGCGAAATGACCTTGGCCGCATCGATCGTCAACACTGGAAGCCATGGCGTCTGAGATAGAGCAGGCGGCGCCCTACGTTCAGGCACACGAAACGCACTCCGGCGTGGTGGTGCTGGTGGGTGACCGGGCTTACAAGGCCAAAAAGCCGCTGCAGACCGACTTCCTCGATTTCCGCACCGTGGTGCAGCGCGAGCAGGCGTGTAGGCGAGAAGTCGAGCTCAACAGCCGCCTTGCCCCCGATAGCTATCTCGGGGTGGCCCACTTTCAGGGACCCGCCGGCGCGCCGGCCGAACCGGTCATTGTGATGCGGCGCTATCACGACGAAGAACGGCTGGCCTCGATGGTCAAGCGCGCCGAGCCCGTCGAACACGTGCTGGACCGCATCGCCGGCCTGCTGGCCGATTTCCACGACCGCGCCGAGCGCAGCCCGACGATCAGCCGGCAGGGGGACCTCGAGGCGGTCCGGCGGCGCTGGGACGACAACTTTCCCACGCTGCACCAGCACGCCGGCACCGCTGTGCCACCCGAAACCGTGCAGCGGGTGCAGGATCTCGGCGCCGAATACCTGAGTGGCCGGGCGGAGCTGTTCACCCGGCGCGTCGAGCAGGGCTGCATCGTCGACGGCCACGCCGATTTGCTCGCCGACGACATCTTCTGGGTGGATGGCCGGCCGGTGCTGCTCGACTGCCTGGAGTTCAGTGACGAACTGCGCTATGTCGACCGCATCGACGACGCCGCCTTCCTGGCCATGGACCTGGAGTTCCTGGGACGCAAGGATCTCGGTGACTATTTCCTGGAGCGCTACGCGGCAGGTTCGGGCGATACCGCGGCACGCTCGCTGCGGGATTTCTACATCGCCTACCGCGCGCTGGTGCGGGCCAAAGTCGACTGTGTGCGGCTGACTCAGGGCAAGCGGGGGGCCGCGGCGGTGGCGGCCGAGCACCTGGACATCGCCTTGCGTCACCTGGAGGCCGGTGCCGTGCGGTTGGTGCTCGTCGGCGGCGGGCCCGGTACCGGGAAGTCGACGCTGGCCGGCGCACTCGCCGGCCACGTCGGTGCGGTGGTGGTGTCCACCGACGACGTGCGCCGGGAACTGCGCAGTTCCGGGCAGCTCAGCGGCGAGGCCGGCAGCCTCGGCGCGGGTCTCTACGCACCCGCCAATGTCGCGGCCGTCTATCGCGCGGTACTGCAGCGGGCGGGCCGGTATCTGGGCGACGGAGTGTCGGTCGTGCTCGACGGCACCTGGCGTGACGCGGAGATCCGCGCCGAAGCACACCGGCTGGCCCACGACAAGCGTGCCGCGTTCGGCGAGATCCGCTGTGTGGTACCGATCGAGGTCGCCGCCGAGCGCGTCAGGACCAGGGCGGCGGGCAACTCCGATGCGACACCCCAGATCGCCGGCGCGCTGGGCGCTGACGACTTCGAGTGGGACACCGCGCATCACCTCGACACGTCCAAGCCGCTCGATGAGTGCGTGCAAGAGGCCCACGAGCACTGGCAGGCCGCCATTGCACAGCCGTACGGGGACGGCGCCGCGCGGTAGCCGCCGCCGCGACCCGTCGCTTCCCTAAACTGTCCCGGTGCGCATCGTCTTCGCCGGCACCCCGGACACCGCGTTGCCGTCGTTGCAGCGGCTGATCGA
>NZ_QMEX01000209.1 GCF_003284925.1 Mycolicibacter senuensis
GCCCGGTGCTGACGATCGGACGCCAACAGCTGGCGTCCTACCTGCCGGCGCTGGCCGACGCGGCGGTGTTGGCGCGCGTCGTCGACCCGCCCTCGATCACGCTGCCGACGGGTTGGACGGTGGTCAGCGACCGGGGGCCGTATGCGTTGCCGGGCGAACTCGCGCTGCTGCGCGATCACCGCGCCGACAGCGTGGTGACGAAGGATTCCGGGGGCGAGTACACCTGGCCGAAGATGTTGGCCGCCGAGGAGCTCGGGCTGCCGGTGGTCATCGTGCGTCGACCGGCCCGGCCGGCGGGGGTGCGATGCGTGTACGACGTCGAGCAGGCATTGGCCTGGGTGCTAGCCGGCCATTGACCAGAGCTGCAGCACGGTGCCGGCGGTCAGCAGCCCGGCGACCTTGACCACCTCCAGCCCCGCGTAGGCGTAGTGGGCCCGGGAGCGCTCGCGCATCCCGCCGGGCGGGGCCACGGCGGCGGCCAACACCGAATCGGAGCGGCGGCGCAGCAGGGGCCGCACGAACAGCGACTGCACCAGCAGCATCGTCACCGCCACGCTGATGGCCGCCAGCGCCAGCCGCCCGGGCGGATGCGTGACGACCGCGACCACCACCACCGTCGCCAGCACGATCTCGACGGTGTTGAGGGCACGGAACACCAGCCGGCCGATACCCAGCCCCAGCTGGAGGGTGATCCCGGGCGCCCGAAACTTCAGCGGCGCCTCGATGAATGAGATCGCCAGCACCATGCCCAACCAAGCGAAAACGATTGCCGCCGCGATCGCACCCATATCGCCGGCACCTCCCGTGTTACCTGTGTCTAACGGTTGCAGTAAATATATCTGTGCAAGTCGGTCACAGACAACCCCCGGGTGGGGGTGACGCTCGACATGTGCGCTCGGTGCAGACTGGGGGAGTGATTGTCGAGCATGGTGTGCTTCCCATTCATCCCGGCAGCGAAGCCGACTTCGAGGCGGCGTTCGCCAAGGCCCGGCCGTTGATCGCGGCCCAGCCCGGTTTTCTGGGAATCTCGATGTCCCGGTCGATCGAATCGCCGAACCTGTACCTGCTGCTGGTGCAGTGGGAGAGTGTGGCGGCGCACACCGAGGGGTTCCGGAAGTCGCCGGAGTTCGCCCAGTGGCGCGCGCTGCTGCACGACTTCTACGCATCCCCGCCGGTGATCGAGCACTTCGTGGATATCGAGCGGTGAGGTAGCCGTGGGCGCGAAGCGAACCCTGGAATTCAATGCCCGCAACATCGCGGAGTTCCGCAGCACCGGCGGAAAACTCGGCGGCCCGTTCGAAGGGGCTCCGGTCCTGCTGTTGACCACCACCGGGGCCAAGTCCGGGCAGCCGCGCACCAGCCCGATGATGTACCTGCCCGAGGGCGACCGGATTTTCGTGTTCGCCTCCAACGAGGGCAAGGACAACCATCCCAGCTGGTATCACAATCTGCGGGCGAACCCGTCGGCGACCGCCGAGATCGGCACCGAGACCTTTGCCGTGACCGCCACCGAGATCCGCGGGGCAGAGCATGACCGGCTCTACGACATCCAGGCGCAGCGTTATCCCGGCTTCGCCGCCTACCGGGAGCGCACCGACCGGGTCATCCCGGTCATCGAGCTGACCAAGACCGCGCGCTGAGCCGGGCGCATCCCCCGGCTCACGCCACCGGTGGGTCGGGGTCGTTTTCGAGTAGTTCTTCGGGGTGGTGGGCGTGGTTGATTTCGGGTGGGCCGGTGCCGTCGGTCCAGCCCAGCCGGCCCGAGGCGGTGACGATGGTGTGTTGTCGTCCGTCGGTGGCCGGCGTGGTGGGGCCGCGCGCAGTAGAGCTTGTCGGCGCCGCCGCCGCTCCCAGTGCTGTTGCCATATCCCAACGCTAAAAACCACCCCCGACACCACCGGCCAACACCGACACCGGGACGGCCCGCCTGTGGACGAACCCCCAACTGTGGATGAATCAGCGCCGCGCCGCGTAGCATCGCCACTCGTGACTCGCCTCGGCTACGCCCACGACGCGGTGGTGCGGTTGCATCCCGACGGCAGCCCGAACGCGCCCGGCGCGGCGATCACGCTGGCGCTGTGCGGCAGCTGGGACCATCCGCCGCCGTGCCCACTGGCGCCGCATCACACCGCGAATCACGTCGCCGGTGAGGATGTCACGCTGCGGATCCTGTTCGCCGCCGACGCCGCCGACGAACCACGCGTCCGCCGGCTCATCGGCGAGGCGCTCACCGCCGAAGAGCTGACCGGGCCGGACGGGCGGGTCACCCGGTGGCAGCTGAAATCCGCTGCTGCAGACCGGCTCCGGACGAACGAGCACGGCCACGCCGCCGATCTGATCGCCCATCACTGAGCCGCCACTGGCGGTGGCCGGGCACTGATCAGGTCCGTGCACCGCTGCGAACGGCTGCGAGGGCTGACTCAGTCGCGCACGTGCGGCAACCGGGGCCGGCGCTCCATGAAGGTCACATCGGGTGCGGCGAAGCCGAACGTCTCGTACAGCGCGTGCGCGTCGGCGGTGTGCAGCATCCAGCGGAAGTCGTGGCCCGGCCCCTCGTCGATCATCACCCGCAGCAAGCCCCGGCCGATGCCGGTGCCCCGCTCGGTACGCGCGACGTATACGTCGGCCAGATACGCCATGGCCGCACCATCGGAGAACGCCCGGCAGAAACCCACCATCGCACCGTCGTCGGATCGATAGGCGCCCACCAGCCGCCACGCCTCATCGAGTTGACGATCGAACATGGCGCGGGTGCGGTACTTCGCCCAGTACGTGTGCTCGGTCAGTTCGTGCCAGAGCCAGTCACGATCCACCCGCGCACTCGCCGTGGAGAATTCGACTGGGCCGGACATGTCTACCTCCTGGTCTCACGGATCAGGCACCACAGCACCGCGCCGGCCACCGCCGCGGCGCCCACCCGGCGGGCCAGCCCCACCGCCCGCGGAATGTCGGCGACCATGGGAGCTCGCCCGTCGCCGAGCAACGCCCGGTCCTCGCGGCGGTTCCCGTAGTAGATGTTGACACCACCGAGCCGCAGACCCAAGGCTCCCGCGAACGCGGCCTCGACCACCCCGGCGTTGGGGCTGGGGTGGTGGCGGGCGTCGCGGCGCCAGGAACGCAGGGCGCCACCGGGATCCGGGCCGAAGGCAGCGGCAAGAACCGCGGTCAGTCGAGCGGCGGGCAGACCCAGCAGATCGTCCAGCCGAGCCGCCGCCCAGCCGAAGCGTTCGTAACGGGCGTTGCGGTGGCCGACCATCGCGTCCAAAGTGTTGACCGCCCGGTGCGCCACCAAGCCCGGCGCCCCGGCCACCGCACCCCACAGCAGCGACGCCACCACCGCGTCGGAAGTGTTCTCCGCGACGGATTCGACCACGGCGCGGGCGATCTCGTCCGGGCTCAGCACGGCGGTGTCGCGCCCGACCAGGTTACGCACCTGAACGCGCGCCCGCTCCAGGTCGCCGGCGGCCAAGAAGTCATGCACAGCGCACGCCTCGCGCTCCAGGGACCGGCCGCCGAGCGCCGCCCAGGTAGCCGACGCGGTGAACAGCAGCTGTAACAACGGGCTGCGCGCCGAGCGCTCGCCCAGATACGCCAGCCCACAAACACCGCCGATCACTGCTGCCACGTGGGCGACACCGCCGGCCCGGCTGTCGCGGTACCACCGCCGCTCCACCGCCAGCGCCCACGTCCCGAATCCGGCGACCGGGTGCAGCCGGCGCGGGTCGCCCCAGGCGCGATCGGCAGCGTAGCCGAGCAGCAGCCCGATGGCGCGGGCCGTCGTCACCCCAGTACCCGATCCAGCGTGCTCAGCAACCGATCGGTCAACTCCGGGGGACGCACCGCGATCCGTACCCAGGAGTCATCCAGGCCGGGAAAGGTGTCGGCCCGTCGCACCGCGATGCCGTTGTCGCGCAACGCCGCATGCACCCCGCGGCCGACCCGGGCCAGCACGAAGGGTGCTACCCCGGCAACGAATGCCACGGCGCGTGCCGTCAGGCCGGCGGTCAAAACCTCGCGCCAAATCACCAATTGCCGTGCCCGGCATTCGCTTTCGGCCAGCGCCCGCTCATCAGAGCAGGACAGCATGGCCGCCAGCGCCGGCGCCGACACCGACCAGGGGATCTGCAGACGTGCCGCCTCGGCGAGCACCGCGGCGTCGCCGAGCAGGTATCCGGCCCGAATTCCGGGGATCGACCAGTGTTTGGTCAGGCTGCGGCTGACCAGCAGCCCGGGAAGCTCTTCGCCGGCCAGGGTTTCCGGCTCGCCGGGCACGGCGTCCAGGAACGCCTCGTCGACCAGCACCACCCGCCCGGGCCGCAGCAGCCGACGCAACGCCGACGCCGGATGCAGCACCCCGGTCGGGTTGGTCGGATTGCCGACGACGACGAGGTCGGCCTCGGTGGGCACTTCCTCGGGGTGCAGCGCGAACTCGTCCTCGGCCCGGCACAACACCGTGCCGACGGTGTGGCCGGCGGCGATCAGCGCGGCATGCGGTCCGGTGTACTGCGGGTGTA
>NZ_QMEX01000020.1 GCF_003284925.1 Mycolicibacter senuensis
CGGCGGCCAGCCCGGTCGCGGTCAGCCCGCGCGGCGGCTGCACGAGGACGGCCCGCCCGGGATCCCAGCCCACCTGCACCGCCCCGTCCGGTCGCAGCAGCACCGGCCGTGCCGGGTCGATGATGTAGGCGGGCGTCTGGGATTCGGCCCTCGTCACGCCTCGGAGCCTGTCACGGCGGGCGGCGTCACCGCCTCCGGTTGTCCACAGCGTCGGCGACGATGCGCCGTGCGGCCGGCCTGACCCCGAGGGTCAGTCGTCGGTGTCGCCGCCGGCGTCGGCGTCGCGCCGGAACTCGGCGATGGCCTGGTCGATCGCGGAGTCGATGCCGCTGGTGTCTCCGCCGATGATCCGGTCGATGAACGCGGCCGGGTCGTCGAGATCGGCGGCCTCGGGCAGCAGATCGGGGTGCTGCCACACCTGGTCGCGGGCGTCGATCCCGACAGCCACGGTCAACCGCTCCCACAGCACCGCGGCTTCACTCAGCTTGCGGGGCCGCAATTCCAGGCCGACCAGGGTCGCGAAGGTCTGTTCGGCCGGACCACCGGTGGCACGGCGGCGGCGCAGCATCTCCGACAGCGCCGCGGTGCCAGGAATCCGTTCGCCCAGCGCCGCCGTCACCACCGTGCGCACCCAGCCCTCGATCAGGGCCAGTAGCGTCTCCAGCCGCTCCAGGGCGGCCAGTTGTTCCGGTGTCGACTTGGGCTCGAACACCCCCTGGTTGAGCAGGTCGGCCATTGCCGACGGGTCGGACATCGCCGCGGGGTCGAACCCCTGCGCCAGCTCCTCGATTCCCCGGATGTCGATCTTCATGCCGCGGGCGTAGGCCTCCACCGCGCTGAGCAGCTGGTTGGCCAGCCACGGGACGTGGGTGAACAACCGGTGGTGCGCGGCCTCACGGGCGGCCAGAAACGTGACGATCTCACTGCGCGGCTGCTCCAGCCCGCCGGCCAGTTCCTCGATCGCACCGGGCAGCAGCGCAGCGACGCCTTTGGGCCCCAACGGCAATCCGATATCGGTCGAGGTCAGCACCTCTCCGGACAACCGGCCCAACGCCTGGCCCAACTGTGACCCGAACGCCAGCCCGCCCATCTGCGACATCACCGACAGCAGCGGGCCGGCCATGCTCTTGGCCTCCTCGGGCAGCGCCGAGGCCCACACCGATGAGACCTGCTCGGCCATCGGGTCGCACAGGCGCTGCCAGGTCGCCATGGTGTGCTCCACCCAGTCCACGGGCGTCCAGGCGGCCGAGCCGGTGGTGCCGGCCGGCAACGACGTCGCGCCGTTGAGCCACGTCTCGGCCAGGTGCACCGCGTCACCGATCGCGGTGGTGGTCGAGGCCGTCACGGGCGCGACCGAACCGATTGAGCGCGCGGCGACTTGGCGGGCCAGGTCGTAATTGACCGGTCCGGACGGCCGACCGCTGGTGGACACGGCGCCGCTGAACATCTGGCCGAGCTGGGTGAAGATCTGCCCCAGATCGGCGATGTTGAAACCGGCGCCCATTCCCCAGTCGCTCGGACCGGGATCTCGTCCCCCGGGCCGCTCGCGGTCGGGGTCGTCCCCGGAAGAGAAACCGAAGGGCAGATCAGCCATAGCCCCAACCGTACCGACCGGCGTCCGGCCACGGTGCGACACGCGGCACTCCGATGTGTGGCCCGAGGTCGGCCGGATCCGGGCCGTTTACCATACCCGGGGTGAACAGGCGGATTCTGACGCTGCTGGCGGCCCTGCTGCCGGTGGTCGTGTTCGGCGCACTGCTGACGGCGGTGACCGTGCCCTTCGTGTCGCTGGGACCGGGCCCCACCTTCGACACCCTCGGGACGGTCGACGGCAAGCAGGTGGTCGACATTCAGGGCACCCCGACGCGAGCCACGTCGGGGCAGCTGAACATGACCACGGTGTCGCAGCGCGACGGACTGACGCTGGGTGAGGCGCTGGCCCTGTGGCTGTCCGGGCGCGAACAGCTCATGCCGCGTGACCTGGTCTATCCGCCCGGCAAGTCCCGCGAGGAGGTCGACGAGGACAACGACGCCGAGTTCCGTACCTCCGAGCAGAGCGCCGAGTACGCCGCCCTCGGCTACCTGCGCTACCCGAGCGCGGTCACCCTTGCCGAGGTCCACGACCCCGGGCCGTCGGTCGGCGCGCTGCAGCGTGGTGACGCGGTCGACGCCGTCGACGGCGAACCCGTCTACACCGTCGAGCAGTTCACCAAGCGGCTGTCCGCCACCAAGCCGGGCGAGACGGTGACCATCGACTACCGGCGCAAGAACGCCGCGCCCGGCACGGCGCGGATTACGCTCGGCGAGAACAAAGACCGGCCCAACGGATTCCTCGGTGTGTCAGTGCTCGACGCGCCATGGGCCCCGTTCACCGTCGAGTTCAACCTCGCCAATATCGGCGGCCCGTCGGCGGGGCTGATGTTCTCGCTGGCCGTCGTCGACAAACTCAGCACCGGCACGCTGGCCGGGCAGAACTTCATCGCCGGCACCGGGGTCATCAAGCCGAACGGTCAGGTCGACTCGATCGGGGGAATCACCCACAAGATGATCGCGGCCCGCGAGGCCGGCGCGACGGTGTTTCTGGTCCCGGCCGAGAACTGCTACGAGGCCCGCTCGGACCCCAACGGGTTGCAGCTGATCAAGGTCGACAGCCTCGCCCAGGCGGTGGACGCGTTGCGCACCCTCACCGGCGGAGGTCAGCCGCCGTCTTGCTGAAGCCCGGTTGGCTACAGTGGGGCCGTCAGGACAACCGAGCTAGGGAGCGTGGCACGTGGGGATGCGGCCCACCGCGAGAATGCCGAAGTTGACCCCGCGCAGCCGGATCATGATCGGGAGTGCGCTCGCCGTCATCGTGTTGCTGCTGGTCGGGCCGCGGCTGATCGACGGCTACGTCGACTGGCTCTGGTTCGGGGAACTGGGCTACCGGTCCGTTTTCGTCACCACCTTGCTGACCCGGCTGATCGCCTTCGTGGTGGTCGGCCTTGTCGTCGGCGGAATCGTGTTCGCCGCCCTGGCGATGGCCTTCCGGGTCCGGCCGGTGTTCGTGCCCTCAGGCGGCGCCAACGACCCGGTGGCGCGGTATCGGACCGCGGTGTTGTCGCGGTTGCGACTGGTCGCGTTCGGCATCCCGACGGGGATCGGTCTGCTGGCCGGGATCGTCGCCCAGAGTTACTGGGTGCGTATCCAGTTGTTCCTGCACGGCGGTGACTTCGGGATCGCCGATCCGCAGTTCGGCAAGGACCTCGGCTTCTACGCTTTCGACCTGCCGTTCTACCGGCTGATCATCGGTCTGCTGCTGGTGACGTTCTTCCTCGCCGCCATCGCGAACCTCACGACGCACTACATCTTCGGCGGCATCCGGTTGTCGGGTCGTGCCGGGGCGTTGAGCCGGCCGGCGCGTATTCAGGTCGTCAGCCTGATCGGCACCCTGGTGCTGCTCAAGGCCGCCGCCTACTGGCTGGACCGCTACGAGTTGCTCAGCCACACCCGCGCCGGCAAGCCGTTCACCGGCGCCGGCTACACCGACATCAATGCGGTGTTGCCCGCCAAGATGATCCTGCTGGCGATCGCGCTGATCTGTGCGATCGCGGTGTTCTCGGCGATCGTGCTGCGCGACTTGCAGATTCCGGCGATCGGTCTGGTGCTGCTGCTGTTGTCGTCGGTGGTCATCGGTGCGGGCTGGCCGTTGCTCGTGGAACAGTTCAGCGTCAAGCCCAACGCGGCGCAGAAGGAGAGCGAGTACATCTCCCGGTCGATCGCCGCTACCCGGCACGCCTACGGGCTGACCGAGGATGTGGTCACCTACCGCAACTACAGTGGCGACGCGCGTGCCACGGCCGCGCAGGTCGGCGCCGATGCCGCCACCACCTCCAACATCCGGTTGCTGGACCCGACCATCGTCAGTCCCGCCTTCACCCAGTTCCAGCAGGGCAAGAACTTCTACTTCTTCCCCGACCAGCTCACCATCGACCGCTATCGCGACAGCGAGGGCCAGCTGCGCGACTACGTCGTCGCCGCCCGGGAGCTCAACCCGGACCGGCTGATCGACAACCAGCGCGACTGGATCAACCGCCACACCGTCTACACCCACGGCAACGGGTTCATCGCCTCGCCGGCCAACACCGTGCGCGGGATCGCCAACGACCCCAATCAGAACGGCGGCTACCCGGAGTTCCTGGCCAACGTCGTCGGTGCCAACGGCACGGTGGTCTCCGCCGGTCCGGCCCGGCTCGACCAGCCGCGTGTCTACTACGGCCCGGTGATCGCCGACACCGTCGCCGACTACGCGATCGTCGGGCGCAACGGTCCCGACCGCGAGTACGACTACGAGACCAACACCGAGACGAAGAACTACACCTACACCGGTAAGGGCGGCGTCAACATCGGGAACTGGTTGGCGCGCAGCGTGTTCGCCGCCAAGTTCGCCGAACGCAATTTCTTGTTCTCGTCGGTGATCGGCGCGGAGAGCAAGATCTTGTTCAACCGCGACCCGGCCGGCCGGGTGCAGGCGGTGGCACCGTGGCTGACCACCGATTCGACGGTGTACCCGGCGATCGTCAACAAGCGGCTGGTGTGGATCATCGACGGCTACACCACGTTGGACAACTATCCCTACTCGGAGCTGACGTCGCTGTCGTCGGCGACCATGGACTCCAAAGAGGTGGAGTTCAACCGGCTGCTGCCCGACCGGCGGGTGTCCTACATCCGCAACTCGGTGAAGGCGACCGTGGACGCCTATGACGGAACGGTGAACCTGTACGCCCAGGACGAGCAGGACCCGGTGCTGCAGGCCTGGATGAAGGTATTCCCCGGGACGGTCAAGCCCAAGGCGGAGATCTCCGCAGAACTTGCCGAGCATCTGCGCTACCCCGAAGACCTGTTCAAGGTGCAGCGGTTGCTGCTGGCCAAATACCACGTCAACGACCCGATCACGTTCTTCTCGACGTCGGACTTCTGGGACGTGCCGCTGGACCCCAACCCGACCGCCAGCAGTTTTCAGCCGCCGTACTACATCGTCGCGAAAAACCTTGTCAAGGAAGACGGTTCGGCTTCTTATCAGCTGACCAGCGCGATGAACCGGTTCAAGCGCGACTACCTGGCCGCCTACATCTCCGCCAGCTCCGACCCCGACACCTACGGCAAGATCACGGTGCTGACCATTCCCGGTCAGGTCAACGGGCCCAAGCTGGCCAACAACGCGATCACCACCGACACCACGGTCAGCCAGGAACTCGGGTTGATCGGACGTGACAACCAGAACCGCATCCGGTGGGGCAACCTGCTCACGCTGCCGGTGGCTGACGGCGGGCTGCTCTACGTCGAACCGGTCTACGCCTCCCCGGGCTCCAGTGACGCCGCGTCGTCGTATCCGCGGCTGATCCGGGTGGCGATGATGTACAACGACAAGATCGGCTTCGGGCCGACGGTCTCCGACGCGCTGACCGGTCTGTTCGGGCCCGGAGCCAGCGCGGCGGCGACCGACATCGCGCCCACCGACGGCGGCGCGCCGGCCGCCAAGCCGGCAGGTCCCACTCCGCCCGCCGCCGCGGCGGTACCGGCACCGCCACCGCCGGCCGGCAGCGTCGAGCTGTCGGCGGCGAAGGCCGCTGCGTTGCGTGAGATCGACGCCGCCATCGCCGCGCTACGCGACACCCAGCACAAGGGTGACTTCGCCGCCTACGGTGCGGCGCTTCAGCGCCTCGACGACGCCGTGGAGAAGTTCAACAGCGCCAAGTAGCCCCTTTTTGCGCGGGTGTGCGTGTCCCCGGCCCCATACCCGCGTGTCGGACCGTTTTCGCGCACGCTCGCAGCCGCCCTGACTCGCTCAGGCATCGAAGAGTACGGCGAGCATGAGGGTGCGGACGCACGCCTGCGGATAGCCGCGGTTGGCGGCCGGTGAGCCCGCCGAATCGGTTTCGGGCCGGTCATAGTGCACCAACCGGCCGATGTCGACGACCAGGCCCATCGCGGCGTGAACCAGAAACCGCGCGTGCGTGGCGGTGAGTTCGGGGCGCACCGCGGCGAGCAACCGGACCCAGGAGTCGATCGTCGACCGCTGCACGTTGCGCAGCGCCTGCTGATCGGCCGGGGTGAGGTTGACCCGCTCGCTGTAGTAGATCGAGGCCAACTCCGGGTTGGCGAACGAGGTGGCGACATAGGCGTCGACCAGTTGTGTCAGCGCGTCCCGCGGTTCCGGCCGGTCACTGTTCACCCGGGACAGTTCCGCGGAAAGCCGGTCCGAGGAGCGCCGCAGCGCGGTGCTGAGGATGTCGGCCTTGCCGGGGAAGTAGCGGTAGATCCCGGCGACGCGCACGCCGGCCACCGCTGCGATCTGCGCCATGGAGGTCTCGCCGTAGCCGCGCTGGTGGAACAGCATCATCGCGGCGTGCAGCAGCGCTTCGTAGGTCCCGGCGTCGGGGGTGAAGATCCGCCATGCGGGCGGGCCCGGCACGAAGTCGTCGGCCGCGGGCAACTCGGCGTTGAGCAAGGCCGACGATGCCCCGCTCAGCATGGCCTTGATCTCTTCTGCCGGGGCGCGCACGCGATGGTCGGCGATCCCGCCGGCGACGCTGAGCAGCCCGGCCGACAGCATCCGCAGCTGCAACGAGGTCGACGTGGGACGCAGCGCGGCCAGCGGCGCCTGCAGGCGGTGATTGACGAGCCGCAGCTGATCGACCAGCCGGGTCTCGTCCGCCTCGCGCAGGTAGCGTGACTGCCATCGGTAGAGGCCACCGGATTCCCGATTACGCAAAGCGACGTCGATGAGGGCCTGTACCAGCTGATCCAGCGTCGCCTCGTCGGTGGCCTCGGCCGTCAGGTCGGTGGCCAGATCCGTGGCGTCGACCAACTGCTGGCTCAACGCCAGTACGGCGTCGCGGAACAGGTCGTATTTGCTTGCGTAGTGCCGGTACAGCGCCGGAGCCGAGATGCCCACCTCGCCGGCGATGGCCTCCAACCGGACCGAGTGATAACCGAGAGCGCTGAAGGCCTCGGCGGCGACCCGGGCGATCTGGTCCTTGCGGTCCTTGGGGCGCCGCCGGGCGGTGGGCGCTACCGCAGAAAGATGTTGAGCCAACGGAAATCTCGTCTCACGTCGACCGGGACGGTGCGGAGCGCGGGGAGCGGGTGTCACCCTCGCGGTCGCTGCTCAGCGCAGCGCGCGCCCGCGCATTCCAGTGGTGCCTGGGCGCCAGCGCCGACAGCCGAGCCGCCTGGATGAACCGCCACAGCGACCGCCGGTCGGCGGCCGTGACACTGATCCCGGTCAGCTCCCGGGCATGCGGATGCTGCAACGCGCGGATGGCACCGTGGGGGACAGCCCGCATCCACCAGTCGGCGGGAGCGAAAATCTGTTCGCGGTACGGCTCAAAATGCGCACCGGCGAATAGTTCTGTGCGGCAGTGGTTCTCGAAGTACTCTACGAACTCCGGCCAGTTCGGCGGCATCGACCGGCTTGATATGCCGTACCTGCGGTACCAGACGCAGCACTCGCGATAGAGCTGCTCGTGTTCGTCGGGATCCAACGGCCGGATGAATCTGTTGACCATGACAAACAGCGACTCTACGTAAGCGGCGTGCTGAAAATGGAAGGTATCGGGGTTCAGCGCATGATATTTCCGGCCGACGCTGTCGACACCCTTGACGTGCTCGTGGGAGAACCGCATCTGGGGGCTCAGATCCACCCCGGTGTAGACGTAGTTGACCGCCTGGGTGACGGTGCGCTTCTTGTGCAGCCAGATGCGGTCCCGCATCAGCGCGTGCTCGGTGATGCCTGCGGCGATGCCCGGATGCAGCATCAACAGGCACACCGCCCTGGGCAACACGAACAGGTAGCGCCGGTCGGCCAGAACATGCCAGAGCATGCTGTCCCGGTCCAGGTCTCCCACCGCAGGCGCCATGATCAGATCAGCGCCTTGCGTCGCCGGATGCGGTAGCGCACGTCGCCCATCAGCACGCTGTAGTTGAACGTCCGGATGAACCGCGGCAGGAAACGGTTGACGAACGACACGAACAGGAACAGATTCTCGAACTGCCGTTGCTCGGTGGCCGACCACTCGACGCGCAGTAGTTCACGAAATCTCGGCGCCAGAAATCCCACCGTCAAAAACCGCAGCAGCGGTCCGAACAGCGCCCGCAGCACCGGGTTGATCATCTGCAGGGTGATCAGCCGCATCAGGTAGTCGCGGACGACGTCGTCGAGCAACAGGGTCTGGCATGTTGCGTTCCAGTAGGCGTCGAAGTCGGCGCGAGTGGCCGGCCACTGGTCTTCGGTGACCTGCAGCGTGGTGCCCAGTGGCCGTGCCTGCTGGTAGAAGTTCTCCGCCTCTTCCGGCGTCATCTTGCCGCGGAGCAGCTGGAAGGTGTCCTCGTAGAAGACGAACAGGCACGCGGCGACCCACAGTTGCAGGTCGCGGTCGAAGGCGTTGTATTTGACCGGGCTGCTGTCGGTGGAGCGGACCTGCCGGTGTGCGACGTTGACGGCGTCGCGGTAGGCGGCGCGCTCGGCGTCGGTACCCAGCAGCGCGACGGCCATGTACTGCGCGGTGGTACGCAGCCGCTTCCACGGATGCTCCATCAACGCCCCGGACTCCACCCGGCTCTCCACCACCCCGTAGCCCACTCCCGGCATGCTCAACTGCATGACGACGTTCGCCGCCGACGCGGCTGCCGTCCAGAAGTCCAGCGCCTCAGTGATATCGACGAGTTCTACGTCCCAGCGCGGCGTGTAGGTGTCGATGTGAATCCGGGTCTCGGCGGTGGTTGCCTGCCGGTGCCGGGGCCGTTGCAGTTCACGGTCGTCGTCGTGACAGGTCGACATGTCAGCGGTCCTTTCAATCGGCTAGGGATGGGCGAAGTACTGCGGTAGCTGAGCGAGCAGCCAGACCACGCCGACCGCCCCGACGAGTGCACCGCAGGCCAGCACCGTGAGTACGCCGGCGCGCAGCAGCCGGGCCTCCGGGGAGGCCAGGATGCGCAGCATGCTGACGACCAGGTCGATGAGCCGTACCAGCATCATCATGGCAGCGACCTCCGGTACTGCGGCGTCGGTGATCGTCGGATCATCGGTGTCCCTCTCGTGTGTGCGACATCAGCTTCCACCGTATTCCGGCCGCAGTGAGGCCGACAGTGCGGTGAGCGGCACCCGGGCGACCACCGCGCCGCCGTCCATGGACCACACCAGTCGGTCCGCCGGCCGCGGGTTCTCGCGGAGCATCGGGGCATCGGGCAAATACAGGATCAGTTCCCCGGGTGAGAGCGCGAAGGCGCGGTAGTTGCCGGTATAGCCGGGACGGCCGGGACCGGGCTGGAATTCCTCGACGGTGAACGGGTAGCTGTTCGGGGCGTGCGGGGGTGCCGCGGCGTCCAGCGCTGCGGGCAGCACCGGCGCGGCTGCCGGTGGGATGACGGCCATCGGATCGATCCCCGGCTTGAACAGGTCTGCCAGGGAAAGCCGGCGGCCCTTGTCCATATCGAAGACGAAGGTTCGATACGCGTTGTTGGCTTGCATCCCAAACGGTTCCAGGCATTCGTGTACGACGAGCGACTGCACGGCGCCAGGACCGGAGAAGCTGTCGACGTAGGCGATTGCGCTGCTGTCTCGCGCCGCCTCGGCGCCCGAGTCCCGCCAGCCGGTCATCAGCCGGTGGTAGAAGTCGCGTAGGACCGGCCCGGTCACCGCTGCGTCGAGCTGTGGCTCGGGTAGGTCCAAGGCGATGTAGCGCTCAGCATTTCGCGTCGACACCACCATCGTCGTGCAACGCTGGCCGTCCCAGGTCGCCCGCAGCTCGTCGCAGAAACTCGGTGCCGAACCGGCAGCGACCGGTGCGGAGCCCACCACCGCGGCCACCGCGCCCACTGCTATGGCCACGGTGGTGACCCGGCCGGCGGCGGTCATCGCGGCAACTCCCCGGCGGTGACCTCGCTGACAAGCCAGCGGCCGGCCGTCTTCTGCACGGTGATCGCCATCGGGGTGATGTCATCCGGCGGCTCGGCGGGGGCGCCTTTCGCGGTCGCGCTGGTGAAGCTCTGGCGAACGAACAGCAACACGGTGGCACTGCCGGTATCAACCGATTTGACCGCCGAATCGACGACGCTGCCGGTCGTGGTGACCTGATTGGCCAGCAGCAGTGCCCGCAGCTCCGGGCTCTGCTTGGCGTAGCGCTGGTGGAACCCGCCGGTCGATCCGTCGAGGATCCTGGTGATCTGCTGGTCGATGGTGCCGGGGCTCGCAGTCGTCAGGATCTCCGCGTAGTGGGCCGCGGCGTGCTGCGCCTCCCGGGCGGCGACGGCCGACTGATGGTGCTGGTACAGCAACCAGCTCTGGTATGCCGCACTCACGAGCACGGCGGTGGCGCACAGCGCGGCGGCCGGTCGTGCACAACGCCGCAGCCGGTGAGGCCGGGGCGGGGCTGCGGGCGCCTCGATGTCGATTTCTGCCACGTTGGTCATGTTGCCCTTCCGGTGATCACACGAGATCGACTGCACTGGCCAGCCAACGGCCGTCGATGAGTTCCATGGTCATCTGGATGCGGTTCCGGTCGATCCGCGGTTCGGAACGCACCGCGTTCGTGATGGATTGGTCGACGAACAGCAACACCTCGACCCGGGTTGCGGTGGCGGATTTGACCGCCGCGTCGATGACGATGCCCTTTCCGGAGGCCTTGTTGTCGATCAGGATCTGGCGCAACTGTTTGGCGCCCAGGCTGTAGGCCTCCTTGAACTGTCCGGTTGCTCCGTCGATCGCCCGGTCGTAATTGCCGTCGATGTCGGCGGTGTCCAGGGTGGTCAACGTGACCGCGTAGTCCCTGGCCGCGGCGAGGGCGGCCTCGCCGGCGGCGGCGCGGGTATGGGCCTGATACAGCTGCCAACTCGTGTATCCCGAGTACGCCAGGGCCGCGATCAGCAGTGCGACGGTCAGCATCGCCGCCCTACCACGACGTCGCGGCGGTGCGGGCGTGGCGGGCTGCTCATCGGCGGCATCGTCGTTCGCCTCGGCGGGGGTGTCATCGTCGACCTGCTCAGCGAGTTGGTCGAAGACATCGGGATCGGCTGCGTTGGGCATCGGGGCGTCCTCAGTTCGGAATCCAGGCCGGCAGCGCTGGACCGCCGTCGGGGGTGGGCAAGGTGTAGGGCGGATAGACCGGCGGCGGTTCCAGCGTCGCCAGCGGGTCGTGGCCCGGGGGCGGTCCGGCGGTGTCGTCACCCGGGGGGCGTGGCGCGTTGCGGGCCCCGCGAATCAGTAGCGACGGGTCGTCATCGGGACAGTAGGTGTAGCGGTACGGGGCAGGGAAGTTCACTGCCGACGGTGGTTTGCGGGGCAGGCCGTAGTCGCAGCGGTGCCGGGGGTAGATGTCGGCGATCACCCAGATGCCGTCGTCGTGCACGGTGCCGGCCAGGCGATCCACCAGTGAGCCGTGATCGGGGCGCCACAGATTCTGCAGGGCCGGCACCCGCAGGTAGAGGATCTGCGACAGGGTGGTCAGGTTGCCCAGCAGCGCATAGACGTTCTCCCGGTTGTCGCCGATGAAACGATCCACCTGGGCCAGTTCGGTGCTGCCGAGGTCGACCAGGGTCCGGAAGCCGCCGTCCATCTTGTTGACGCCGCCGAGGATCTGTTGCAGGTCGTTGCTGGTGGCGCTCAGGCCCGGGGTGACATCGCCGAAGGTGGTGAAGGTGATCCGGGTATTGCGCAGCATGCTGGTGGTCTGGGGCAGGACGCCGTCCAGTGTCGAGGCCAGAAGCACGGTGCCGTCCAACAGCGCGGACAGTTTCTTGGCGCCCTGGGGTCCGACGCGGAGTTCGTCGAAGACGGACGTCAGCTTCTCGGCGTCGATCTGGCCGAGGGCACCGCGGCTGTCATCGATGATCTGCGGCAGCGACACCGGCACGCTGGTCTGGTCCTGGCCGATCAGCGATCCGTTGCTCAGATAGGGCCCGTTGTCGTGTTCGGGGCGGAAGTCGAGGTATTGCTCACCGGCGACCGACAGTCCCGACACCCGTACCCGGGCGTCACGCGGAATGGGGCGATCGGCGCGGATCGCGACGACGGCCTCGGCCCCCGCCGCGGTCAGCTGAACATCGGTTACGCGGCCGATCGGGATACCGCGCAACGTGACATCCTGGTTGACCAGCAGCCCGCCGGACTGCGGGAGCAGCACCCGCACCGAGATCGTCTGCTGCGCCGGGTTGATCCCGACGCCGAAGATGGTCACATAGGCGGCCGCTACCACCGTGGTCAGCGCCAACCCGATGCCGGACAGCAGAATACGTCGCCGATAGCCGAACTGGACCAGCCAGACGGCGAGCCTGGCGATCAGGTCGACCAGATCGAGGAAGGGTCTCATCGCTGCGGTCCGTAGATCCGGGACAGCAACATGTTCCACTCGTAGCGCAGGTCCCCGATCATCAGGTGCCAGTCGGTGCCGTCGGTCCAGTGGAATTCGGGGTCGCCCGGGTAATTCTTGTCGGGCCAGGGAACCAGGGTGATCTTGTTGATCTCCCCTTTGACGTGGGCGGCGGGGCCGTTGAAGGTCTTCATCAGGATGCCCAGGAACCGGTTGAACGGCATCAGCGACAGCTCGGGATCGACCGCGATGTCGTTGAACACCCGCGCCAGCTTGTTGAGATCGGCGCTCACACTGCGGGTGTCGGTGCCCTGCAGCGACGGGAAGCGGGACAGCTGACGGGTGATCCGCGCACCGGTGTCGACCAGCTCGATCAAGTCGGAAGTGTTGTCGGAGATGACGTTGAGGGCCGGGGCCAGCTGGGTCAGGGCGGCGTCGAAGGTGTCCTGGCGGGCCGACATCGCCGCTGCGAGCTCCGAGGATCTGCGCAGCGCGGCGTCCAACTGCTGCGACCGGGCGCTCATCCGGGAGAGCAGGGTCGCGGTCTGGTCCAACAGCAGACCGAGCTTTTCGCCGCGTCCACCGACTGCCTTGCCCGCACCGTTGAGCATGGACACCAGGTGGCGCACCGTTCCGCCGTTGACCAGCATCGCCATCGAGCTGATCAGCTCCTCGATGGTCGGCGCGTTGGCGGTCGATTCCAGCGGCAGGACGGCACCGTTGGCCAGTAGGGGTGCGTCCTCGGGCCGGTTCTTGTCGGGCCAGATCTGGACGAAGATGTCACCCAGCGGGGTGGCCGAGCGCAGTTCGGCGGTGCTGCCGGCATACAGCGGCACGGCCGATTTGATCCGCATCGTGATGTAGGCGTTGAAGTCTTGCGCCCGAATCGATTCGACCTCACCGATCTGCGCGCCGTACAACCGCACCTTGGCCTTCTCGGGAAGATTGAGGGCGTCGGAGAAGACCGCGGTGATGGTGTAGTAGGGCCCTCCGCCGCCGGGTGCCGGCAGCGCCACGCTCTGCAGGTCCAGGCCGCACCCGACGGTCAGCAGTGCGGTCGCGATCGCCAGCGCCGCGCGGCCACCGCGTCTGCACCACGTCAGTCGCCTCATGGCTGCTCACCGATCCCGTCCTGCATCAGATCGAGCATGCTGCCCAGGCCGAAGTCCGGTCCGTAATCCTGCAGCGTCCCGGTCGCGCACGCCAGTTGTTTGAGTCCCATCAAGTTGCAGATCTCTTTGCCGAACTGACTGTTGAACAGGGTCTTGCCCAGCAGCAGGTGCGATCGCAGACTGCCGGCGCCGTCATCGATGACGTTGTAGAAGTTGTCGATGAACAACGGTCCGACATCAAGGATCTCGCGCAGGTCGCGTTCGTTGTCGGTCAGCGTTGTGGCGACCGTGCGGACCCCGGTGAACGCATCCCGCAGCCGTTCTTGGTTGCCCTCCAGCAGCCGCGAGGTCTCGGCGAGCAGCCGATTGATCGTGGCTCCGGTGTTGCCGGCACCGAGGTTCTCCGCGGCCAGGATGTCGCTGAGCTGATGTATGTAGGAGCCGAATTCGCGTAGCGCGGCGTCGTTTCGGGATGCCGCTTCGCTGAGTTCGGCGACATTGGCGATGATCGCCTGAATGGCCTTCTTGCTGTGTGCGCCCTTGTCCGCCCCGACTTGCAGGGCTTCGGAGAGCCGGCCCAGCGTCGCCTTGAGGTCCGGGCCGTTCCCGACGGTGATCTTGGATCCGAGCGCCACGAACTCGCCCAACGGGCCCTGATTGTTCTCGTCGCCGCGCAACGCACTGCCCAGCTTGTGCATCATCGCCAGCGTCCGTTCGAATTCGACCGGGGTGCGGGTGCGTTCCAGGCTCAGCACATCGCCGTTGCGCAGCTTGGGCCCGCCGGTGTAGGCGGGGGTGAGTTCGACGTGGCGGTCGGTGAGCACCGAGGACGAGACGGTCACGGCTTCGACGTCGGCGGGAATATCGACGCTCGCATCGATCGCGAGTGTGACCTCCACGTAGCCGCCCTTGGGGGTGATGCTGGTGACCTCGCCGACGTCCATTCCGAGTACCGAGACGCCGTTGCCGGTGTAGAGGCCGACGGCGTCTTCGAAATGGGCGGTCACCCGGATTTTGTGCAGTGCTATCCGCGGCAGGTCGGGGACCAGTTGCGGTGCGACCGCGGCTCCGGTGACGGCCAATACCAGTGCCGCGGCACCGGCGAGCAGGTAGAGCTTGACGGCGCGGCTCATTGGCAGTCCTTGAAGTACTCGACCAGGTTGAACTGCCGGGCGCGTCCGCTCAGCGCACACATCCAGGAGTCGACGAAGATACCGGCGGGCAGGAAGACATCGGTTGCGTTGCCGCTGCCGGTGGCGTTGGCGAAGTTGCGCAGGGCCACCGGGGTTGATTGCAGGAAGCTGCGCAGCAACGCGTCGTGCTCGGCGGTCATCTGCATGAATTCACTGAAGTCGCGGATCATCTGGTTGACCGCCGCCTCGTCGCCCAGGATCCCGTGGGCGCGATCGACCAGCAGGGTGGCGCTGGCGAACAGCTGTTGTACGGCCGCGCGCCGGGTGGCGATCTCGCGCAGCACGTCGCGGCCCTGCAGGACCAGGGCGCCGAGGTTGGCCCGCTGATCGCGCAGCATGGTGGTGAGTGTTTCGGTGTTGGTCAGCAGTGTGCCGAGTTGCTCGCGGCGGTCGGCGATGATGTCGGCCATCGCCTGCAGGTTGTTCAGCGCCTGGGGCAATTCCTCGGCGACCCCGCCGAGGTTGGCGTTGAGCAGGTTCAGTGAGTCGACGAACCGGTTGGCATCCACGGGCCCCAGGGTGCGTGTCGCCCCGGCGAGGGTGCGCTGCAGATCGTAGGGAACCTCGGTGTGCGCCAGGGAGATCGTGCGGTTCGCCAGCTGCCCGGTGCCCGCCGGTGACAGTTCCAGGTAGCGCGATCCCAGGATGGTGGTCAACTTGATCGCGGCACGGGTGTCGGCGCCCAGTGCGATGGCGCGCTCGACGTTGAATCCGACGACGACGTGGTCACCGGCGAGCTTGACTCGATCAACGGTGCCGACCTTGATGCCGGCGATGGTCACCACGGCGCCCGAGCGGATCTGGGCGGCCTGGGCGAATTCGCCCTGATAGCGGGTCTTCCCGATGCCCAGGCCGGAGTAGACGACGGTGGCCATCAGTACGGCGCCGATGGCGACGATCGCGAACACGCCCATCCAGGGCCGGCTGAAGGACTCAATGGGGCGTTTGAGCGCGACGGGAATCAGGCTCATCGGCACGCCGCCGTGTGCTGGTGGGCGAGACCTTCGCCGGCGGTGGCGGCGCCGACGAATGCCCGGAACCAGTGGAACAGACCGCGCCATAAGCCGAAGTCCAGTTCGCAGGCGTAGACGTCGCTGTAGGTGCCGCTCTGGGTGACCCGGGCCAGCCCCTGCAGAACGTAGGGCAGGTTGGCCGCCATGTAGGCGAACCGTTCGCGGCCGTCGTTGACGCCGTAGTTGAGCAGACCGGGCTCGCGCCCGACGAACTCTTCGAGATCCGGGGCGATGTTGTCGACGATCGTGGACAACCGCGCCATGGTGGCATTGATCGAGCCCACCGAGTCGACCAGCGGTTCGCGGTGGTTCGCCAGCCGCACCATGGTGTCGCGCGACTGACGAATCATTTTCTCCATGTTGGTGCTCTGGTTGGCCAAGTCGGTCATCAGCTGATCGAGGTTGGCGATGAGCGCGCTGAGCACTTCGTCGGGGCCGGCGAAGGTCTCGGCCAACTGCGAGGCCTGGGTGATCAGCGTCAGTATCGATGTCCGATTGCCTTGCAGGGCAAGCACCGTCGCATTGCTGATGTTGTCGACCTGTTCGGGATCCAGCTCGGCGAACAGCGGCTCGAAGCCGTTGAGCATGTAGGAGACATCCAGCGACGGGTTGGTGCGTTCGAGCGGTATCTGGCCGTGATTGGGCAGGATGTCGCGGTTGTCGCCGGGGCCCTGGGCCAGGCCGAGGTAGCGCTGTCCGATGATGCTCTGATAGGTCACCGAGGCAATCGTGTTCTGGTAAAGCTGCTGGCTGCGTTGCACCCGGAACTGCACCTTGGCGGCGGTGCCGTGCAATTGCACCCGGTCGACCCGTCCGACGCGGACGCCGGCGACGCGTACGTCATCGCCCGGGGTCATTCCGGAGGCGTCGCTGAAGATCGCCGAGTAGGTGTAGGTCGGCCCGGTGATGTCGCGGCGCAACGTGTTGTAGACCATCCAGGTGACGGTCAGCGCGAAGGTGGTGAAGATGGCCATGCCGACCACCGACTTGCGACGAGCTCTCATCGGCCACCTTCCGTGGACAGCTGCACGGTGCTGCCGCGCAACAACGGGGCCAGCAACAGCACCGTGGGGGTATCGGCGCGTCCGGTGATGCGGCTGATCTGTTGCTTCTCCTGGGGGCTGCCGACCAGGCCGACGTTGCCGCCGATGACCGCGCCCTGGGGTGCGGCGGCGGGCGCAGGGGCGGGCGGCCCCTGCGGGTCGCCGGGCATCGAGTGCCGGGGCGGCGTGATGTTCGGGCGGTTTTCCGTCATCCCGGGGGTGGGGGAGACGCCCTGGGATTCCAGCGCGGGAAACAGCTCCGGTGCGGTGGGCACCTCCGGGGCGGTGGCGCAGCTCGGCCCGGCCAACTCGCCGTAGCGGGGACAGTCGGCGCGGACGTAGGTGCGACTGGGCGTGAGCGCGATCGCCGCCTTGACCCGCAGCAGGTTGTCGTCCGGATCCCAGATGACGTCGTAGACCCGGTTGGCGAGGTTCTGCAGTTTCGTTGAGACGCCATGGAATTCGTCGACATGATCGGCGATCACCCCGATCGGCGGAGTCAGCGCAGTGGTGATGGTGATCATCCGATCGGCCTGGTTCTCCAGCGCGGCGGCCAGGGTGGTCGCGGTGTCATGCCCGCCGGTCAACAGGCTGGACAGCTGCGGTCCCTTCTCGGCGATGGTCGTCATGGGCCGGATCGATCGGTCCAGCGCGTCGAACAACTCAGGGGAGACGCGATGCAGGCCTTCGGCTGCTGCTGCCAGGGCCGACAGGGTGGTCGGGTCGGTGCCGTCGGTGGCGACCACGGAATTCAGTTGCGCGAGGATCTCGTTGAGATTGTGGCCGGTGTCGGTCAACTCCTTGCCCCGCCCGTGCGTGGCCGTGCCCAGGGCGGCGATCACGCCGACGGTGGTGTCGTCGGGCTTGCGGCCCAGCGGACTGACCAGTTGCCGCAGCTTGTTCAACACGTTCTGGAACAGCACGGTGGGCAGTGACTCGTCCTCGAATACGACCGAGCCGGAACGCAGGTGGTCTGAGCCGGCGCCGTTGTCGACCAACTGGATTGCCGACACCGCGAACAGGTTGGCCGGCACGACGCGGGCGGTCACGGTGTTGGGGATATTGGCGGCATGTTCGGGTTTGAGCACCACGTGAACGTCGTTGGGCAGGCCGTGCGTGGAGGGGGTGATGTCGGCGACCGAACCGACCAGCAGGTCGTGATACTTCACATCGGACCGGGGCGGCAGGCCGTCGCCGATGTTGGACAGCCGCACGTCGATCCGGACCAGGTTGTCCAGCCGTCCTTGGGACTTGGCGACCATCAACGTCGCGGTCGCGACGGCGACGGTGATGAACACCACGCCGAGGGCGAACACCCGCAGGTTGGAGGGTCCGCGGGGGTCGGTGTCGAACGAGTTCGGCATCGGCTAACCCCCGAACCTGGCGCCGGTCTCGACGCCCCACAGCGCCATGGTCATGAACATGTTCACCACGACGACGGCGGTGACGCTGGTGCGCATGGCGCGTCCGGCGGCGACGCCGACGCCGGCTGGGCCGCCCGAGGCGACGAACCCGTAGTAGCTCTGGATGGTCGACGAGACGAACACGAAGACGGTGGCCTTGAACGTCGCGTACAGCACGTCGCGCCCGTTGACGAACAGCGAGAAGTAGTGCAGGTAAGAGCCGTTGGATTGCCCGGAGATCAGGATGACGGAGAACTGGCAGGACAGGTAAGCGATGCCCAGCGCCACCAGGAACAGCGGAACCACCGCGATCACCGACGCGACCGCCCGGGTGGTGACCAGGAACGGGATCGGGTTGATGGCCATGGCTTCCAGCGAGTCGATCTCCTCGTTGATGCGCATCGCGCCGAGCTGGGCGGTGAACCGGCAGCCGGCTTGGGCGATGAACGCCATTCCGACCATGATCGGGGCGAGTTCTCTGGTGGTGGCGAACGAGGAGATCAGCCCGGTGGCCGGTCCCAGGCCGAGCAGGTCCAATACGTTGTAGCCCTCGACGGCGACCAGCGCACCGGCGATCGCCCCCAGCGCCAGCGCGACGGCGATGGTGCCGCCGCCCACCACGATCGACCCGTTGCCCCAGGCGATGTCCGAGAGCAACCGCAGCATCTCGCGCCGGTAATGCCGCAGCATCGCCGGTATGGCGGTCAGGGTGCGCCCGAAGAAGTGCACCAGATGCCCGGCGCGGGCCACCGCCAGGAAGGTTCCGTGGGCCGACCCGGCGATCGGGCGTAGCCCGGGGAGCTGAAAAGCACTGGGAATGACCATCTTTTACAGTGCCTGCCTCGGGAACAGGATGACGTAGAGCTGGCTCATCAAGACATTGACGAACATCAGCAGCAGGATGGACTCGACGACCGCGGCGTTCACCGAGTTGGCGACCCCGGCCGGCCCGCCGTGGCTGGCCAGGCCCTTCTGGCAGCTCACGATCGCGACGATGATCCCGAAGACGATGGATTTGGCGAACGCCAGCCACATGTCGCCGACATCGGAGAATGACGAGAAGGTGGCGATGAACGAGCCCGCGGTCCCGTTCTGCAGGAACACGTTGAAGATGTAGCCGGCGACGTAGCCGACGAAAAACGTGATGCCGGTGAGCAGCACACCGACGGTCATCAGGGCGGCCAGCCGCGGCACCACCAGGCGCCGCACCGGCGATACCCCCATGACCTCCATCGCCTGGATCTCTTCGCGCATGGTCCGCGACCCCAGGTCGGCGCAGACCGCGGATCCGACGGCCACGGCCAACAGCATCGCGGCGACCAGGGGGGCGGCCTGGCGGATGATCACCAGGCCGGTGGCCGCGCCGGCGAGCGAGGATGCCCCGACCTGCCCGGCCAGCACACTGAACTGGATCGAGAGCGTCACGCCTACCGGGATGGTGACGAAAACGGTTGGCAGGAAGGCGGCGCCGGCCACAAACGCGGTTTGGTCGATGAATTCACCGACCAGGAAGCGTCCGCGGAACAGGTCGACGAACAGATACTGGATCGCTCGAACGCCCAGCACCACCTGGCTGCCGCCGGTGCCCAGCGACGCGATCGGATGGTTCTTCACGTACTGCAGGAGCCAGTCGACCACGGCCCGCAGACCGGGCCGGCCGGCCAGTTGTGCATCGGCGATTCGGATCAACCGGCGCGTGGCGTCTGATGCGGTCATCGGGATCACTGCATGCAGACGTCGGAGAACAACAGCACCGGCCACGACACGATCGACCCGAGGAAGGACACCGCCAGGTCCACACCTTGCATCTCGTGCAGGTGCGCGGTGTGGGTCAACGACCAGATCAGGCCGACGATCAGGTAGGGCGTGCCGACGATCAGGCCCAGGCCGATGAGTTCCCCGACGCTCATCCGGTAGCTGAGCAGTCGACCTATGCCGTCGACGATTCCAGGCATCCGACTCTCCCGATTCTTCGATGTCCCGTCCGCGGGCGGGGGTGTGATGCAGGACGCACGCGGTGCTGCGGGTGCAGCATGACACAGCGGGCGAGTGGCGGGCAAGCAAAAAGTTAATTTGGGTTCCACTTTGTGCGGCCTCCAGGTAATCTGCTGCTGCGGTGGTCGGCTCGAGCGGCTGGGTGGTCGCAGGACGTGCAGGCGGTCCCGATAGTGCTGTTACCAGTGGATATCGTGGACCCTCGACGTCAGGTCGGAGGAGCGGCGCAGACCGCCGGGCAACGGCGCCGGGCCAGCGTCGAGGGGCTAATTGTTAATTTCAATTACGCTTCACTTTCGGCTTGACCGGGTGTTGGGGACCCGCCAGCGGTTGCCGGATGATGCCGATTTGGCGCCTGGCCCGCCCGTTGGGTACCCTCGTAGACACCGACGCGGGGTGGAGCAGCTCGGTAGCTCGCTGGGCTCATAACCCAGAGGTCGCAGGTTCGAATCCTGTCCCCGCTACTAGTTGAGAACGGCCCCCGGAGAACGCTCCGGGGGCCGTTTTCCATGGGCTGCCCAGCTAAGCCCCGCTGCGGCGGCCCTAATGCTCGGTGGCCATGTCGGCCGTAACGCGCGCCACTGCGAGTCGCATGATTGCGGCGGTGGAAGACGTGGCGCTCCTGGCAGCCGGTCGCAGAACGGGCGTTCCGAACCGATTCCGTCGTGAGTTCGGTCTGAGGTCGCGGCGGAAGACGGCGGCACGGAATGGCCCAAGGCAGCGGACCATCCGAGCGGCCGGTCGCTACCCGGGGATGAGGATGCGCTGCAGGAACGCGATCTGATCCTTGACGACCCGCTCATGCCACCCGGCGCCGGGATACACGTCGAAGTGGTCGCAGGGGTAGTGGTGGACCACCGCCCTCATCCGCGTCGCCGCCACGGTCGCCGCTTCCGGCGGGGCGATCCGGTCCTGATCGCCGACCTGCACGAGGGCCGGGCAGCGCACCCGGCTGGCGCTCGCAACCGGCCGGTATGCACCCATCACCATCACCAGTCGTGCGGCGAACTCGTTGCGCCAGGTCGGCCCGGCGATGCGGATCATCCCCTCGAGGGCCCCCGCGGCGCTGAGGCCGGCCACCTCCCCGGGTGCGGCCACGACCGGGATGAGTACGGGCGGGCGGCCGAGCAACTTCGCCATGACGTCACGCGCGCCGCGAGCCATCACTCGCATGATGTGGCGCGGCCCGAGCGTCCGCAGCATGTGGGTCACCACTGCCAGTCCGTCGGTCGCGGGCGTCAGCGAGATGACCCCGGCCAGCTTCGGGTCCGCTGCCGCGACCCGGATGACGTGCCCGCCGGACAGCGACACTCCCCACGCCACGATCCGCGCCGCATCCACGCCGTCGACTCGCCGCGCGTAGTCGACCACCGCGTGGTAGTCGGCGATCTGCCGATCGATGGAAATCAATTGCCTTGGCTGACCTGATGATTCGGCGAAGTGCCGGTAGTCGAACGTGACGACGTCAGTGCCCGCTGCGGTAAGCGCCGTGGCGAACTCGAACAACCCACAGTCCTTGGTCGCGCCGAGGCCGTGGGCCATCACGACGCAGGGGCGTCCGGCCGGACCGGACAACGCGTCCGTCGTCGCGGGGAAGTGTCTCGCCGCGATGATCTCACCGGCGACCGGGATTTGCATTCGGGCCGATGTCATGGTGCGGCCGCTCCGAAAAGCGCTGTGTGCCAGACGTGGATGATCGCTTCGCGAAGCGGGCCGGTGGCCTCCGGTCCGTCGTCGGACCGGACGTGGCGGTCGAGGACCCGTTCGTTCATCGAGATCAGCGAGTGGGCGAGTGCCCCGGCGTCGGGAATGTCGATGGTGGGCTGGGTGGTGATGAAGTCGCAGACGAACTCCTCGTAGCGCTGCAGCCACTGGTCCCAGATCGTCCGTGCCTCGGGGTCGTAGTCGCGGGCGTCGAGCATCGCCCGGAACAGGGTCCGGTGGGTGTGCCACGACTCGAAGGTCCGCATCATTGCGTCGGTGACGGAGGCGCGCGGGTCACCGCCACCTGCGAGGGTGCCCCCGATCGCGAAGACGTCGTCGTGGAAGATGTTGCTCAGCAGTTCGGTGACGGCTTCATGCTTGCCGGCGAAGTAGAAATAGAACGCCGGCCGCTTCAGACCCGCTGCCCGTGCCACCTCGGCGATGCTGATCTCGGCCAGCGATTGGGTCTGCAACAGCTTCTCGAAAGCCTCCAGAAGCCGCTGCCTGCTCTGGTCGCCGCGCGGTTGCGGCCGGCGCGCGTTGCGTCGCGACGTCTGCGTCGTCTCAGGCGGCACCGGCGGCCTCGCGGGCCCGACCGGCCAGCTGTACCGGTCCCAGCTTCTCGACACGCCGCCGCCCGGCGGGCAGTTCACGCTTGCGCATATCGCGCTCGTAGTCCCAGTAGTCCACCTGCTGGGTGTGCCGTGGTTTGTCGGCGAAGTGCCCGACGTACTTGCGTTCGTCGGCGGCGATGACGCGCTTCATCTCGGCCTCGGACGGGGGCCGGTAGGTGCCGGCCAGATACGCCGCGGCCAACCGGGCCTGGCACTCCACGAACGGGAACAGCGTGGGGACCGCCTGGGCGAATCCGATGAACAGCAGGTCGTCGATGCCCGGTTTGAGGATTCGCTTGTAGAGCGGCAGCCGGTTGTCCGGGGCCTCGATGAAGGTGCGGTCGAAGAACGGGAACGTGATGTTGTATCCCGTCGCATAGATGATGACGTCCGCTTCGACGGAGGTACCGTCGACGAATCTCACCGAACTGCCGTCCAGGCGTTCGATATTCGGCTTCGCGGTCGCATCGCCCGATCCCAGCCGCATGAGGAGTTCGGCGGACTGGGTGGGGTGCGCCTCAAGGAAGCGATGGTTGGGTTTGGGCAGGCCGTAGCTCTGTGGATCACCGAACATCAACCGTGCGAAGGGCTGCATCGCCCGGCGCTGCCACGACAGCGGGATCACCGGCAGCGAGCGCGCGACCTGGTCGGCGGTCTTGCCGAAGATGTACTTGGGTACCACCCAGGCGCCCGAGCGGGTGGAGAGATAAACCGTGTTGCGCCAGGACTTCTGGGAAAGCTCGGAAACCAGGTCCGCGGCCGAGTTGCCGATGCCGACGACGACGATGCGTTTGCCGCGCAGATCGAGCGGTTCGGTGGGATCGATGTACTGGTGGGCGTGGATGCTCTCACCGGTGAACTCGCCCGGGAAGTCAGGCGTGCGCGGATCCCAGTGATGACCGTTGGCGACGACCAGGGCGTCGTACCGCCGGGTCTGTCCGTCCGCGGTGTCGAGTTCCCAGCCCCCTTGGGGCAGGCGTCGTGCGTGGCTGACCCCGTTCTGGAACTGGATGCGCTTCAACAGGCCGAAGGTGTCGGCGTAGTCGTCCAGGTACTCCTTGATCTGGGAGTGATGCGGGAAGTCGGGGAGGTCGTCGCGCATCGGGAAGTCGCGAAATGACAGGCACTCGCGCGAGGTGTCGATGTGCAGGGACCGGTAGGCACTGGAGTGGCCGTTCGGGTTGCGGAACGCCCAATTTCCGCCGATCCGGTCGGATGAGTCGAAGCAGTCGTACTCGACCCCGGCGTCAGCGAGGTTCTTGCCCGTGGTCAAACCGCTGATGCCCGCCCCGATGATCGCCACCGTTGGAGATGAAGCCATGATTGCCACCGTTCTGTGAACTAGGACACAGCACAGATTACTCATTTTCTGACACTTGTCAAAAAATGGCCTCTCCCGCAGCGGCGCGCGGTGAGGGGAAGGCGGGCCGGTGACAATCATCCGAGCTTGGCGCTGACCTCCGTCGGCCGCCGCCTCCGGCCACCATCGAGCGCAACCTTCACACCAGCCACGGCGCGACCAACGTCATCGCCCCCATCACCGCCAGCCCGATCACGAACGCCACCGCCGTGAACCCCATCACCTGACGGACATTGAGCTTGGCGATGGCCAGCAGCGGCAGCAGCCAGAACGGCTGGATCATGTTCGCCACGCCCTCGCCGACGGCGACGGCCATGGAGATCAACCCGAGATAGGCCGGTGAGTGCTGGCCGATCGCCAGCGCCGAGTCGACCGCGATCGGGCCCTGTACCGCCCAGTGGCCGCCGCCGGAGGGCACGAACAGGCTGATGATCACCGAACCGAGGAACGTCAGGAACGGCAGCGTGTACGGCGTGGCGCCGTTCACCAGCATCTGGGCCAGCACGGTCTGCAGCGGCGTGGAGCCTTCGGCGCCTTGATACGCCAGCAGGCCGATCAGGCCACCGTAGAGCGGGTATTGCAGCAGCAGCGGGCCGGAGACCTTCGCGGCAGCGGTGAAGGACCGGATGAAGCGGATCGGCGTGCCGTGCAGCAGGGCGGCGGTGATGGTGAACAGCATGATCATCGAGGCGATATTGAGCGCGAAACCACTCACCACGAAATACGTCATGCCCGCGGCGAACACGAGCACGTTGAGGATCCACTGGTTTTCCAGCCATTCGGCGAACGTCGTGCTGGTCTGCGGCTCGACGAGCGGATCGTCGTCGTCGAAGACTGCGGGATCCGGCGCCAGGCGCTCGGACGGCTCCATCCGCCACACCGCGAGCGCGAGCAGCGCCAGCACGATCATCACCGACAGCCAGCTATAGGGCTGGAAGACGGTGTGGCGCAACGGCACGCTGAATCCGACGGTCTTGTGGATCACGTTGATCGGGCTGCCGGGATCGGTGTTGGCCAGCGCGATCGACGATGACAGCCCCTGCGTCCAGACGATGAAGCCCATGAACGCCGCGGCGATCAGGTACCCGAAGTGCGAGTCGGGGAACCGTCGCGCGACCTGGCGGGCGACCAGCGCACCGGCGACCAGTCCAAGGCCCCAGTTCAGCAGGGACAGCACGGCGCTCACGGTGAAACACAGCAGCGCGCCCTGCGTCTGGTTGCGCGGTGTCGCCGCGATGCGGATGGTGGCCCGCTTGAGCACCGGCGCCTCGGCCAGCGTGTAACCGGTCACCAGGATCAGCACCATCTGGAAGGCGAAGGTGAAGATGTTCTCCGGGCCCCACACCCCGCTGTACCAGGCAGTCAGCATGCCGTGAGCCGACGCTCCGCGTACCAGCACGGCGACCAGGCCGGCAACGATGAGCGTCAGTATCACCGCGAACAGATACGGGTCGGGCATCAGACGCTCGACGTAGCGCACGCTCAGTCCGGTGAGCGCCTGCATGGCGCCCCGACGGTTGGCCCGCCGCGCCGAGCTCGTCGTCATCGCATAGTGGCGTGCAGGGCGTCGGTCATCGCCTCGATGGCGGCCTCGCGGTCCAGCGGCCAACCGTCGACCAGCCACAGATGCATGAAGGAGTCGACCATGGTGTACATCATCGCGATGGCCAGCCGCAGCTGGTCCTCGGTGGCACCGGGCATCGCGTCAGCCTCGATCCACTCGGTGACGTTGGCCTCCATGGTGGCCCGGTGCGCCGCGGCGAACTCCGGATCGGCTGCTCGCGCCTGGTGCAGTGCGGTGTAGAGCTGCGGTGCGGAGGTGTAGAAGTCGACCACCTTCTCGAAGAAGGCCTTGATCGAGGGCCGTCCCGATCGGCCGCCGCGCGGCGCGTCCTGCTGAGACCACACGGTCATGCGGGTGTTGCGCAGCTCGCGAAGCACCGCCGCCTTGGAGTCGAAGTGAAGGTAGAACGTCGCCCGCCCGATACCGGCGCGGCGCACGATGTCGTCGATGGTCACCGCGACGTAGCCACGTTCGGCGAACGCCTCCAGTGCGGCGGTCATGATGTGCTCGCGGGTCATGATGCGGTGCCGGTCACGCATCGTGAGTTTCGGTGCAGCGGACGTCATTCCAGCACCACCCCCTCCAACTGGCCTGTGGAGCGCCACTTCTCGAGCATGTCGAAGAAGTCGACGGGCTTGCCGCCGAAGTTCGTCGACAGCATGCCGTGCGGATTCTCCTTGTCGCCTTCGGAGCTGAGGTAACTCGGTGTGCACTCGGCGTAGAAGGCCTTGGGCTTCTCCGAGGCGGCGTCCATCGCGGCCAGCCACTGGTCCTCCGCGGCCCGGGTGGCCTCGATGGTGTTCGCGCCGCGCCGCACGAACGTGCCGACCAGATAGGCGAAATGCCGGGCCCGTTCCTCGGCGGTATGGGTGTAGTTGGGGGAGACCCCGGACTGGGTGTAGCCGAGGAAGAAACAGTTCGGGAAGCCGTGGGTCTGCAGGCCGTGCAACGTCCGCATGCCCTTGGCCCACTTGTCGCTCAACCGCACCTCATCACGGCCCACGATCTCGAAGCCGAGCCGGCGGGTGAACTCGGTGCCCACTTCGAAGCCGGTGGCGAACACCAGGGCGTCGAGCTCGTATTCGATCCCGTCGACGACGACGGCGGTCTCTGTGAATCGTTCGACGCCGCGCCCGTCGGTGTCGACCAGGGTGACGTTGTCCCGGTTAAACGTATCGAGGTACTGGTCGTGGTAGCCGGGGCGCTTGCAGTTCAGCCGGTACCACGGCTTGAGTGCTTCGGCGGTCTTGCGGTCGTGGACGGTGTCGTCGATCCGCTTGCGCAGCCGCTCCATCGCCTCGTAGTCGGCGCGGAACAGGAAGTCGGCGATCTCCTGCGGCGTCATCTCCCGGCCCAGACGCCGGGTTTCGCGGACCACCGCGGACTCGCTCAGCTCGAGCGCCTTCTGGGTCCAGCCGTCGTCCGTCATGTCCAGATCCATCTCCACACCGCAGGTGACGCGGGTGAAGTTCTCCATGCGCTCGCGCTGCCATCCGGGCTTTAGGCCGGCCGCCCACTGCGGATCGGTGGGCCGGTTGCCCCGCACCGAAACGGTGCTCGGGGTCCGCTGGAAGACATAGAGATGCCGGGCCCACTCGCCCAGATGCGGGATGCACTGCAGCCCCGTCGAACCGGTGCCGATGACACCGACACGCTTGTCGATCAGGTTGGTGAGCCCACCGGATTCGTCGCCACCGGTGTAGCCGAAGTCCCAGCGGCTGGTGTGGAAGGTGTGTCCGCGGAACTCGTTGATGCCGGCAATGCCCGGCAGCTTCGGGCGGGTGAGCGACCCGGGCGAGACGGCGACCAGCGTCGCGGTGAACGCGTCGCCGCGGTCGGTGGTGATCTGCCAGTTTTTGCCGGCCTCGTCCCAGCGCAGGCCGGTGACGGTGGTGCCCAGCAGGGCGTTCTCGTAGAGGCCGTAGTGCTTGGCGATGTTCTGCAGGTGTTCGCGGATCTCCGGGCCGTGCGCGTAGCGCTCGGTGGGAACGTAGTCCAACTCTTCGAGCAACGGCAGATAGATGTAGGACTCGACGTCGCACTGCACGCCCGGATAGCGGTTCCAATACCAGGTGCCGCCGAAATCGCCGGCGGTGTCGACCATCCGGATGTCGTCGATGCCGGCTTCTTGTAACCGCGCGGCAGCGATCAGGCTGCCCAGGCCGGCGCCGATGATCGCCACCTGGACGTGATCGCGCACCGGGTCCCGTTCGACTCGCTCGGTCCACGGGTCGTCGGCATAGTGCGAGAAATCGGCTGTGACCTCGATGAACTGGTTGACCGCGTCGGGCCGCATCCGCTTGTCGCGTTCGAGCGCGTACTTGGCGCGCACCCACTCGGCGTCGTACTGCGCCGGCTGAGGCCCCAGGGAGCCAACCGTGTCTGGCATCTCGTCGTGCTCCTCGCGCCCGTGCCATCTCGCGGGACATAGTGTCCAGTGAACAGGCTAGCCGATATCTTGCCAGACACGACGTATACGGGCTCGCCTCGGGCGGCCGGCGTCGGGTCAGAGTCGCTGCGCGGCGAACCGTGCCGCCTGGCCGACCATGCCGTTGGCCGGGTACGTGGCATGGGCGATGTTCGGTGGCCCGCCGGGAGCGCCATTGCAGATGGTGTCGCCGGGCGCGCACAGTTCGATGGTCTTGGGCGCATACAGCGGGCCGATCGTGACCGGGGGTGCGCCGTAGCCGCGGAGGAAGTCTTCGGACGGCAGGCCGAGCAGGGCCACCGCGGCAACGTGATCGGCCACCTCCGGCGGCATCGGCGAGGGCACGTAGCCCAGGAACTCCGCGGGCACCTCCTTGGGAACCGACGGCGAGGTGACGAAACCGGTGACGACGGCGCCCTGCGAGAAGCCGCCGAGCACCATCTTGGTGCCGGGACAGCGCGCCGCGGTCGCCTGAATGTGGTCGGCCTCGTCGCGGATCCCGTCGACGACGGTCCGGGCGAAGTCGATGCCCGCACCGAAATCGCCGCTGGCGGCGTAGTTGACCGGGTAGACCTCGACCGACCTGCCGCCGGCTTCGGCGCGCAACGCGTCGACGAACGCCTGCCCGACGCCGCCGACCCCGGGCGGCTCACCGGTTCCGCGGGCGAACACCACCTCCACGTCCGGGCACGGCTGCGCCGATGCCGCCGCAGCCGGGTGCAGCAGCATCGCCCCGATGGTCAGCAGCATCGCGCCGAGGCAGCGTGCCGCAGTACGTGGCCACTCGGCCTGATTACGAATGGTGTCCATCACTGTCCTCGCTGGCTGGTGTCGTCTGGAATCCCTGCCCGATGCGGGTACCCAGGTCCAGGCTGCGGGAAGCAGCGAATCATCCGGTCGGCGCGGGGCGTTATTCCCGCAGCCGCAACACCACCTTGCCCTTCGCGGTGCGGTTCTCCAACGCCGCCAGCGCATCAGCGGCATCGTCGAGGGCAAACACCTCGGGTTGCGGCGCCGACACCGCCCCCGAGGCCAACAGCTGCTCCAGGGTGCCCCACTGCCGCTGCAGCTCGCCGGGATGCGACATCACCCACGCCCCCCACCCGACGCCGACCACGTCGATGTTGTTCAGCAGCAGCCGGTTCACCTTCACCGTGGGAATCTCACCGCCGGTGAACCCCACCACCAGCAGTTTTCCGCCGGGCGTCAACGACCGCAGCGAGTCGGTGAACCGGTCACCGCCGACCGGGTCGAGGATCAGATCCACCCCTTTGCCGCCGGTCAACTCGGCCACCGCGCCGCGGAAGCCGTCGGCCAACACGGTGTCGGTGGCGCCGGCGGCCCGGGCCACCTCGGCTTTGGCCTCGGTGGAGACCACGGCGATCACCCGCGATGCCCCCAGCGGCCCCGCCAGCCGCAGCGTCGAGGTGCCGATGCCGCCGGCGGCGCCGTGCACCAGCACCGTGGCGCCCTGCGACAGCTTGCCGCGGGTGGTCAATGCGAACAGCACGGTGAGGTCGTTGAACAGCAGTCCGGCGCCGGCCTCGAACGACACCACGTCAGGCAGCTTGAACACCTGCTCGGCGGGCAGTGCGATCACCTGCGCCATTGCGCCGTTGAGCATGGTCAGCGCCGCCACCCGGTCCCCGGCGCGGACATGCGCGCCCGCCGGGGCGCTGCGCACCACCCCGGCGGCCTCTCCGCCCGGCACGAACGGCAGGTCGGGTTTGTGCTGGTAGAGCCCGCGGGACTGCAGCACATCGGGGAAGGCCACCCCGGCGGCGTGCACGTCGATGACGACCATGTCGTCGCCGGACGGCTCGTCGAGATCGACCACCCGGGCGGCTGCCGGTCCGTCGAGCTGGGATATCTGTACCGCGCGCATGGGCGACCTCCGTATGTAGTGGCTGAGGAAAAACCTAAACCACCTCGGCGTAGACTCGCGATGCGGCAGCGTTGCCGCCCTTTCGATGAGGTGGCGATGAGTGCTCTGAGTTCTCCGGGGTCCCACAGGCGCCGAGGCGCCGGCACCTTCCCGTCGGCGTTACCGCCCGCTCGCACCATGGCGGTTCGGGCCGCCGACGGAACCAAGCTCCACACCCAGGTGTTCGGCCCGGCAGACGGATACCCGATCGTGCTGGCACACGGCATCACCTGCGCCATTCGGGTTTGGGGAAACCAGATCGCCGAGCTGGCCAAGGACTACCGGGTGATCGCCTATGACCATCGCGGCCACGGCAGCAGCGGGGTGCCCAAGCGCGGTGGATACACGCTGACGCATCTGGCATCCGACCTGGATTCGGTGCTGGAGGCCACGCTGGCGCCCGGTGAGCGCGCCGTGATCGCCGGGCATTCGATGGGCGGCATCGCGATCAGCGCCTGGTCGGACCGCTATCGCCACCGGGTCGAGGAACGCGCCGACGCGGTGGCGCTGATCAACACCACCACCGGCAACCTGCTCGCCGAAGTCGACCTGTTCGCGGTGGCGCCACCGCTGCAGCGGGCGCGCGTGCAGGCGGCACGCCGGGCGCTGCTGACGTTCGGCAGTGTCCCGATCGTCGGGCCGGCGAACTTGGCGGTCCGGCGATTCGTGCACATGCTCGCCGTCGGCGGCGAGGCCGATCCCGCTGTCACGTCATTGATCTGCGACCTGTTCGCCCACACCCCGCCGGTCGGCCGCGGCCACTGGGTGCGGACCCTCGTGGACTCGCTCGGCTACTCGTCCTACCTCAGCCTCGACGGGCTGACAGTGCCCACCCTGGTGGTTGGCAGCACCCGTGATCGGCTGCTGCCTATGGTGGCGTCGCGGCGCATCGCCGACCTGACGCCCAACCTCACGAAGTTCGTCGAGGTCGCCGGGGGACACTGCTCGATCCTCGAGCACCCCGCCGTGGTGAATCGCGAGCTTCGCGACCTGGCCGAGCTGGTCAGCGGATCGGCGGGCGGCATGACGGCCGACCGCGGAATCATCTCCTGACGGCGTTGAAGGTCCTCACGGCGCTGAGCGGGCTGACCGGTGTCGCCGACCAGGCCCGCGCGTTGCGCGCCGCCGGGGTGAGCGGCGTCTTCACCTTCGAGGGCCCGCACGACGTGTTCGCACCGCTGACGCTGGCGGCCGGTGTCGGCGGCCTGGACCTGATGACCAACGTCGCGATCGCCTTCCCGCGCAACCCGATCCACCTCGCCCACCAGGCTAATGACCACCAGCTGCTCAGCGGCGGACGGTTCATCCTGGGGCTGGGCACCCAGGTGCGCGCGCAGATCGAGAAGCGGTTCGGTGCGGCCTTCGACCGTCCGGTGGACCGCATGGTCGAGCTGGTCGGTGCGCTTCGGGCCATCTTCGAGGCCTGGCAGACCGGCGCCCGCTTGGACTTTCGGGGTCACTACTACCGGCACACGTTGATGACGCCGACGTTCAGCCCGGGGCCGAACCCGTACGGCGCCCCGCCGATCTACGTCGGCGCCCTGGGGCCGCGGCTGACCCGGGCCGCCGCCGAACATGCCGATGGACTGCTGGTGATGCCGTTCTCCACCAAGCGATTCCTGCACCGCAACACCATGGCCGCGGTCCGCGACGGGCTGGCACAAGCGGGGCGCGCACGAGAAGACTTCGCAGTGGTGCCCGAAATCATCGTGGCCACCGGCGCCACCGACGCCGAGCGAGAGGCCGCCGAAGCCGCCACCCGGATGCTGCTCGGTTTCTATGCGTCCACACCCGCATACGCCCCGGTGTTGGCCGCCCACGGCTGGGAAGCGCTGCAACCCGAACTCAACGCGTTGTCCAAGCAGGGGCAGTGGGCGCAGTTGGGGGCAGCGATCACCGACGAGATCCTGCACACCATCGCCGCATGCGGCACGCCGGCGCAGGTAGCCGCGCGCATCCGCGACCGGGTCGACGGCATCTCCGAGACGGTCTGCGTCTACCAGGCCGCGCCGATCGCGCCGGCGTTGATCGGCGAGATCGTCGATGGCCTGGCCTGATCGCGCACAGTGGGGCCATGGCGTTGAGGGTGCGGGGCCGGCGCCGCAGAGTTACGGCGCCATGGTGACCCAGTCGGGGAATCCCGTCGGGTCGTGGCGGCCCAGCACGCCGTGCTCGAAGAGTCCCCAACCCTCCACCGGGGCGTTGGCGTCGCCCTCGCGGCACACCGCACGCCCGACGTGGTCGATCATCCCGAAGCTGGTGCGCGCGATGACCGCCGGATCGGTCATGTCGTAGGTCAGCCGCTCGCTGAACTTCTCGCCCTTCCATTCCCCGTGCAGCCAGTCGCTGTCGCCGCCGTATCCGCCACCGACGTGAATCGGCACTGGCAGTTTGGATTCCACCTCGAAGACCACCGGGGTGCCGTCCGGCCGGGTCGCCTCGATGGTGGCACCGGTCGCGATGCGGGTGCCGGAACGGTAGCGGGCGGTCACCCGCGGCCAGCCCAGCTGCTCGACGCGGCCATCGCGCCAGATCCTGGTGCAGTCGTTGAGTGAGCGGAAGCCGTCGGGCTCCTCCTGGATGATCATCACCACCGCGAAATCGTCGAACGCCATCGGTACATACAGCCACCACATGCCGTCGAACGGCGGGTCGGCGGGCCGGCCTGCCGGTTCGCGCTCGCCGACCGGTCGGATACCCCAGGACCGGTCGCGCGACCCGATCCACACCGACGGGTCGACGGTGATCTGCTCGCCGTCGATCACGATCTGCCCGCTCCAGGAACCCAGCTGGGCGAAGCGCTGCGCGTCCAGCGTCACCCGGTTACCGGACCGCAGGATGTGCGGCTGTTCCTGCACGGCGTCGAACAGCCCCTGCCAGCGCAGGTCGAGCGCGATACCCTCGGTCTCCTCAAGGATCACTCGCAGCGAGCGCAGCGGATCGGTGACCTCGATGCGGTAGCCCCCGACGTGCTGGTTGAGCCGATCCTGATCGATGGCATCCGACAGGTGCACCGCGGTCTGGGTGTCGCCCCGCCGTACCAGGACGAACGCGTCTTTGACGCCGAGGTTGGGGTAGTAGCCGCAGCCGGTGATCACGAAGATGTCCCCGGTGCGGTCATGGGCGTTGAGGTAGCAGCGATCGTAGAAGTTGCGATCCGAGGAACCCGGCCAGGCGATCGGTTGCGGCAGTTGGTGAACCGGGTATTCGTCGAGTGGTCCCAGCATCAGTTCTGTTCTCCGATCAGCTTTTTCAGCAACCCTGCGTGGTAGAAGAGGGATTCGGGGTCCGCGGGCCGTTCCATCTCGCCGAAGTGCACCCGGCGGGCCCCGGTACGCATGAACACGATCGCCCACATCAGGCCGGCGTAGACGTAGAACCAGTGCAGGTCCCCCAGCTCGATGCCGGTGAGCCGCTGGTAGCTGGCCCGCACGTCGTCTTCGCGCAGCACCTGCGGCAGCCCCGGCAGCCCGGCCAGCCCGGCGAGTTCCTCGAAGACGCGGTGCGCGAAGATCACCCACGACACGTCCAGCTCGCGCGGCCCCAGCGCCACCATCTCCCAGTCCAGCACGGCGACCGGGCGGAAGTCGCGGTAGAGCACGTTGCCGATCCGGGAGTCGCCCCAGCACAGCACCGTCTCGCCGGCGGCGACCTCGGCCGGCCAGTGTGCCTCCAGCCAGGCGATGGTGCGGTCCAGCAGCGCCGAGCGCCCGATGTCGGGCACCGCGAACTCATACCACTGCCGCACGCGGTCGAAGTGCCGGCGCAGCGCGGTGTCGTCGGTGGACCCGTCGTCGTCCTCGTCGAGGAAGCCGAATTGCCCGGTGGCGTCCGGAATCGCGTGCAGCTTGGCCAGCACCTCGACGGTGGTGTCCTGCAGGGTCCGTTGCTGTTCGGTGGTGGCGTCGGCGAACCAGTTGCCGCCGAAGGTGTAGGGCATGACATCGGGGGGGACCTCGCCGTCGACGCGGTCCATCAGAAAGAACGGCCGGCCCAGCACCTCGCCGGTGGCTTCGATCCAGCGGACCTTGGGCACCGGGACGTCGGTGAGCTCGCCGACCCGCCGCATGACCTCGAACTGGTGGTCCAGCCGGTAGGCCGGAAACACCGGGACGTCTTCGTCGCTGGGCGCCACCCGCATGACCCAGCGTTGCTCGAGCGGCGCCCCCTGCTGGGCCCAGCGGCCGGTGAGCATGATGGTCTCCGACGACATGCCGTTGGTGTCGACCCCGCTTTCGACGGTGATCTCCGGCGTGGCGCCGTCGGGCAACTGCGTCGCAAGCCAGCGAGACATTACCGTGGGCAAGGTGGTGACATCGCGGCTGGAACGTTGGATCCGGCCGACGTCTCTTTCCACGGTCGGTTGGTCGGCCACGGTTGCGTCCTCCGTCACAGAAAATTACGATACGACAGGTAGCGTTATGAAAGCAGAAGCTTCACCGGTTGACAAGGGATCCGGTGCCGGGCGGCCCCGCGATCCCCGTATCGACGCTGCCATATTGAAGGCCGCCGCGGAACTGGTTGTCGAGGTCGGATATTCGAACCTGAGCCTGGCCGCCGTCGCGGAACGGGCCGGGACGACCAAAACCGCGCTGTACCGCCGGTGGCCCAGCAAGGCCGAACTGGTGCACGAGGCCGTGCTCTCGGTGCCCCCGAGTGCGGTGACGGCGCCACCGGGGGATGTGGCCGGTGACCTCCGGGCGATGATGGCCGGCGCGCGCGAGGCGCTGACCAATCCGGTGGTGCGGGCCGCGCTGCCCGGCCTGATCGCCGACATGGCGACCAACGCCGAGCTCACCGCACGGGCCCTGGAACGATTCGCGGACCTGTTCGAGGTGATGCGCGCCTGGGTGGCCGACGCGGTGGCCCGCGGTGATGCACGAGCAGATGTGGACCCCGACCGGCTCGTCGAACTGATCGGCGGGGCAACGCTGTTGGCCATGTTCCTGCGGCCCGACGACCAACTCGGTGGTGACTGGGTGCAGCAGACCGCCGACATCCTCGCTCACGGCGTGATGGCCTAGCCGATGTCCGGATTCCCCGAACCGCTGCCCTTCCCGGCCGACTGGACATCGCTGCTGGTGCTGGTGCCTCATCCCGACGATCCCGAGTATGGGATGGCCGCCGCGGTGGCCAAGTGGACCGCGGCGGGCAAGACCGTCCGCTACGCGCTGGCCTGCCGCGGCGAGGCCGGTATCGAGGGAATGCCACCGCAGCAGGCCGGGCCGCTCCGGGAGGCCGAGCAGCGGCGGGCGGCGGCCATCGTGGGTGTGCATCCGGATGAGGGCGTCGACTTCTGGGACTTCCCCGACAGCGATATCCGTAACACGCCGGAGTTGCGCGCCAAGATCGCCGCGGTGATCACCGAGGTCCGGCCCGAGGTGGTGGTGAGCATCTACGGCGGCGCGCAGTTCGGCCCGGACGCCCCCAACCAACGCGACCACATCGAATTCGCCGCCGCGGTCACCGACGTCTGGGACACGCTGGACAAGCCGCCGCGTTGGCTGTTCCAGAACGGGCCGGAACCCACCCACGTCGAGGCCGTGGACGGCTACCTCGACGCCGCGATAGACGCCCTGGCCGCGCACGAGGTCTACCTGTCTGTGCTCGATCCCGACACCCCGGTGCGCGAGCAGGCGCGCGCGGTGATCGACATGACGACACCGGCGCAGCACGGCGCGCGGGTGGCCGGGTTCAGTCTGCAACGGACCACGGCCGCATGAGCCGGCCGGTACTGCGGATCGGTGTGCTCGGCGCCGCGCGGATCGCCCCGGTGGCACTGCTCAAACCCGCTGCCGACAACCCCGAGGTGGTGGTGAGCGCGGTCGCCGCGCGTGACCCCGGTCGGGCGCGTGCGTTCGCCGCCAAGCACGGTATCGGCCGGGTCCACGACAGCTATGAGGCGCTGATCGCCGACCCGGAGGTCGATGCGGTCTACAACCCGCTGCCCAACAACCTGCACGGGCGGTGGACGCGGGCGGCGCTGGCCGCCGAAAAGCACGTGCTGTGCGAGAAGCCGTTCACCGCCAATGCCGACGAGGCCCGCGAGATCGCGGCGGTCACGGCCAAAACCGACCGGGTGGTGATGGAGGCGTTCCACTACCGCTATCACCCGATGACGTTGCGCATCGAGGAGATCATCGCCTCGGGGGAGTTGGGAACGCTGCGGCGGGTGGAGGCCGCGCTGAGCTTCCCGCTGCCCCGGTTCTCCGACATCCGCTACGACATCTCGCTGGCCGGCGGGGCGCTGATGGACGCCGGCTGTTACCCGGTGCACATGGTCCGCACCTTTGGCGGGGCGACGCCGGAAGTGATTTCCGCGCAGGCGAAACTGCGCGACCCGCAGGTCGACCGGGCCATGACCGCGCAGTTGCGGTTCCCGGCTGGGCACACCGGGGCGATTCGCTGCTCGCTGTGGTCGTCGAACCTGCTGCAGGTCAGCGCCCGCGTGATCGGCGATCGCGGCGAGCTGCGGGCGCTCAACCCGCTGATGCCGCAGTACTTTCACCGGCTGCGGGTCCGCTCGGAGCAGGGCGGGCGCGTCGAGCGTTTCCCCCACCGGGCGTCGTATGCCTATCAGCTCGATGCGTTCGCCGACGCCGTGCTGCGCGGCGCGCCGGTGCCCACCACGCCGGAGGACGCGATCGAGAACATGACCGTCATCGACGCGATCTACACCGCTGCGGGCCTTGCGGTGCGGCAACCCAGCTGAGCGGCGGAACGACTTCCGGCTCGGGCTTCTTCAGGCGTCGTGGCCCGCTTCGATGTCGTCGACGTCGGAGAATGCCAGTAGGCCGCCGGTGTGCGGAGGGGCGTACCCGGCGATCGGTTCCAGCAGATAACCCAGGTGGTCGCCGAGTTCGATACGGCTCAGCGTCTTTCCGACGAACCATGCCGGCGCGTCGTCGAGAATCGGCATGCCGGCCGGGCCGCTGTGCCAGGAGCAGTGCTCGAATTTGTCGATGTCATCGCCGGTTCGGCCGCCGAAAAGCCGGGCGAGCTCAATGTCACCGCGCGACAGCACATGGACGGCCAAATGGTCGGATCGGGCCGCGACCCCGAAGGTGTGGTTGCGTTCGGACACCCCGACCAGAAACCTCGGTGGCGCCAGGCTGGTCTGGGTGGCGAACCCGACCAGACAGCCCGAGGCATGACCGTCGGCCGCAGTGGTCACCACGAACATGGTGTAGTCCAGCATCGCGACCAGTCGCTGAAACGATTCGTCGTCCACCCGTCCATGATGGACCCGCTGATGCCGGCGCGCCCGCGAACCGCCGCTCGGGCCCGCTTCGATGGTGGATCGCGGCTAGGGAAACACCAGCCGGAAGATGTCGAGCAGCACCAGCACGCGACCGCCGTGACGTTGCTGCCGAGGAAGTCAGCCCTCGTTGGTGAACGTCAGAATGCGAACTGGGTAGCGGCGTCCACCAGGTCGAGTAGCGGTTGCGGGAACACGCCCAGCACCACGGTGACCGCGGCGCACAGCGCGATCGCCGTCTTACTCCACACGCTGGGCTGCACCAGTTGCGGCGGGTTGTCGGGGGAGTCGGTGAAGAACATCAGCACGATCACCCGCACATAGAAGTAGGCGGCGACACCGCTGGCGATCACACCGATCACTACCAGCGGCACGGCGCCACTCTCGGCGGCCGCGGCGAACACGGCGAACTTGCTGATGAATCCACTGGTCAACGGGATGCCCGCGAACGCCAGCAGGAACATCGAAAACAGCAGCCCCACGATGGGGTAACGCTGTCCCAGTCCGGCCCAGCGGGACATGTCGAGCTCTTCTTCGCCGCCGGGCCCGCGGATCAGGTTCACGACGGCGAACGCGCCGACGGTCGAGAAGCTGTAGGCGGCCAGGTAGAACAGTGTCGAGGAGACCCCCGCCGGGGTCGCCGCCAGTACCCCGGTGAGCACGAAGCCGACATGGGCGATCGAGGAGTAGGCCAGCATCCGCTTGATTTCGGTCTGGGTGATGGCCGCAATGGTGGCGACCACCATGGTCAGCACCGAGATCAGCCACAGCAGCGGGCGCCACTGGTCGTGCAGCGCCGGCAGTGCGACATAGATGATCCGCAGCATCGCCCCGAATGCGGCGACCTTGGTCGCGGCCGCCATGAACCCGGTGATGGGCGTCGGCGCGCCGACGTAGACGTCGGGGACCCAAGAGTGGAACGGCACCGCGCCGACCTTGAAGAACAGCCCCACCAACAGCAGTCCGGCGCCGATCAGCGCCAGCGGATCGTTGTTGTGGGAGAACAGCTGCTCGCCGATATCGGACAACGTCAGCGAGGCGGTGGTGCCGTAGAGCAGGGCGGCCCCGAATAAGAACAGCGCCGAGGAGAACGCGCCCAGCAGGAAGTACTTCAGCGCCGCCTCCTGCGACAGCAGCCGACGGTACCGGGCCAGCCCGCACAGCAGATACAGCGGCAGCGAGAGCACCTCGAGGGCCACGAACATCGTCACCAGATCGTTGGCCGCCGGGAACACCAGCATCCCGCCGATCGCCAGCATCGTCAGCGGGAACACCTCGGTCTGGATCATCCCGCTGCGGGCCGCCTCGAGTTCGGCGACGCTGCCCGGCACCGCCGAGGCCTGCGGGGTGAAGGAGTCCAGGCCTGCCCGGCCGTCGGCGGCTAGGGTTGCAGCGGGTGCCGTCGCGGCGCCCGGCCCCTCGGAAGCTCCCGCGCCGGTGTTGCGTTCGGCGATGAAGATGACGGCCATGATCCCGACCAGTAGCACGATGCCCTGCAACACCAGCGCCGGCCGGTCGACGGCGATCGCGCCGAGCACCGTGATGTGGCCGTCGGCCGGCAGGTCCCGTCCCACGGCGACCAGGCTGATGAACGCCGCGGCCAACCCGCCGATGGCGAGCAGAACCTGCATCAGATAGCGCGCCCGTCGCGCCACGAACGCCTCGAACAGCAGGCCGGTGACCGCGGTGCCGAAGACGATCAGCAGCGGCAACAACAGGTCGTACTCGATGTGGGGTGTTGGCATGCCCGACATGGTCAGTGCGCCCCCTCAGCGGTCAGCGGTGCCGGGTCGGTCTCACCGATCGTGGTCAAGGTGTGCGCGACGCCCGGATTGATGATGTCGAGCACCGGTTTCGGGTAGAAGCCCAAGAACACCAGCAACGCGATCAACGGCGCGACGACGACGAGCTCGCGGGGTACCAGATCTCGGATGCGTTCGTTACCCGCGGTGACCGGGCCGGTCATCACCCGCTGATACAGCCACAACATGTAAATCGACGACAGCACCAGCGCGGTGCTGCCGACGGCCGCCGCCAGCCAGTAGCGGTTGAAGGTGCCCACCAATACCAGGAATTCGCTGATGAAGGGGGCCAGCCCCGGCAGCGACAGGGTGGCCATCGCCGCGACCATGAAGGTACCGGCCATCACCGGGGCCACCTTCTGCACGCCGCCGTAGTCGGCGATCGCCCGGGTGCCGCCGCGCCGGGAGATCAAGAACCCGGCGATCAGGAACAGCGCCGCGGTCGACAACCCGTGGTTGAGCATGTACAGCGTCGAACCGCTCTGGCCCTGGCTGGTCATCACGAAGATCCCCAGGATGATGAAGCCGAAGTGTGAGATCGACGTGTAGGCGATCAGCCGCATGATGTCGCGCTGGCCGATCGCCACCATCGCCCCGTAGACCACCCCGATCACCGCCAGCACGATGATGGCGGGGCGGAAATACGTTGAGGCGTCGGGGAACAACTGCAGGCAGTAGCGCAGCATGCCGAAGGTCCCCACCTTGTCCATGACCGCCATCATCAGCACCGCGGTGGCCGGGGTGGATTCCACCGCGGCGTCGGGCAGCCACCGGTGCAGCGGCCACAGTGGCGCCTTGACCGCGAACGCGAACATGAAGCCGGCGAACAGCAGTTTGAGCACACCCGGATCCACCGTGGTGGTGGCGGACGAGAACAACGAGACCAGTTCGCGGAAGTCGAAGGTGCCGCCCGAGGTGCCCTCCCGGGCGCTCACCATGTACACGCCGATCACCGCGGCCAGCATGATCAGGCCGCCGAACAGGTTGTACAGCAGGAACTTCAATGCCGCTTGGGAACGCTTGGCGCCGTTGCCGAAGCCGCCGATCATGAAGTACATCGGGATCAGCATCGCCTCGAAGAAGACGTAGAACAGCAGTACGTCCAGCGATACCAGCGAGATCAGCACCATCGCCTCGACGGCCAGGGTGAGGGCGGCGAAGGCGTGCGGGCCGCGACGACGCTTACCCTCGCCGTCGTTCCAGCCGGCAAGCATCAGCAGCGGCACCAGCCCGGCGGTCAGCAACGCCAGCACCACCGCGATACCGTCGACACCGAGCGTGTAGCGCGCCCCGAAAGCCGGTATCCAGGCATGGGATTCGACGAACTGGTACGGGGCGGCGACCGGGGTGGTGTCGAACTCGACGGTGATCACCACCGCTATCGCCAGCGTCACCAGGCTCACCAGCAGGCCGGTCAGCTTCGCCAGTCGTGCCGCTCCGGCCGGCAGCACGATCACGGCGCCGGCGCCCACCAGTGGCACCAACCAGAGCAGGCTCAACCAGGGCAGGTTCATGTTCACAGTTGCACCGCCAGGACTACCGCGACGACCAGCACGGCGCCGGCCAGCATGGTCAGCGCATAGGAGCGCACGAACCCGGTCTGCAAGCGCCGCATCAGAAGCGATGCGAGCGCGACCAACCCGGCTCCGGCGTTGACCGAACCGTCCACCACCCGGTCGTCGACGTCGACCAGGGCTTGCGCCAGTCGGTTACCCGGACGCATGAACACCTCCTCGTTGAAGGCATCGCCGTAGAGATACTGGCGGGCCGCCACCGTCAGGGGCGACACGTCGGTGGGCGCGGTGATGGGTATCGGCTTACGGCCGTACATGCGGAAGGCCACCGCCACCCCGACCAGCACCACCCCCAGCGTGATGGCGCCGGTGAGCCAGGCCGGGATGAGATGCGCCGCTTCGTGGCCGGCCGCCGCGGCCCCGGTCACCACCGGTTCCAGCCAGTGCTCGAGGCGACCGCCGATGGCCAGCGCGGCTCCGGAGAACACGGCGCCGACGGCCAGCACGATCATCGGCCAGGTCATCACCCGCGGGGACTCGTGCGGATGTTGCAGCGCCCGTTCGTGGCTCACCTCGCTCTCGTCCGCCGCCCAGCGACGCTCACCGCCGAATGTCATCAGCATCACCCGGGTCATGTAGAACGCGGTGATGCCGGCACCCAGGATGGTCACCGCGCCCAAGATCCAGCCTCGCGTCCCGCCGGTTGCCAACGCGGCCTCGATGATCGCGTCTTTGGACCAGTAGCCGGCGAATGGCGGCACCCCGATGATCGCCAGATAGCACAGGCCGAACGTCACGAACGTCACCGGCATGAAGGCACGCAGCGCGCCGTAGCGGCGCATGTCCTGTTCGTCGTTCATCCCGTGCATCACCGAACCCGAGCCCAGGAACAGTCCGGCCTTGAAGAAACCGTGGGTGAGCAGGTGCATGATCGCGACGGCGTAGCCGGCCGGGCCGAGCCCCGCGGCCAGCACCATGTAGCCGATCTGGCTGACGGTGGATGCGGCCAGCGCCCGCTTGATGTCGTCTTTGGCGCAGCCGATGATCGCACCGAACAGCAGCGTGACCGCACCGACCACCACGACCGCCAGCCGCGCGTCGGCGGACAGGTCGAACACCGGGCCGGACCGCACGATCAGGTACACCCCGGCGGTCACCATGGTGGCGGCGTGGATCAGCGCCGACACCGGGGTGGGGCCTTCCATCGCGTCGAACAACCAGGCCTGCAGCGGAACCTGCGCGGACTTGGCGCACGCTCCCAGCAACAGCAGCAACCCGATGGCGGTGGTCCACCCGCTGGACCCGGCCGCTTCGACCGCGCCGAACAGCCCATCGAACGACAGCGTGCCGAAGCCGGCGAACATCGCGAACATGGCCAGCGACAGCCCGATGTCGCCGACCCGGTTGGACACGAACGCCTTCTTGCCGGCCGCCGCCGCGACCGGCCGCGCGTACCAGAATCCGATCAGCAGGTAAGACGCCAGGCCGACACCTTCCCAGCCCACGTACAGGCCCAGATAGTTGTCGGCGACGACCAGCAGCAGCATCGCCGCGACGAACAGGTTCAGGTAGGCGAAGAACCTCCGGCGGTCGGGGTCGTCCTTCATGTAGCCGATCGAGTAGATGTGGATCAGCGCGCCCACCCCACTGATCAGCAACACGAAGCAGATCGACAGCTGATCGATCAGGATCCCGAAGTCGACCTGCAGCGCACCAACCGGCACCCAGCTGAACAGGTGGCTGTGAATCGCCCGGTCCTCGCCGCTCCGGCGCAGCATCTCGGCCAGCAGCGCCAGCCCGATCCCGAACGAGGAGAGCACCGCGGCACAGGCCAGCAGGTGTCCCCAGCGGTCGGTCCGTCGCCCGCCGAGCAGCAGGATCAACGCGCCGGCCGCCGGCAGGGCCACCAGCAGCCAGCTCAGCTGGCTCAGATTCGTCATAGAGCTTCCCAACTCCTAGCCGCGCAGTAAGTTCGCGTCGTCGACCGACACGGATCGCCGGGCCCGGAAGATCGTCATGATGATGGCCAGGCCGATAACCACCTCGCAGGCGGCGACGACCATGGTGAAGAAGGCCACCATCTGGCCGTCGAGCTGGGAGTGCAGCCGGGCGAAGGTGACGAACGCCAGGTTGGCGGCGTTGAGCATCAGCTCGACACACATGAACATCACCAACGCGTTGCGCCGCAACATCACCCCGGTGGCGCCGAGGGTGAACAGCATCGCCGACAGGTAGAGATAGTTTTCCGGGTTCATTGGCCTGACTCCTCCCCGTTGCTCGCCGGAGCCATCCGCCGCCCCGCAGCATCGTCGTCGGCGTGGGCCGCGTTGCCGGTGGCGCCGACCCAGCGGTGCTGCAAGGTGTCCGACACCGACAGCTCCGAGTAGGAGCCGTCGGGCAGTCGCGCGGCGATGTCGACGGCGTTGTGGCGGGCGTAGACGCCCGGCGTCGGCAGCGGGGTGGGGCGGGTGCCGGACCGGAAACGCAGGATGGACAGCTCCCGCTGCGTCAGCCGCGGCTGCAGCCGCTCCCGATGGGTCAACACCATGGCCGCGACCACCGCGGTGATCAGCAGCGCACTGGTGAGTTCGAAGGCCCAGAGGTAGCGGGTGAAGATCAGCGCCGCCAGCCCCTCGACGTTGCCCTGGCCCACCATGCCGGAGTCGGCCGAGCCGCCGGTGGCCGGGGCGCCGATTCCGCGCAGGTGCATCGTCGCGCCGCCGATCCCGGCGATCAGCAGCACCCCGAAACCGATCCCGGCGAGGGTCGAGGCGATCCGCTGGCCGCGCAGCGTCTCCACCAATGACTCGGCGGAGTCGACCCCGATCAGCATCATCACGAACAGGAACAGCATCATCACCGCGCCGGTGTAGACCACGATCTGCACCACGCCGAGGAACATCGCGTCCTGGACGAAGTAGAAAACGGCCAGGGAGAGCATCGTCATCGCGAGAAACAGTGCCGAATACACCGCTTTGGCGGCCGTCACGACCCCGACGGCGCCGACCAGGGCCAGGGCGCCGAGGACCCAGAAGGTCACCGCCTCCCCCGTGGAGGTGCGGACGACGATGTCGGAGGCAAGCAGTGCGGCGTCCATCAGGCTTTGCCCTGCTTCTTCCGGTCCAGCATGACGAACAGGTCCGGGTTCTCGTCGAGCCCATCCGGGCCGACCCTGCCCAGGTAGTAGTCCTTCTCGGTGGCGCCCGGCGGCATCGGGTGCGGCGGTGCGGTCATACCGGGCTCCAGCGGCGCCAGCAGCTGGTGACGTTCCAAGATCAGATCGGCCCGGTTGTCCGCGGCCATCTCGTAGTCGTTGGTCATGGTCAGCGCGCGCGTCGGGCAGGCTTCGATGCACAGTCCGCAGCCGATGCAGCGCAGATAGTTGATCTGGTAAACCCGGCCGTAGCGTTCGCCGGGCGAGAAGCGTTCGTCGTCGGTGTTGTCGGCGGCCTCCACGTAGATGGCATCGGCCGGACATGCCCACGCGCACAGTTCGCAGCCGATGCACTTCTCCAACCCGTCCGGATGCCGGTTGAGCTGGTGGCGGCCGTGATAGCGCCGCGCCGTCGGCTTCTTCTGCTCCGGGTAGCCGTCATTGATCGGCCGCTTGAACATCGTTCGCCAGGTGACGCCGAACCCGGCGAGCGCGTCTCTGAGCTTAGCCATTGACATCCTCCTTGACCCGCGGTGAATTCCGCTGCGGCAGCGGTGGTGTCGGAAAAGAACCTTCGGATGCGACGACCGGCGCAGGCGCGGGCTCGTCCGGCCCGGTGTTCACCGCGCTGAAGCGGCGGTGCAACACCGCCAGCACCAGCAGCGTGGTGAGTGTGCTGATAGCGATCAGCACCGCCTCCCAGTGCTGGTAGCCCTCGTTGCCCAGGCTGCGCATCACCGCCGCGAGCAGCACCCACAGCAATGCCACCGGGATCAGGATCTTCCAGCCCAGCGCCATGAACTGGTCGTACCGCAGCCGGGGCAGGGTGGCGCGCAGCCAGATGTACATGAAGATGAATCCCCACACCTTGGCGGTGAACCACAGCAGCGGCCACCATCCCTGGTTTGCGCCGGCCCACAGGTTCAGCGGGAACGGCGCGTGCCAGCCGCCGAAGAACAACGTGACGGCCAACGCCGAAACCGTGGTGATGTTGATGTATTCGGCCAGGAAGAACAGCGCGAACTTCAACGACGAGTACTCGGTGTGGAATCCGCCGACGAGCTCGCCCTCGGCTTCGGGCAGATCGAACGGCGCCCGGTTGGTCTCACCGACCATCGCGGTCAGATAGACCATGAACGACGGCAGCAGCAGGAATGCGAACCAGATCCCGTCCTGGGCGGCCACGATGCTCGAGGTGGACATCGTGCCGGCGTAGAGGAACACCGACGCGAACGACAAGCCCATCGCGACTTCGTAGGAGATCACCTGCGCGGTGGAGCGGATGCCGCCCAACAGCGGGTACGGCGACCCGGATGACCAGCCGGCCAGGATGATGCCGTACACCCCGATCGAGGACATCGCCAAGATGAACAACACCGCGATCGGCAGGTCTGCCAGTTGCAGATCGGTGCGATGGCCCAAGATGCTGACCTCCGGACCGAACGGGATCACCGCGAACGCGGTGATCGCCGGGACCGTCGAGATGACCGGAGCCATCACGTAGATCGCCCGGTCGACGCCGGCGGGGACGATGTCCTCCTTGAGGGCCAGCTTGATGCCGTCGGCGAGGCTCTGCAGCCAGCCCTTCGGCCCGACCCGGTTAGGACCGGGGCGCATCTGCATGCGCGCCAGCACCTTTCGTTCGATGACGATGGCGAACAGCACTGTCAGTACCAGGAATGCGAAGACGGCCAGCACTTTGGCCAGCACCAGCCACCAGGGAATGCTCATGATCTGCGTCCAATCCGTACCACCGCGCCCGGGCCGACCCCGAGATCGCGGTGCACCGCTGAGTCAGACGAATTCATCGGCAGCCATACCACCCGGTCCGGCATCTCGGTGATGACCAGCGGCAGGGTGATTGCGCCGTGCTCGGTGCCGACGGTGATCTGATCGCCGGCCGCGACACCGATCTCGGTGGCGGTCGGCGCCGAGAGCCGCGCCACCGGTTTGCGGGCGGTCCCGGCAAGGTTCGGCTCGCCGGCCTGCATCAGCCCGTTGTCGAGCAGCATGCGCCAGCTGGCCAGCACGGCCTCACCGGAGCCCGGCTGCCCGGGCCGGCCCGCCGCCACGTCGGGGGAGGCCGCGCGTTCGCCGTTCCAGGCGCCCAACCGGGTCAGCTCCTCGCGCGCCGCCGCCACGGTGGGAAGCCCGAGGTCGATGCCCATCTCCTCGGCGAGCGCGTCGAGCACCCGCACGTCGGACAACGTGCCGCGCTCATCCAGTGCGGCGCCGAACCGACGGGGCCGGCCCTCCCAGTTGAGGTAGGTGCCGGACTTCTCCACCGCCGCCGCGATCGGCAGCACCACATCGGCGCGTTCGGTGACCTCGCTGTGCCGCAACTCGATGCTGACCAGGAATCCGACCGCGTCCAGGGCGGCCAGCGCGGCGGCCGGGTCGGCCAGGTCACCGGGCTCGATCCCGCCGACCAGCAGCGCCCCCAGTGTCCCGTCGGCGGCAGCTGCCAGGATGGCGTCGGTGTCACGCCCGGGCTGGGACGGCAGCTCGTCG
>NZ_QMEX01000210.1 GCF_003284925.1 Mycolicibacter senuensis
GCGGCGGGGGTTCGGGAGCACCCGGCGGCGGCACCGGTGTCGGCTTCGGGGTGGCGGTGGCCAATGTCTCGGGGCACATCTCGTTCTGCGCCGCGTCGATCACGACCTTGGGGATCCCGTCGGCGATCGACTTGCCGAACCGGTCCTTGGCGGGCCGGCCCCGCCGCAGGTTCTGGCAGATGATCTCGCCGAATTTCACCGCGCCGGAGGACGAGTTCAGCCCGGGGGTGTTCTGGTACTTGAAGCCGTGCGACTCGAGGTAGGCGAGGTAGCTCTTCTCGTCGGCCTGGGCCGGCGCAGCGGCGAATATCAGGGTCACGGGGATCAGCGTCATCGCCGCCAGCCGCCACATCATGGGACAGAACTGTAGACGGTGGCGGCCGGGGCGACACGCTCAAGTGGCGGCGAGTCAGCGCAGCCGGCGCAGCCCGCGGTACTGCGCGAGGGCGAACGATGCGGTGTAGACAGCACTGGCCAGCAGCGCCGCGACGCCGTATCCGGTCAACGGCAGCACACCGGTCTCGAGGACCGCGATGGCCGCGACGGTGCACACCACATTGGCCGCCAGCACGCCGATTCCCGCCCGACGCAGATCCGGTAGCGCGGACAGGAAGTACACGGCCACACCGTAGAGCAGGCAGAACGCGGCAACCGCGTATTCCTGGACCGCGGTGAGGCCGGTCAGGGCCGCCATCGGGCGGGCGGCGAACACACCGGCCAGGCCGATGACACCGGTGGTGACGGCATCGGCGCGCAGCGCGAAGCGCAGCAGTGAGTCGGTCGAGTCGGACAGGACCGGGGTGGTGACGGCGGTCATGGTGAACTCCCTTCGCGGCAGGCTGGGACGTCCGGGAGACGTCTGAGAACACCCCCGACATTGCTCGCCGGCCACTGCCACTTCGACCCGGGAAACTGCCAAGCACTGCCACCCGCAGGTCAGAGCCCTGACGACACCGCCATGCGGCCGCGCAGGTCGGCGGCGATCACCCGGGCGCCGGCGTTCTGCCAGTTGTGCAGTGATCGCTGCGGCACTTCGGTGACCAACCACTGCCAGGCCTGCCGGGCGGTCGGATCCAGCCCGGCCGCGGTGGCGTTCTGCGCGTAGGCGCGCACCCCGACCACGTAGGGGAAGTACAGGGCGTTGTAGTAGCGCCACTCTTCGGTGGTGCCGAACTCGCCGCCCTCGCGCGGCTTGAGCGCGGCGATACGGTCGGCCAGCAGTGCCTTGAGTTCATTGGCTCGTTCCAGCGGCGCGTCCGGCGCACCGCGGGCCGCCAATCGTTCGTCGATGGTCGGCAGCGCCGTCAGTGGGCTGGCGACGAGTTTCGACAGGTCGCCGTAGTGGGCCAACGCCCGTCGGGTCAGCCGGACGAAGGTCTCCTCATCGACGTCGTCGAGCGGGCCGGTGGAGCGCAGCGCCAGCGCCGCCTCGGTGTCGCGTAGCGCGGCGCGGTCGGCGCGCAGGGTCGGAGACCGCCAGAACGCCAGCCGGTCCCAGAGCCGGGCAAGCCGGTCGACGAACACCTGAACCTCGATCGCGATCGCGATGGTGGTGAACAGCAGCACCGTCAGCGTGGTCTGGGCGGTGGGCTCGTCGCGCGTCAGCATCAGCCCGATCAGCAACTGGCCGCCCAGCAACCCGGCCATCGCGGTGGCGGCCAGAAACGAGCGCAGCATGTCCAGCCGCAGCGCCTGGCCCTCGTCGAAGGCGTCCCACAGCGCCACCGCCAGACCGAGCAGCAGGACGTCGACGCCGGTGCTGGCCAGCGCGATCCCGCTGGGGATCACCCCCAGCGGGATGATCAGGATCGCGTTGGCGAGCGCGAAGAACAGCGTCGCCACGATCACCACGCCGAGCACCGAGCCGGGTTGCGAGGGCCGGGTCACCGCTTTGATCATCGCCCCCAGCGTTGACAGCGAGATCACCGCGAACAGCAGCCAGTGGCCGGCGCGCAGCGGGCCGTCGACGCTGCCGGCCCACGCCGCACCGACCAGTGCGGCGGCGGCGACCAGGCCGATGAGCACCATGTCGCGGCCGCGGCCCGACCAGCGGTCGCAGGGGCGGGCCAGTTCCAGCAGCACCGCGAACCACGCCACCCCGGGCAGCACGGCCAGGTAGATCTCCAGCTTGCCCAGCAGCACCGGCTGCCACACTGCGCGCACCGCGTCGGCGGCGACCACGGCCGCGAAACCGCACAACCCGATGGCGGCATGCACCAGCACGGGCTTGCGCGGGTCGCGTGCCAGCAGGTACATCCCGAGCCACCAACTCAGGGTGAACACCAACGCCGACAGCACGATCACGCCGATTACCGCCCGAACCGCCGGTGCCGCACGCTGTAGTCGCGCAACGCGCGCAGGAAATCGACCCGGCGGAACGCCGGCCAGTGCGCCTCGGTGAACCACATCTCCGAGTAGGCGCTCTGCCACAGCAAAAAGCCGGACAGCCGCTGCTCCCCGGAGGTGCGGATCACCAGATCCGGGTCCGGCTGGCCGGAGGTGTACAGATTCTCCGAGATGCCCTCGACGGTCACGGCGTCGACGAGCTCCTCGGCGGTGGCCCCGTTGGCCAGTTCCTTTCCGAGCAGGCCGCGCACGGCGTCGACGATCTCCTGGCGGCCGCCGTAGCCGACGGCGACATTGACATGAAGGCGGTAGGCCCCGCCGTCCGGACTCGCGGTCCTTGCTGTGCTCGCCGTGCTCTCTACGGCCTCACGCAGTCGGCGGGCGGGCTCTTCACCCAGCAGCTCCAGGTCGCCGACGGTTCGCACGCTCCAGCAGTTCGCGGGGGCGCAGATCTCCTCCACCACGTCGGTAATGATCTCGATCAGCGCGGCGAGCTCGGCCGGGTCGCGTTGCAGGTTCTCGGTGGACAGCAGGTAGACGGTGGCCATCTCGATGCCGGCGTCGGCGCACCAACGCAGCATCTCGGCGATCTTGGCCGCGCCCATCCGGTAGCCGTAGCTGACGTCCTCGTAGCCGGCATCGCGAGCCCACCGCCGGTTGCCGTCACAGAGCACGGCGATGTGGCGTGGCAGCGCCGACCGGGAGGCCGCGAGCCCCTGCCGGAGGCGCAGCTCGTAGATCCGGTACAGCGGTTCTTTCAGGCGCGCGGGGATGATCGCCACAAAAACCCAGACTACTGTGATCGGCAGTACTTGCCGCGAATCGCATCCGGGAATCCGCTGGAGGAAAGGTTCATGAGCACACACACCGACACCGTCGCCGAGCCCAACCCCGGCGATCTGCCCGCGGAAGTCCTGGTGGCGCACACCCGGCCGCGGGCACGCGGATGGATTCACCTGGTGTCGGCGGTCGTGGCAGTCATCGCCGGGGCAGCGCTGATCGGGGTGACCTGGCCGCTGGCCGGCCTCGAAGCGGGCCTGGCGACGCTGGCCTACACCATCTCGGTCGTGGGCATGTTCGCCGTCAGCGCCACCTATCACCGGGTGACCTGGAAATCGGTGTCGGCCCGGATCCGGATGAAGCGGCTCGACCACGCGATGATCTTCATCTTCATCGCCGGCACCTACACCCCGTTCGCGCTGCTGGCGATGGACCACGGCGCCCAGGAGCGGCTGGTGATGACCATCGTGTGGGGCGGCGCACTGGCCGGGGTGGTGCTCAAGTTGTGCTGGCCGACGGCCCCGAAGTGGGTGGGGGTGCCGCTTTATCTGCTGTTGGGCTGGGTGTCAGCGTTTTTCATCGCGACGATCCTGCACAACGCCGGGGTGGCAGCAATGGTGCTGCTGACCGTCGGCGGGATGCTCTACAGCGTCGGCGCGATCATGTACGCGCTGAAGTGGCCGGACCCGTGGCCGCAGACGTTCGGCTACCACGAGTTCTTCCACGCCTGCACCGCCGTGGCGGCGATCTGTCAGTACATCGCGATCTGGTTCGCGGCACTGTCGTAGGCCCGCGCCTACAGCTGGGTGATGTTCTCCGCCGACCAGTAGGCCTTCATCCCGGCGATCTTGCCGTCACCGTCGAACACCATCACGTCGATCGGCTCGATGCGCATCCGGTGGTCGCCATTGGTGATGGTCAGCGCGAAGTGGAACGCCGCCTCGTTGCCGGCGACCCGCAGCGTCACCAGTTCGCTCTCGCGTTGCAGGCCGGTGATGGCCGAGTAGAAGTTGCCGATGGCCTGGTGACCGATGTGCACCTCGCCGCCGACCGGGTCCTCAAGGGTGGCATCGGAGGCGTATAGCGCGACCAGATCATCCGCGGTCCCGCCGCCAACCAACTCGATGTAGCGGTGGACGGTTTCGGTGATGGCCTGGGCCCGCTCGGGTGCGCTCGTCATGTGCCGCAGGTTACACCGGAAGCCGGACCCGCGGGCACCTCGAGTGCCGCAGCCAGCTCCGCGGCACTGGTCACCGGCCGGTCGCACACCGGGCCGCGGCAGACGTAGGCGGCGTCGGCGCCGTCGATGCGGTCCCGGCCC
>NZ_QMEX01000211.1 GCF_003284925.1 Mycolicibacter senuensis
CCCGTCAGTGCTGCTCCAGCCGGCCCCACCGTCACCGAACAGCCAGCCGCCGGGCCCACCATCGGGATTCTCGGCCGTGCCGGCAGCGCCGTTGCCGATCACCGTCGAGCCGAACAGCGCGTTGATGGTGCCGTCGACCTGCTGGCCGAGGTCGCTGGTGATCCACGCCTGCAGGTGACCGTGCAGCGGGGTGTAGATGAACTGCTGGAACAGCGCGGCCGGGTCGAAGGCGGTGGTGTCGGCCGGGCCCGGGATCAGGCCACCGAGCACGCCGTCCCAGTGCGCCGGGTCGAGGAAGGCGTCCCAGGCGGCCGGGGAGGTCAGCGTGCCCCAGTCCAGTGCCCCGGTGGTGGCGTCGAGGAACGGCGACAGCATCTGGTCGAAGGCGTCGTCGAACAGCTCGGCCTGTGCCGGGGGCGCAGCGAAGGCCATCCCGAAGGCCAGGATTACGCCCGCGGTGGCCCCCGCAGCGGCGGATTTTCGGTGGACAGCAGTCCGAGCGTTTCCACTACTGCGAAGTTGTGGCTGGGCCATCTCGCATTCGCCTTCCTATGGCGAGGCTGAGCGTTTCGGAACAAGCTAGCAAGGGACGACGGCGGCAGTCCCCGAAGTTGGATGGAAACTCGTTGGCCTCCGGGCGCGCGGCCGGACCCGAGGTGGGCGCTGACCCTGGACGTGCAGTTTTGCCCAGCAGGCCGCGGCGGGGCGTGTCAGTACGACTGCTGATTGCGGACATGGAGCATTGCTGAAATAAGTAAATGCCGGGATGGATTTGAAGGGCTCAGCTTGGGAAACCATCCGGTATTGCGGGCCCCCGCAGCTGGGAATCACCTGGTGTCTCGCTCGGGTAGCGCGTGAATATTTGGTCCACCTGGGGTGCACCGAGTCGGGGCCGTGACGTCAACAAATTTGCGGGGACGTCAATTATCCGATTGACGCGGCTGCAAATTTCTTTGGCGGATCGCGTCGGTTCGTGGCGGCGCTTCGGACGCGGCGATCCCGCCGACGGCCGGCGATAAATGGCCTATGACCTGCGGTTTCCATCACCGCTCAACATGTTGGGTGGCCCGCGGAGCGGGCGTGACACGCTATCTTTTTCTGAGAATTTTGGAACGTTCTAAGCAGTTCTGAGTCGTAGATCAGGTCCCTGGGATTCATATCCGCAGGTCAGGGTCGCTTACGGTCCGGTAACCGACTCCAGTCCGGATTTCTACACAGGGGTTGACGGGAGAAGAATTAGGATTAACCTACCTTTTCGCAGGGCTTGTTACGCCGCCTTATATGCAAGCTAAAGGGGAAAATCGTCATGTCTCGTCGCCGTCAAAACGTGTCCAAAGGTCGTCGCAGTAGCCGGGTGATCGGTGCTGGGAGCGCAGTGGGTGCGTTCCTCGCGTTCGGTATGGCTCCGTTGGTGGCTGCGCCATCGGCGCAGGCCGACTTCGACGACCTGCTGGTCGACCTGCTGGGTCAGGGTCTGGGTGACGCCGTGATTGGCCTGGGCGCCAATTTGGGGGATCAGGGCGCCTGGGAGGCGGTGTTGGACCCGGCCAGCTGGACGGCGTTCTTCGACGGCCTGGGCAGCCAGTCCACCTGGGATGCGGTGCTGGCCGATCTGGATATGAACGCCGTTGGAGGCGCCGCCGATGCCACGCTGGCCGGTTCTGCCGCGGCGTCGTTCAACTGGAGTGACATCAACTGGCTCAAGCCGTTTGGTGATGGTTCCGATGGCACTGCTGCCGATCCCAATGGTGGTGCCGGTGGCTGGATCTGGGGTAACGGTGGTGATGGCTGGAACGCCGACGGCACGGGCGTTGCCGGCGATGACGGTGGTGACGGTGGTCAGGCCGGGTTGTTCGGTGGTGATGGTGGTGCCGGTGGTGACGGTTACGGTGCCGGTGATGGTGGCGATGGTGGTGCTGCCGGGTTGTTCTCGTGGTTCAGTGCCGGTGGTGACGGCGGCAACGGTGGTGATGCCGGCGGCAATGGTGGTGCTGGTGGTGACGCCGCCCTGTGGGGCTTGTTCAGCACTGCTGGTGCTGGTGGTGATGGTGGCATGGGCGCGGTCGGTACGGCCGGGGCTGCGGGCAGCTTCGCCAACGGTGGTGATGGCAACGGCACCGCGGGTAAGGCCGGTGGCGCCGGTGGTAACGGTGGTGCCGGTGGTAAGGGCTCGATGTTCTTCGGTGCCGGCGGCAAGGGTGGTGCGGCCGGTATGGGCGGCACCGGTGGTGTCGGTGGTGCCGGCGATGACGGTACTGCCGGTGACTCGGTCCACCCGGGCGGCACGGCCGGTGGTGACGGTGGTGAAGGTGGCGCCGGTGGTGCTGCGGGTAAGGCCGGTGCCGGCGGTGCCGGTGGTTGGTTCGCCAGCAACGGTGCTAGCGGTGCGACCGCTGATCAGGGCGTCGGTGGTAACGGTGGCGAGGGTGGTCTCGGTGGTGCCGGCTATGACGCGGCCAGTGACCCGACTGCTGGGCCGGGTATCTCTGGTGGCAATGGTGGCGCCGGCGGCAATGGTGGTGTCGGTGGTGAGGGTTCCACCGACGGCCAGCATGGCACTGGTGGTGTGGGTGGTGCCGGTGGTAGCGGCACCGCCGGTTCCAACGGTGAGGCCGGTGATGCGGGCACCAAGGACCACACGACCGGTGGGACCGGTGGCAACGGTGGCGACGGTGGTAACGCCGGCAAGGGCGGTGCTGGTGGTGACTCCGGTGGCGGTGACCACGCCGCCGACGGCGCCAATGGTCACGCCGGTAAGGGCGGCAACGGTGGTGTCGGTGGTCAGGGCTATGACGCCGCCACCGACCCGACTGCGGCGGCCGGCGCCAACGGTGGCGACGGTGGTGTCGGCGGCAACGCCGGCAAGGGCGGCCTAGAGGCCGACGGCATCACGCGCGCTGCTGCGGGTGCGGCCGGCGTCGGTGGCAACGGTGGCGACGGCGCGGCCGGTGCCGATGGCACCCAGGGTGGGGTCAACTCGCCCACCGCCGGCGGTACCGGCGGCAACGGTGGTAACGGTGGTCAGGGTGGTGAAGAAGTCGACGGCACGCACGCTCACCGCGGTGATGGTGGTGACGGTGGGACCGGTGGCACCGGCGGCGATGCGACCAGGGACGGCAATGGTGACTTCGTCGGCAACGGTCTGAGCCCGGCGAACCCCAACTCAATCGGTGCGGGCGCTAGCGGTGGCACCGGCGGTAACGGTGGTACGGGTTATCACGCCGGTACCGGCGGTGACGGCGGCGTCGGCGGTAAGGGCGTCTACGGCGGCACCGGCGGTAACGGTGGTACCGGTGGCGCGGTCGGCGACGACGGCGTGGGCGGTAACGGTGGTACCGGTGGTGCCGGTGGTGAGGGCTCCGGTCACGGTGGTTACGGCGGCCAGGGTGGTGCCGGTGCGAATGCGACCGGTACCGACACTGGTGGCCGCGGTGGTGACGGTGGCCGCGGTGGTGACACCACCGGTGAGGGCAACACCGGCCTGTACGGCACGCTGGCCGGTGGCCACGGCGGTAACGGCGGCGTCGGCGGTAGCTCCGAGGACGGCGCCGCCGGTGCCGGTGGTGATGGTGGCGACGGTGGCACCGGTGCCCCGGCCGACACCACAAGCCTGGGAAGTCTGATCGGGGCGAGCACTGGCGGCTCGGGTGGCACCGGTGGTACCGGTGGCGCGACCACCGACGGCACCGCCGGCAACGGTGGCACCGGTGGTGACGGTGGCGCTGGAGCCCTCACGGGTGGCCATGGTGGTGCCGGTGGTAACGGTGGCGCGGTGACCACCGGTGGTGAGGGCACCGCCGGCCATGGTGGCAACGGTGGTTCCGGTGCCGACGGTGGTGCCATCGGTGATGGGGCGACCGGCGGTCACGGCGGTGCCGGCGGGGCCGGTGCAGACGCTGACGGTACGACCGCCGGCCAGGGCGGCGGCGGCGGCGGTGGTGGCGGTGGCGCCGTCATCATCGGCTTCAACGGCGGCACCGTGACCGACAACATCGCGGTCGGTGGGGATGGCAGCGCGGGTGCTGCCGGTAGTACCAGCGGGGTCGGCAGCAACGGCTCCACCGGTGGTGGCGCCGGCATTGTGGCCGACGGTAACGGCACCAGCATCGCCCACAGCAGCGCCACCGGTGGCAACGCCGGCGCCGGTGACGCCAAGGGTGGCGTCGGCGGCGACGGCGGTGGTGGGCTGATCCTGGCGAGCAACGGTGGATCCGTCAGCTACGCCGACGCGGTGGGCAACACCGGCGGTGCCGGTACCAACGGCGGAACCGGCGGTGACGGTGGCGCCGGTGTCATTACCGCGAATAACGGCACAGTCACCGGCGACACCCCGACGGGCACCAACAGCACCGCCACCGGTGGCGTCGGCGGTGCCGGCATCGACGGCGGCCAGGGCGGCGCCGGGGGAGAAGGCGTCCTGGTCGCTCAGCCGGGCGGTGTCGCC
>NZ_QMEX01000212.1 GCF_003284925.1 Mycolicibacter senuensis
TGCGCCGCAGGGCACCCGGCTGGTGCCGATCCCGGGTGCGCCGCCGTCGCTGCCGGACCCGGATCGGCCCGGGTGGAGGTGACGTCGCCGACCGACCCGCGGCTGGTGCTGCACGTCACCCAGGCGCCGGCCGCCGCCGACACCCTGGCCGCGGTCGCCGAACCCCTGCAGCGGGGCCTGCAACTCGCCGACACCGAAACCCCCGGGGTGTTCGTCGGTTTCGACCCCGCCGGCAGCAGCGCGGGACGGCCGGCAGTGACCTATCGGGAGGTTCGCGCCGGCCATCACGTCGACTGGGCGGTGTTGGTCGACCGGGCGGTGCGGATCGGTATCGGGTGTCAGAGCGGACCCGGCGACGACGACGCACTGCGCCCGGTGTGCGAGCAGGCGGTGCGTTCCGCCCATGCGCTGGAAGTGAGGCCCGCGAGCTGATCGGCGGGAACCGAAATGAGCCCACCGGAGTCGAACTACATATCAGCCAAGGCAACCGACGATAGGGACAGACGTGGCTATACCGCCAGGACCCGCGGGCACCACCGCGCTCAGCGCCGACTTCGACATCATGCACGCCGTCGCGGCGACCACCGACGCCCGTAACGAGGAGATCCGGGGGATGCTGCAATCCTTCGTCGCCCGGATGCGGGCCGTTCCGCCGTCGGTCTGGTCGGGCATGGCCGCGGCCCGATTCCAGGACGTGCTGGACCGCTGGAACACCGAATCGCTGAGACTGCACCACGCCTTGGCGCGCATCGCCGAGACCATCCGCCACAACGAGCGCGCACTGCGAGAGGTGGCCGAGAGCCACTCGCACCACATCGCTGCCGCCGGCGACGGAATCTGAGGAGCAGCCGTGGACGCGACACTGTCCTACAACTTCGAGGAGATCGAATACGCCGTCCGCCAGGAGATCCACTCCACGGCCAGTCGGCTCAACGGCGCGCTCGAGCAACTCCGCTCACAGATCGCGCCGCTGCAGCAGGTGTGGACCCGGGAAGCGGCCGACGCCTACCACGCCGAGCAGCTGCGATGGCAGCACGCCGTCAGCGCGCTCAACCAGATCCTGTTCGACTTGGGCCGCGCGGTGCGCGACGGTGCCGCCGACGTCGCCGACGCCGATCGCCGCGCGGCAGGGGCTTGGGGGAGGTAAGGAGAGACCGCCCCCGGACACGGTGTGGCCCCGATCGGTAAAGAGCCGCCGGGGCCGCACCGCCATGTCCACCGGCCGTGAGGGCGCCATTGAGCTGTCGCCCGTTTTGACCTGCCCGGATCACCGCCGGTAAGCTGCTCCGTTGGCGTGCGGTGCCTTGTTGGCGCAGCGGGTCCTCGGGTCACTGTCGGTCGCCGAGAATCACCCCCGCCGTCCACGCCGGACCGGCACCCGGCTCGTACCGGGATCCGCAGAACCGGGTTGCAACCCGAATAACGAGAGGTAAGCGCTGTGCCCACCTATACGCCGAAGGCGGGTGACACCACGCGGTCGTGGTATGTCATCGACGCCACCGACGTGGTGCTCGGCCGGCTCGCCGTCGCGGCAGCAACGCTGCTGCGCGGCAAGCACAAGCCGACGTTCACGCCGAATGTCGACGGCGGTGACTTCGTCATCGTCATCAACGCCGACAAGGTCGCCATGAGCGGCAACAAACTGCAGAAGAAGATGGCTTACCGCCATTCGGGCTACCCGGGCGGGCTGCGCAAGCGCAGCATCGGCGAGCTGATGGAGACCCGTCCCGACCGTGTCGTGGAGAAGGCGATCCTCGGCATGCTGCCCAAGAACAAGCTCGGCCGCCAGATCAAGCGCAAGCTGCGCGTCTACGCCGGCCCGCAGCATCCGCACACCGCGCAGCAGCCGGTCCCGTACGAAATCAAGCAGGTGACGCAATGACCGAGACCGACATCGAAGGCACCCCTGAGACCCCTGAGGTCACTGAGGCTGTTGAGGCCGACGAGACCGTGGCGGTGCAGTCAGACGCCGCACCGGCCTACGAGCCGCACGACCTGGGCCGCCCCATCCAGACCGTCGGCCGCCGCAAGGAGGCCGTGGTGCGTGTCCGGCTGGTGCCCGGCACCGGCAAGTTCAACCTGGACGGGCGCACCCTGGAGGCCTACTTCCCCAACAAGGTGCACCAGCAGCTGATCAAGGCTCCGCTGGTCACGGTGGACCGGTTGGAGAGCTTCGACGTCTACGCCCACCTCGACGGCGGCGGCCCCTCCGGGCAGGCCGGCGCGTTGCGGCTGGCGCTGGCCCGCGCGCTGATCCTGGTGCAGCCCGAGGACCGGCCGGTGCTGAAAAAGGCGGGCTTCTTGACTCGCGACCCACGGGCCACCGAGCGCAAGAAGTACGGCCTGAAGAAGGCCCGCAAGGCGCCTCAGTACAGCAAGCGCTGATCTGCGGTTGCATTTTGGCAGCGAGTTGGGGGTATCTTCCGCACGAGGGAGGTACCCCCGGCTTGCTTTCGAGAGTGCGGGTTTCCGGCCCCACACCGGCGTGTCGGACCGGGAACACGCACGCTCGCGGCGATAAAGGATAGTTATGGGTCGTCTTTTCGGCACCGACGGTGTCCGCGGGGTCGCCAACCGCGAACTGACCGCAGAACTCGCCGTTGCCCTGGGCAGTGCGGCCGCACAGCGGCTGTCCACCGGCACCGAGCGTCGGGTCGCCGTCGTCGGCCGTGACCCGCGGGCCAGCGGCGAGATGCTGGAGGCCGCGGTCATCGCCGGGCTGACCAGCCAGGGCGTCGACGCGCTGCGAGCCGGCGTGCTGCCCACGCCGGCGGTGGCCTATCTGACCAGCGCTTATGAAGCCGACTTCGGGGTGATGATCTCGGCGTCGCACAATCCGATGCCCGACAACGGCATCAAGTTCTTCGGCCCGGGAGGCCACAAACTCGACGACGCCACCGAGGACCAGATCGAGGATCTGGTCGCCGCCGGGCCGGGGTTGCGACCGGTCGGCGCCGGGCTGGGCCGGGTGGTGGACGCCAAGGACGCCCTGGACTGCTACCTGCGCCACCTCGGCGAATCCAACCGGACCCGGCTCGACGGGCTGACCGTCGTGGTGGACTGCGCGCACGGCGCGGCGTCGGAGGCCGGACCGCGCGCCTACCGGGCCGCCGGTGCCACCGTGATCGCCATCAACGCCGATCCCGACGGGCTCAACATCAACGAGGGCTGCGGTTCGACGCACCTGGAACCGTTGCGTGCCGCGGTGCTCGCCCACGGCGCCGACCTGGGCCTGGCCCATGACGGCGACGCCGACCGGTGCCTGGCCGTCGACGCGGCCGGCAATGTGGTCGACGGTGACGCCATCATGGTCGTGCTGGCGCTGGCCATGCGGGACGCCGGCGAACTGGCCGGCAATACCCTGGTGGCCACGGTCATGAGCAACCTCGGGTTGCATCTGGCGATGCGCGAGGCGGGCATCGACGTGCAGACCACCGACGTCGGTGACCGTTACGTGCTCGAGCAACTACGGGCCGGCGGTTTCACCCTCGGCGGTGAACAGTCCGGCCATATCGTGCTTCCGCAGCTGGCCACCACCGGCGACGGCATCATCACCGGCCTGCGCCTGATGGCGCGGGTGGCCCAGACCGGCACTCCGCTCGCCGGGTTGGCCGCGGCGATGCGCACACTGCCGCAGGTGCTGATCAACGTCGAGGTTGCCGACAAAGCCGACGCGGTGAGCCGCCTGGCGGTGCGCACCGCGGTCCGGCGCGCCGAGGAGGAGCTCGGCGACACCGGCCGAATCCTGTTGCGGCCCTCCGGAACCGAGCAGCTCGTCCGGGTGATGGTGGAAGCCGCCGATGAGGACACCGCGCACCAGATCGCGGTCAGCGTCGCCGACACGGTCCGCACCGGACACTGAATCCCGCACTGAGGGAACCGCGGGGGCTTCGGCGCCGTCATATCCGTTATGGGACGACAACCGCTGTATCTCGATGCCGCCGCGCTGCGCTGCGTGGCGGACTGTTTGGACGACACGGCGGCAGCGATCGACGTTGCCGTCCGAATCCGGTTGGGCGGGCTGGTATTCGACGGTAGCGCTGCCGGACGTGATCATGTCGCCGCGGGAGAGGCGCTGCGGCGTGCGCTAGACGCCTGGGCGCCGGAGTTGACGCGCTGGTCGCGCGCGGGCACCGAGATCGCCGCGGCATTGCGCGCCGGGCTGGCGCGTTACGGCGCCGCCGAGTCGTTTGCGGCGGATCGGGTCGGTTGAGGTGGCGCCGCGATACGACGTGGCCGCGCGGCTGGCCGAGGGCCGAGAAGCGGTAGCCCACACCCAGGCCTACGTGTCGGCGTGTCATCGGCGCGGTTATGGCCATCCCGATCTCACCGGCTACGACGGGCAGCTTGCCGACCGCTACGACAGCGAAGCCGGCCTGGATCTGCAGCGCCTAGACGCCGACTGCGCCGCACTGGCGGCGTT
>NZ_QMEX01000213.1 GCF_003284925.1 Mycolicibacter senuensis
CGCAGCGGGAGCACACCTGGATCACCGCACCAGCGTAGCGGCGATCGCAAGGCCGACGGTGCCGGCCGCCGCGGGTCGCCCAGCCCGGCCGTGCACCCCTCCCAGCTACACCGAGCTATCCACAGTTTCCACAGGTTTATCCACACGCGGGCCGGGGGTAGACACGCCCGATGAGGTGCTTTTTGCGCCTCTGCGATCGGCCCACTGTGGATAAGGTGGGGCCGCCGATGTGAGCTGATTAACAGCTCCGAGCGAAATCCCTCGATTAACTAAGCAGCTGCCGGCGCCGGCCGACCGCTCGCCGCCTGGGCGCATCGCTGCAGGCGAGACGGGTTGTACCGGGCAGATTTTTCCACCGGCATACCGAGACGCTATGATCACCGTCACAGAAACGTTGTGATGCGTCTCACGGGTTGGGGCGCACCGTGAACATGGGGGCAGAGGAATGTCGAGGGCAGGGGAATGACGGCACGTCCGGTCGGACCCGGGCCGGTCGCCACGGCGACCGGCTGGCACGCTGGATCGCCCACCTACAAGCGCGGCTATCTACTGGCGTCGCTGCGCGCGGGCGTGATCGCACTGGTGTTGTTGACCGTCCTGCTGGCGATCGTTCTGATCTGAGCGCTGTTCCCGGCATCGCCGCGCGGCCCATTGTTGCAGTACTCCCGCCGTTGGAGCAGTGTTGATCGAGGTGGTCCCACCACATCGCGACCGCGGTAGGCGGTGGGGTGCCGCCAGAGCGTCAACGCAAGTCGACAATGATCAACGGTGATCGACACCGGATCAGTACCGATCGAAGGAAGGAACCCCGTGGCCGACTACACCTTGCCGGACTTGGACTGGGATTACGGAGCCCTTGAGCCGCACATCTCGGGCCAGATCAACGAATTGCACCACAGCAAGCACCACGCCGCCTACGTCTCCGGCGCCAACAGTGCCCTGGAGAAGCTCGCCGAAGCCCGCGCCAAGGACGACCACGGCTCGATCTTTTTGAACGAGAAGAACCTGGCGTTCCACCTCGGCGGGCACGTCAACCACTCGATCTGGTGGAAGAACCTGTCCCCCAACGGCGGTGACAAGCCCACCGGTGAACTGGCCGCGGCCATCGATGATGCCTTCGGGTCGTTCGACAAGTTCCGCGCGCAGTTCACCGCGGCCGCCAACGGTCTGCAGGGCTCGGGCTGGGCGGTGCTGGGTTACGACACCCTCGGCGGCAAACTGCTGACCTTCCAGCTCTACGACCAGCAGGCCAACGTGCCGCTGGGCATCATCCCGCTGCTGCAGGTCGACATGTGGGAACACGCTTTCTACCTGCAGTACAAGAACGTCAAGGCCGACTACGTGAAGGCGTTCTGGAACGTCGTCAACTGGGCCGACGTCCAGTCCCGGTTCGCGGCCGCCACCTCCAAGACCTCGGGTCTGATCTTCTAGTCGCAGCGCAGCTGGGGGCGTCGCGCCGTTGGTGCGGCGCCCCCGCTTCGTTTTGTTCATCGATTCGTTATCGCCCGCGTCGCCGTGTCCGCTTGCGCGCGTTCGTCGGCTGTCGCATGCTGCCAGGCAACCCACCCGCTGAAATGCGAGCACACGAGCCAAATGTCGCGGAGGGTGTGCGATGGAGACGACAGGGTCCGGCCGGGCGATCGAAGTCGCCCCGTTCCATTCCCACGGCGAACTGCACGGATTCGTGGTCTTCGGCCGCTGGCCGGATTCGACCAAGGAATGGGCGCAGTTGCTCAGCATCGCGGTCCGGGTGGCCTCGATGCCCGGACTGCTGCCCACCACAACGGTGTTCGGCACGCGAGAGGAACTCCCCGACAATCCGGGTCCGGGCACCGTCGGGTTGCTGCTGGCCGAAGGCACCGTGGCCGGCGAATCCGCGATCGCACCGGGGTATTTCGCCGACCGCCAGCCCTCGGCGCTGCTGATGTTGCACCCGCCTTCAGAGACCATCCCCTCGCTACCGGAGTGCCGGGGCGCGGCATCGGGATGCGTGCTGCTGCCCGGTCTGCCCTATCTGGGGCTGGAACACCGGGCGGCTTGGGTCGAAGCCGAATCCGACGGCACGGTCACCTCCATGGTGAGCCGGGTCGGCGTCGACCCGGTCAGCCACCCTGATACCGCGATTCTGGCCATGCTCCTTGCCGCATAAGGCATTTCGAATTGTCGGATCCGGGTCGCCGAAACCTCGGGCGACGCTGGCGGCCGGGCCGGTGAGTCACTAGCCTCGCAGCTGACGAAAGGCCCTCTCGCATGCTCGCTGCCATGCTGATCAGCCTGGGAGTGGTGTTCCTGGCCGAGCTCGGCGACAAGTCGCAGCTGATCACCATGACCTACGCGCTCCGGCACCGGTGGTGGGTGGTGCTGAGCGGTGTGGCCATCGCCGCGTTCGCGGTCCACGGCATCTCGGTGACGGTGGGGCACTTTTTGGGGCTGACATTGCCGACCCGACCCATCGCCGCCGTGGCCGGGGTGGCGTTCATCGGCTTCGGGGTGTGGACGTGGCGCGAGGGCACCAGCGCCGCATCCGGGCACACCACCGTCCGCGAGCCGCGGTTCGTGCTGTTCGCTGTGGTGTCCTCGGTGCTGCTGGCAGAACTCGGCGACAAGACCATGTTGGCGACGGTCGCCCTGGCCAGTGACCGCGATTGGCTGGGGGTGTGGCTCGGTGCCACGGCGGGCATGGTGCTGGCCGACGCGGTCGCGATCGCCGTCGGAACGGTGTTGCACCGTCAACTGCCCGAGCCCCTGCTGCACGGCGCGGCCGGCGTGCTGTTCGGCGGGTTCGGCCTGTGGATGCTCCTCGACGAGGCGCTGGGGTGGCGTCCGGTGGCCGTCGGCGCGGTGGCCGGCTTGGTGGCAGTCGTCACCGCGGCCGCGCTTCGGCGGGTTGTCATGCGGCGACGCGAACCCGCCGACGGCGACCGACGCACGGCCCGGTAGCAAATCCCGCCACCGGGTCAGCGCGTGGTGCTGACTTCACTTCGCCGGACGGGCGTCCGGGGCCGAGGAACGTCGACCGATCCCCTACCGGGCCGGGACAGCCCGGCACGACGGCGCATTTGTGCTTGGTACGCCACGGAAATTCGGCTGCGGCCGGCGGTGCCGTCGGCGAACTCACCACGCGACGGTGCGCTAAATATCAAGATCGGATTCGCTGCGGAATCACCCTTGGTTGTGTGGGTATCTATGGCTACGATGATCAGCAAATCATCAGACGTGACGGCTCCCCCCTCGCCGAGCGCCTGTCGACCACTTGCCGTCCCTTGGAGGTCCTATAGATGAGCGCGACTTTCGCTGTCCGCTTGAACCGCCTTTTCGATGTGGTCTATCCCCCCGGCCGGGGACCGCACACGTCCGCCGAGGTGATCGCGGCGCTCAAGGCGGAAGGCATCACCATGTCGGCTCCCTATCTGTCCCAGCTGCGCTCGGGAAACCGGACGAACCCGTCGATGGCCACCATGGCCGCACTGGCCAATTTCTTCCGGATCAAACCCGCGTTCTTCACCGACGACGACTACTACGCCAAGCTCGACGCCGAGTTGACGTGGCTGGACAGCCTCCGTGATGCCGGGGTGCGACGAATCGCCACCCATGCCGTCGGACTCTCGCCGGAGGCCCAGGAGGACGTCCTGGCCCGCATCGATGAGCTGCGCCGCAAGGAGCACCTCAGCGCCTGAGGGGCCGGCACCGTGATTAGGGTGGCTTGATCGGTTCCAGCGAGACACTTCGGAGGCGGCCGCGATGGGTCTGTTCAGAAAACGCAAGAGCCGCGCGACCCGGCGCGCCGAGGCACGCGCCCTGAAGGCCGCGGCCAAACTCGAGGCGCGACTGGCCGCCAAGGGTGAGGCCAAGCGCTTCAAGGCCGCCCAGCGCGCGGAAGCCCGCACGCTCAAAGCGCAGCTCAAGTCCGAACGGGACCGGGACCGCGCCGCGCTCAAGGCGGCCGAGAGTCAGCTCAAGGCGGCCCGCGAGGGCAAGCTGCTGTCGCCGGCCCGGATTCGCCGGACTTTGACGGTGAGCAGGATGCTGGCGCCCATCGTTGTCCCGCTGGTATATCGGGCCGCCATGGCGGTCCGGGGCTTGATCGATGAGCAACGGGCCGCGCGGCTCGGGGTGCCACTGGCGCGCATCGGCGAGTTCTCCGGATCAGGAAAAAACGAAGCCCGGTTGTCGGCGCGGATCGCCGGAGCGGAAAGGACACTGCGCATGGTTGCCGAACGCAAGCCCAAGGACTCCGAGACCCGGCAGTTCGTCGCAGCGATCACCGAACGGTTGGGTGATCTCGCCACGGCGGTGACCGCCATCGAGACCATGCCGGTCGATCGGCGCCGGGCCGCCTCGGCGTCGATCAGCGACCAGCTCGACGGCATCGACGCCGATCTGATGGCGCGGCTGGGGCTGCCCTCATGAGCCCG
>NZ_QMEX01000214.1 GCF_003284925.1 Mycolicibacter senuensis
CTGACGGCGGGGGCGACCGCGATCGCACTGCTGACACTCACCGGCGCGGCGACAGTGGCCGCCGCACTGCATCGCGCCTACGCCCTGGGCTGGGTGGGGGCGACCGTGGCCTCCACGTTGCTGCTGATGCTGCCGCTGGAACTGCCGACCCGAACCGTCGTGGCACTGCTGTGCGGCCCGCTGGTGGGAATCGCGGCTCACCTGACCGCGCTGCGCGCGGCGTCCTGACCCGCCGACCGGCCCGGCTGCGCCGACGGCGGCGCGCCCAGGTGTATTTTTTAGGCATCGATACCAGGTCAAAGACTCGTTACCCCGACGTCTGGATCATCGTCCCGGCCTTCGGCGAGGCGGCCGTCATCGGCGGCGTGATCGCCGGAATCCGCTCCGTCTTCGATGCGGTGGTCTGTGTGGACGACGGCAGCGCCGACGACACCGCCGCGATCGCCCGGCGCGCCGGCGCCCATGTCGTGCGGCATCCGGTCAACCTCGGCCAGGGCGCGGCGATCCAGACCGGCGTCGAGTTCGCTCGCAGCCGACCCGGCGCCCGGCTGTTCGCCACCTTCGACGCCGACGGTCAGCACCGGGTGGCCGACGTGGTGCGCATGATCAAGCGCCTCGATGACGACCACCTCGACGTCGTCATCGGCACGCGGTTCGCCGCAGCCGAGGCGGCAGCCGCCGTGCCGCCACTCAAACGGCTGGTGCTACGGGCCGCGGTGTGGCTGAACCCGCGGATCCGCCGGCTGGGGCTCTCTGATGCCCACAACGGCCTGCGGGTGTTCAACCGGCGGGTTGCCGAGGGCCTGGATCTCACCATGACCGGGATGAGCCACGCCGGGGAGATCATCGCTCTGATCGCCGAAAACCGTTGGCGGGTAGGCGAAGAGCCGGTCGAGGTGCTCTACACCGAATACTCCAAGGCGAAGGGTCAGCCGCTGCTCAACGGCGTCAACATCCTGTTCGACGGGTTGCTGCGCAAAAGGATGTCGCGATGACAAGGATCGCCCCGTGAACTGGATCAAGGTGCTGCTGATCGCGGCCGTGCTGGCACTGTTGATCTACCTACTGCTGTCACGGGGGTCCGCCCAGTCCCGGGCCTGGGTCAAGATCGGCTACCTGGGGTTCGTGGTGGCCGGCATCTATGCGGTGCTGCGCCCCGATGACACCACGGTGGTGGCGAACTGGCTCGGGGTGCGCCGCGGCACCGACCTGATGCTGTATGTGCTGATCATGGTGTTCGCGTTCACCACGCTGAGCACCTACATGCGGTTCCGCGACCTGGAGTTGCGTTATGCACGGCTGGCGCGAGTGGTCGCGCTCGCCCAGGCCCAACCGCCCGAACCCGACGGTTCGGCGAGGCTCGACGAAGCAGAGCCCAAGCCGTAACCGCCGCAGAAACCACAGTAGTTCGGCGACAGTTGGCCGACTCGTAACAGTCGGTTTCCCATTCGTCTGGCTGCGGCGGACACCCTGGGGCCTATGAAGGCGACCGAAGTCCTCGCGGAGCCACTGGCCGAAGTCACGGCCATGGCCCTGACGGTGCCGATCGTCGAGTTGTATGCGCTGCTCTGGCGGGCCGGCGTGCTCGAGGTCGAGCAACGCCGCTCGACGCGCCCGGCAGCCGCCGCGCCGGTCCTCAGGTCGGCGTGACGAAGCTCCGCCTCAGCGCACCACTTCGAGTTTCCGGGCCGGCTTCTTCGCGGCGGCTTTCTTCGCCGAGGCGTTCTTGGCCGCGGCTTTCTTGGCCGCCGGAGCCTTCTTGGCCGGAGGTTTCTTGGCCGCCGGACCTTTCTTCGCGGAAACCTTCTTGGCCGCCACCGCTTTGTCCGCCGGAGCCGCCGCCACCGTCGCCGCCTCGGGCACGGCCGTAGCGATCTCCTTGACGACGTCCGAGCGTCGGCTCGCCACGGCCACCGCGGCGGTGGCCACCGCGGCGGTGCCGACCCCCTGCGCCCAACCGATCGGGCCGACCGGAGTGCAGCCCAGCAACTGACTGACACCGGGCGTGGAGACCATCGCGGCGAACAACACGAAGGATCCGGCCGCGGTCGCCAGCACCAGTGGCGCCCGCGAGTCGACCAGGGTCTGACCGAGTTCGGTGGTCACCAGCGAGATCAGCGCCACCGTCGAGGCTCGCTGCGGCGTGCCGCTTACCCTCCCCATGGCCCAGGCGGCCGTGCCCGCCGCCGCGGTGACCCCGCCGCGGAACGCCACCGCGCGCCACAGTTTCTTCTCGTCGAGGCCGGGCACGGCGTCGCCGATCGGGCCCGCCGGGGTGCTCACGGCCACCGCGGTGGCCGGCAGTGCGTCGGTCAGAGTGTTCATCAGCAGCAACTGCCGGGTGTTCAGCGGCGAATCACCGGTGACCGCGGTCCCGATGACGGAGAACATCACCTCGCCGGCATTGCCGCCCAGCAGCCCGGAGATGGCCAGTTGAACACCCCGCCACAGCCGCCTGCCCTCGTCGATCGCGTCGACCAGTGCCCTGATCTTCCCGTCGGTCAGCACCACGTCGGCGGTGGCATGCGCCGAGTCGCTGCCGTGCGCCACCACCCCCAGTCCCACCGTGGCTGCCCGGATGGCGGCGGCGTCGTTGGCGCCGTCACCGACCATCGCCGACACCCGGCCGGCGCGCTCCAGGGTCTGCACGATCTGCACCTTGTTCTCCGGCGACATTCGCGCGAAGATCACCCGCTCGCAGACCACCCGCTCTTGTTCCTTGCGGTCCAACGCATTCCACTCCGAGCCGGTGATGACCTGCTCAGCAGCGACGGTGACGCCCATCTCGGCCGCGATCGCGGTGGCCGTGATGGGGTGGTCGCCGGTGATCATCCGGATGTCGATGCCACGGGCCGCCAGAGCGGACAGCAACTGCGGGGCGTCGGCACGGGGCGTGTCCGCCAGGCCGAGGAACCCGATCAGCGTCAATCCGGAACAGGCCACCTCGGTGATCCGCTCGGTGCCTTCCGGGTCGTCGCGAACCGCTCGCAGCTGCGCTGCGGTCAGCTTGCGCCGGGCCACGGCGATGACCCGCAGCCCGCGGGCGGCCATCTCGGCAACCTGCCGTTCCTCCTCGGCACCGGCGTTCTGGCATGCCTCGAGCACCACTTCCGGTGCGCCCTTGACCACCAGCTCCGATCCCAGCGCCGAGGCCGAGAACGCGCGCCCGGAGCGGAACGGCAGGTGCGCGTCCGGTTCGGTCCACGGCCGGGTGCCGGCTGCGGCGGCCGCGCCCTCGACGATCGCCTGGTCGGTGGCGTGCGCGTACACCGCACCGCCGGGAGCCGGCGCCGCCTGCGCCGCAGTGCCGAGCACGTCGTCGTCGGAGTATCCCGCGACCGGGTGCACCGTGGTGACCCGCAACCGGTTCTCGGACAGCGTTCCGGTCTTGTCGAAGCAGACCACGTCGACCCGGCCCAGTGCCTCCACCGATCGTGGGATCCGTACCAGCGCACCGGATTTGCTCAACCGCTGCGACGACGCGTGCTGGGCCAGGGTCGCCATCAGCGGCATTCCCTCCGGGACAGCCGCGATCGCGACCGCGATCGCGTTGCCCAGTGCCACCCGCAGGCCGCCCTGCCGCAGCAGGCCGAGCGCACCGACGGCCACACCGCCGGCGGCGCTGTAGGGGAATGTCCGGTGCATCAGCTGCGACAAGTGGTGTTGCAGGCCGACTTCGGGCAGCTCCCCGGAGGCCAGTTCGGAGGCCCGGCGGGACTGGGTGTCGGCTCCCACCGCGGTCACGATGGCCAGCGCCGTCCCGGCGATCACCGTGGTGCCCGCGTAGAGCATGGAACTGCGCTCTGCCAGTTCGGCGCCGGGCGTCGGGTCCAACTGCTTGCCGACCGACAACGATTCACCGGTCAACGACGACTCGTCGACCTCGACGTCGCACTGCTCGATCAGCCGGGCATCGGCCGGCACCACCTCGTTGCTGCGCACCTCGATCACGTCGCCGGGCAGCAATTGTTCGGCCACGATCTCGTGGTAAGTCCGCGAACCGTCCGCCCCGGTCAAGGCGACCCGGGCCGGCGGGGCCTGCTGCGCCAGCAGGGTGTTCAGCCGGCTCTCGGCACGCAGCCGCTGGTAGGCGGCCAACATGGCGTTGCCGGTGAGCACGGTGCCCACCATCACGGCATCGATCGGCGAACCCAGCATGGCGGTCGCCGCCGAGCACAGCGCCAGGATCGGGGTCATCGGGTCGGACAATTCGGCGCGCACGGCATGGAAGTACGGCCAGAACACGCCCTGCGGACCCGCGTCGACCGGGGCGCGCTCGGCCAGCGGCGTCACCGCATCCGGCCCCAACAGCTCACGCACCTGCTCGACCGACATGGCGTGCCACTCGTAGGCCGGCGCCGGCTGGG
>NZ_QMEX01000215.1 GCF_003284925.1 Mycolicibacter senuensis
ATCGGCGGGGCGGGTTGCGACGACGTGCCGCGGGACGGGGGCGGGGGCGGGCTCCGGTGCGGGCTCCTCGACCACCGGTTCGGGCTCCACCTGCATGGCCGCGATGAAGTCGTTGATCGCCATGATCATCAGCGGCAGCACGATCGGTATCCGAACCGGGATCGTCACGATGAACAGAAACGTCGACCAGAAGACGATGTTCCAAAAGATGAACCAGAACCAGCGGTTGGCTTCTTCGGCCGGGTCGGTTGGGTCGGGCGGGTCGGTCGTACCGGTGTCGGAGGTCAGTATCGGCGGTGCCGGGTCGGTAGCCGGCATTGCTGCCAGCGCCGCGCCCGACACCGCGTCATAGGTCGCCATCGCGGTGGCGGCCTGCACCCACATGCGTACGTAGTCGGCCTCGTTGAGCGCGATCGGGATGGTGTTGATGCCGAAGAAATTCGTCGCGGTCAGTACGCCGTGGAGGGCGTGGTTGAGGGCCAACTCGGCCAGCGTGGGCATGGTGGCCAGCGCGGTGCTGTAAGCGGCCGCGGCGACCTCGTGTTGCGCGGCGGCGTGGGCGCTGTCGGCGCTGGCCCGGGCCAGCCAGCTCAGGTACGGCGCGTGTGCCGCGGCGTAGCTGTCGGCGCTCAGACCCTGCCACGCCGCCGACCGGGCGGCGCCGAGCACGGTGACGAGCTCCGTTGCCGCGGCAGAATATTCGGCACTCAGCGCCGCCCAGGCGCTCGCAGCGGTCAGCAGCACGCCCGGGCCGGGCCCGTTGGCCAGCAGCGCGGAATGCACCTCCGGTGGCGCTGCGATCCAGGTCGAGGGCATCGGCGGCTAACGTCGCGGCGCGACCAGCGAACCTATCCGGTCGCTGTCCGCGAGACGGCACCGCAGTCCGTAAAACGGGACTAGACACATGGCATCAAAATAGCATTGCCTAAGCTAACTTTGGAACCCTGCGCCGGGCTCGGTGACCGACCGCACAGCCACCCCAAGTTGCCTCCGACGCCGCCCAGAACCGCGTGGCAAGCCCGGGTGACCGGCGATAACCTGGGGTATGTCGACTAAAACCACCATCCGGGTGGCCCGCGTCTACGACGAACCCCGTGCCGAGGATGGGAAACGGATTCTCGTCGACCGGGTGTGGCCGCGCGGATTCCGCAAGGATGACCCCCGGGTCGGGCACTGGTGCAAAGACGCAGCGCCCTCGCGGGAGCTGCGCGGCTGGTACGACCACCGCCCGGAGCGCTTCGACGAATTCGTAACGCGCTACAAAGCCGAACTGGCGACCCCGCAGGGCGCAGCCGCCCTCGAGAACTTGCGCGAGCTGACCCGCGGCGCGAACACCGTCACGCTGGTCACCGCGACCCGCGATGTGGACGGCAGTCAAGCGGCGGTACTGGCCCAGTTGCTTGCGTCGCGGTGACGCCGGACCCGAACCGGGAACCTATGTCCGACCCGCGGTGGTGATCAGCATTCCGATCGGGATACTCACGATCAGCGCCGCGATGAACAGCCGGTAGGCGAGCAACCCCCAGCCCCGTCGTGCCGGGCGTCGCACACCGTAGAACAGCCACGCCAGCACGGCCAACAGCAGCGCGGAGCCGAGATCGAACACCACGATGTGGTCGGCGACGACGCCGAGCACGATCGCGGCTCCGGAGACGTTGAACGCCGCCGCGGTGGCCACCGCCGCGCCCGGCGTCAGCGGTTCAGCCGCCAACACGGCCCGGCCCGCCCCCAGCACAAACTGGCCGACGCCGAGCACCAGCACCAGGTAGGCGACCGCCCAGACGCCGTGGCGGGTCGGGGACGGTGCTGCGATCGCGGCGGCCAGCACACCGCCGCCCACCACCGCAGCGGCACCGGCCACGGCAAACGGTGTGAACGCGGCGCGCTGTTCCCACAGCTGCAGCAGCCCCGGCTGTTGCGACGGGTTGTCCGGGCTCGTGGGGCGGGCCGCGCCGGTGACGTCGTTCATCGCCGGCCTCCGTCACCGTCGCGGTATCTCGTCATGATCAGGCCTCCGGGCTTGAGATTACCGGGGTGGTGGTCATCGCCGAGCCCACAGCGCTCCCTCACGCGGCGTGCAGCCCACGTTGGGCCGATGACTAAAGTTATCGGATGCCTTCCGACTCTTCAGCTGCCCGGACGCGGCTGCCGCGGGAGGTGGGGGTATTGCTCGGCGCGAACTTCCTGATCGCGCTCGGCTATGGCGTGGTGTCGCCGGTATTGCCGGTTTATGCCCGGCATTTCGGGGTGAGCATCTCCGCGACAACCTTCCTCATCACCGCGTTCGCGTTGATGCGATTGTGCTTCGCGCCGGTGAGCGGGCTGTTGGTCCAGCGGATCGGGGAGCGCCGCGTCTATGTGACCGGACTGCTGATCGTCTCGGTGTCCACCACCGCGTGTGCGTTCGTTCAGACCTACTGGCAGCTCTTGTTTTTCCGAGCGCTCGGCGGTGTCGGGTCGACGATGTTCTTCATCGCCGCGGTGGGCCTGATGATCCGGGTCAGTCCGGCGGATGCTCGGGGGCGGGTGGCCGGGATGTTCGCGACGGCGTTTCTGCTGGGCACCGTAGGCGGACCGGTACTGGGCAGTCTGACAGCGGGTTTCGGTCTGAGTGCACCGTTTCTGTTCTACGGTTCGGTGTTGTTGGTGGCGGCAACCGGCGTGTTCGTCAGCCTGCGCAATTCACATCTGGCCGAAGCGGCCGACTCGACGGGGCCGACGGTGTCGGTGCGGGCGGCGCTGGGCCATCGTGCCTACCGGTCGGCGCTGCTGTCGAACTTCGCCACCGGCTGGTCGGTGTTCGGTCTGCGAGTGGCGTTGGTGCCGCTGTTCATCACCGAAGTCCTGGACCGCGGGCCTTCGGTCGCCGGCCTCGCGCTGGCCACGATCGGCATCGGCAACGTGTGCGCGGTGCTGCCCAGCGGCCACATGTCCGACCGGGTCGGCCGGCGCGGCCCGCTGATCATCGGGCTCGCGGTGGCCGGGGTCGCCACGATCCTGCTCGGCGCAAGCGGGTCGCTGGCGGTGTTCCTGATCGCCGCGTACCTGGCCGGGCTGGCCTCGGGCATGTACGGGGCGCCGCAGCAGGCCGTCATCGCCGACCTGGTCGGCAACCAGGCCCGGGCCGGGACCGCGGTGGCCGCCTACCAGATGATGGCCGATTTCGGGTCGATCGTGGGCTCACTGGCGGTCGGGCAGATCGCCCAACGGCTGTCGTTCGAGTGGGGCTTCGCGATCAGCGGTGGCGTGCTGCTGATCGCGGCCGTCGCCTGGGTGCTGGCGCCGGAGACGCGCGCGCGGGCCCCGATCGGCGAGATCACCGGTGCGACGTGGCTAGGCTCGGTTGATGGTGACGCTGGACCGGCTGGTCAACGTAGTGGGGAGCTACGGGGTTCGCCTGCGGTTCTGTTCCGTCCCGCGGACGACGACGCTGAGCAGCGTCGTGATGCACGAGGTGACCGGTGAGCGCGCCGCCGTCGGCGATGTCCTGCTGGCCATCGGCGCCCGCTCGGTAAAGGAGGCGGTGCGCTGGGCGGTGGCCGCCAAGGCCATCGCCGTGCTGGTGCGCGACGCCGAGGACAAGACCGCGTTCGCCGGCGAGGGCGAGTCACTGGCGGTGCTGGTGGTGGATCCCGCGGTGTCCTGGAGCGAGCTGGCCGCAGTGGTCTACGGGCTGGTGCTCGAAGGCCGGGAAACCGAATCGGGTCGCGGCCCCACCGACCTGTTCGCGGTGGCCGACAGCCTCGCCGACGCCGTCGGCGGGGCGGTCACCGTCGAGGATCAGCTGGGTCGCGTGCTGGCCTACTCGCGTGGTCAGCAGCACGCCGATCCGGCGCGTTCGGCGACGATCCTGAACCGGCAGGAAGCCGAGCCGCTGCGGGAGTTGTTCGAAAAGCGGGGCGTCCTGGCGCATCTGGAATGCCATGATGAACCGCTGTTCGTCGCCGCCGCCCCCGAGCACGGACTGACCGGCCGGATGGTGGCAGCGGTGCGGGTCGGCCGGGAGCTGCTGGGCGCGGTGTGGGTGGCCTGCCCCGCCCCATTGAACGGCGCCCGGCTGACGGCACTGGCCGACGGCGCCCGCACGGTGGCGCTGCACGTCTTGCGGTCGCGGGCCAGTGCGGATCTGGAACGCCAAGTCGAATCCGACTGGGTGAACCGGTTGCTGGACGGTCGGACCGACGCCGCCGAGGCCGCCGCCCTGGTCGCCAGGCTGGGTCTGCCGCAGGCGCCGCTACGGGTGGTCGCCGTGCACCCCCGGATCGCCACCCAGCCGCACGCGGGCCTGTTGCTGGCGTTCGAGGCCGTCACCACCGGATTCGGCTGGTCGCGGCCGGGCCGCAGTGCGCTGGCCGCCAACAC
>NZ_QMEX01000216.1 GCF_003284925.1 Mycolicibacter senuensis
TGGCGCTGGTGGTGCTGTCCAAAAGGGCGGCGTAACGCTACGGGACTGCCGGGGCCTCGGCGGGTTCCGGGCCCGGCGGCATGGCCGGCGCCTCGGGAAGCTGCGGGAAGGCCGGCGGGGCCGGCTGGGGGTGCGGCGCGTACGCCGGCGGCAGTTCGACGGTGGTCGTGGGAGGGGTCGTGGACACCGTCGTCAGCACCCCGGAACCGGGTCCCTCATCGGCGGCCTGCCGCAACACCAGCACCGCCACGGTACCCAACAACATCGCGACCAGCGCGGCCAGGATCACCACCGGGGCCGGTCGCCGGTACCACGGCACCCCGCCCCGGTCGCCGATCTCCACCGGCTCGGGTGCGACAGGCTGCGGTACGGGCGTAGGGCGGGCCGCCGGCGGCGGCGTGATCAGGGGTTTGAACGCCGCGTCGGGCGGGTTGTCCACCACCGGCGGCGGCGGTGGCGGCGGTTCGACCGGTGCGGTTTCGGGCAGCGGTGGCGGCTCGGCCGGCGGCGCAGCTTTTCTCGGCGTGGCCACCACGTTGCCGGCAACGCTGAGCGCCGCGCCGATGGCCGCTGTCAACTGTGGCCGGGGCGAGCTGATGACGGCGGCACCGAAGCGTTGCGACAGGCCGTTGGTCACCGTCGGCATATTGGCCCCACCGCCGACCGACACGATCGCCGACAGCTCGCCGGGAGCGATCTCGTTGTCGTCCAAGGTTTCTTGTAATGCGGTGAAGAAGCCGTCGAGTGGTTGACGCATCGCCTCATCGAGCTCTGCGCGGGTCAGCCATACGCCGCCGTGGAATCCGGCAAGCTCGGCGACCGTCTCCGTCGACAGGTGCTCCTTGGCGTCACGGCACTGGCTGCGCAATCTGGTCAACGACCCGACGGTCGGGGGCCCGTCACTGTTGCCGCCCAGATCGGCCACCACGTGATCGAGCAACGCCTGATCGATCACATCACCGGAGAACGTCGTGATCCGGCGGGTGGCGCCGATGGGTTCGTAATCGCGTCGGGCGTCGACGAGGGTGATATTGCTACCGCTGCCGCCGAAGTCACATACCGCGATGATGCCGTGGTCGGGCAGGCCCGGATTGGCCCGCAGGGCCGTCACCACCGCAGCGGTGTCCGAGATCAGCGTCACCGGATGCTGCGCCCATTCCGACACCCGCCCCAAGGCGGTGCGCAGCGCGCCGATGGCTTCCCGCGACCAGTGGGCCGGATGGCTGACCGCAACCGCCGGCGGTATCGGGCGTCCCTCGGTCGCGGCATAGGCCAGCGCGTGCAGCCCGTCGCCGAGCAGTTGCTCGGCGCGGTGCGTGGATCCGTCGCCCGCCACCACTGGCTCCCGGCCGCCGACGCGATCGACGAAATCGGTCACCACCAGCCCGCGTTCGACCAGGTCGACGTTGACGGCGGAATTCTCCGACGGCATGCCGATCTGGGACGGCCGGTCCCGGAACAGCGTGAGCACCGGCCTGCGGGTGATCGCGCGATCGGCGGTGACCGCCGCCAGAGTGGTCGCCCCGACAGACATGCCCATCGCGGGGCCTGTGTCATGCGCCATGCTGTCCCATCCGCAGTGTCCACCGGCGATCGGAACGCACCGGATCCATGCGATTTTATCGATGCGTCTCCAATTTCCTCCGCATTGCAGCGCCATTGGTGCGCCGAACCGCTCGCAACACCCGAACACCTGCGGCCCCCGGCTTCCGGCAGTCGATGACACCGTGTCGGGGGCAGGCTGGCGGCACCGCGCGGCGGCGTCCGGTGCCGAGTTTGCTCCGGCAACACAGTGCGGTGGCCACTGCACCGACACCGGGCCGACATGCCGTGGTAACCGGCCGCTCACGTGCGCGTGGTCCGGTCATAAACCAAATCCTGGACAGGGCATGCGAGTCAGGCCGCGACGCGCCGGTAACCGCCTCCGGTATTACGTTAATTCCCAGGCCAGCTTGCTTACGTCGCGGCACGAGTTATGCCACCATGAACCGGTGAACACACGTCGGATTCTTCGCTCCCTCGGTGTTGTGCCGGCACTGGCCTGGCTGCTGCAGAGCACCGCTGTCACCCCTCCCCCCGCCTATGCCGAACCCTGCCCGGACGTCCAAGTATTGTTTGCTAGAGGCACCGATGAAGCGATCGGCGTCGGTGAGACCGGGCAAGCGTTCGTCGATGCGCTGCAGCACCGACTCGGCGAGCGCTCCATGGCGGTCTACGCCGTCGACTACCCGGCCACCAACGACTGGCCGACCGGTATCCAAGGCATCCGGGACGCCACCGCGCACATCCAGGCCACCGCCGCGAATTGCCCCAAGACCAAGATGGTGCTCGGTGGCTTCTCGCAGGGCGCCGCGGTGATGGGTTTCTCCACCGCCAACGCCATCCCGGACGGCGTGGAAGGAGTGGATATACCACGGCCGATGGCCCCCGAGGTGGCCGATCACGTCGCCGCCGTCGTGTTGTTCGGTACCCCGAACGAGCGGGCGATGAACTTCCTGGGCCAACCGCCCCTGGTCATCGGTCCGGCCTACCTGGCCAAGACCCTTCAGCTGTGCGCGCCGGAAGACCCGGTCTGCTCCGAGGGAATGAATTTCGCGGCGCACGCCCCCGGCGCCTACGACGGGATCGCCGACGAGGGTGCGGCCTACGCGGCAAACCGGCTGTAATCACTGTCGTCGCAGCGTGGCGCCGGCAGTGCTGTTTGCTGGTGGCCCCCAGACGGCCGCGGTTGCCAAGGCGCGGGCGACGACCTGGCCGGGCCGGCACGGCACCGAAGGTCGACCCCGCGGGCCGGTCGGGCGACCGCGACATGTCAGCATTTGAACATGACCTTGCGTAACACTGTTCGCACCGTCACTGCCGCGGTGATGCTGATGGGAACCCTGCTGGGCTCGCCGGCGGGCGTTCCGGCCGCCGCCGCCGAGCCCTGCCCGGACACCGAGGTGGTGTTCGCGCGCGGTTCCGGACAGCCCGTCGGGCTCGGTGACGTCGGCGAGGCGTTCGTCGCTTCGCTCACCGAAAAGCTGCCCGGTCGCGACGTACGGATCTACCCGGTCGACTACCCGGCGAGCACCGACTACCGCAACAGCGCGCTGCTCGGTGAGAGCGACGCCACCGCACGCATCCAGGCCACCGCCGACAACTGCCCGAACACCAAACTCGTGCTGGGCGGTTACTCCCAGGGCGCCAGCGTCATCGAGATGTCCAGCAATTCGCTGCCGCCGGGGGTCGCCCAGCGGGTGGCCGCAGTGGTCCTCTTCGGTCCCCCATCGAGCCCGTACTCCACCTCGTTGTGGGGCGGCCCGCTGCCGGTCCTCGCCGCGTCGTACCAGCCGAAGACCATCACCTTCTGCCTGGCGGGTGACATCTACTGCGAAGACAACGGCAGCGTGGTGCCGCACCTGATGTACGTGCAGGACGGCAAGGCCGACGAGGGCGCCGCCTTCGCCGTGAATCGCCTGACGAGCGGTTAGCAGGGCTCGCTCAGAACACGCTCGGCATCCGCGCATCGATAAGGTGCGGCCCCGGCTCGGCCAGCGCCCGCCGGAACTGGTCGGCGAGTTCCTCACAGGTGGTCGCCACGCTCGCCGGCACCCCGAAACCTTCGGCGATCTTGGCGAAGTCCATGTTGGGCCGCGAAAGATCCAGCAGCGCTTCCGCTTTGGGCCCGTAACGCCCACCTTCACCTTCGGCACCCACCCGGGCCAGTTCCATGCGCAGGATCGCGTAGGAGCTGTTGTTGATCAGCACCGTGGTCACATCGGCGTTCTCCCGCGCCATCGACCACAACGCCGAGACGGTGTAGGCCGCGCTGCCGTCGGCCTGCAGCGCGATCACCGGGCGGTCCGGTGCGGCGACGGCAGCGCCCAGTGCGACCGGCAGTCCCTGTCCGATCGCACCGCCGGTGAGGGTGAGCACATCGTGGCGCGCCGCGCCGGCGGTGGCCGCCGGCAACATCAGGCCCGAGGTGTTGGACTCATCGGAGATGATCGCGTTCTCGGGCAGCAGCGCCCCGATCACCTGCACCCAGTTCTGCGGGGTCAGCTCCCCCGCCGGCAGTTGCGGGGCGGCGGCGGGTGCGGGCCGCGGCTGCACGCCCGGCGCCACCGCCTCGGCCAGCTGCGTCAGCGCAGCGGCCACATCCGTCTCCAGGCCCGCCAACTGGTGCACCGCACAGCCTTCGGGCACCAGGTCACTGGGCTTGCCCGGGTAGGCGAAGAACGACACCGGGGCCCTGGTGCCGGCGACCACCAGGTGCTTGATCCCGTCGAGCTGGAACGCGGCCTGCTCGGCCAGGTAACCGAGCCGGTCGATGGCCGGCACCCCGGCGCCACGCGCCAAGCGGGCCGGAAAGGTCT
>NZ_QMEX01000217.1 GCF_003284925.1 Mycolicibacter senuensis
TCGGGGCCTTCGACGCGGTTCCGGCGGGCGGCTCGATGCTGCTGGTGGCGCCGCACGACCCGATCCCGCTGCTGCACCAGCTCGCCGAGCGCAGCGGTGGCCGGCTGGCCGTCGGTTACGAGGAGCGTGGCCCGGAGGCGTGGCGGCTGCGGCTGACCCGGGTCTGATGACGCCCGGGGTGACCCGGCACCCGAATCCGGGTCACCCCGGCGCTTGGCCGCCGTTGGTCAGGCGGCGTGCTGGAGCGCCAGCTCCATCCCGATGAATGCGATCAGCAACAGCACCATGATCGACAGGTCGATGCGGACCGCCCCGATGGTCAGCTGCGGTATCAACCGCCGCAGCAGTTTCACCGGTGGATCGGTGATGCTCATGATCAGCTCCAGGATCACCACGGTGGCGCCGCGTGGGTGCCAGTCCCGGCTGAACGAGCGGACGAACTCGATGACGATCCGAGCGATGAGCAACAGCCAGAAAACGAACAGCGCGATACCGAGGATCGTGAAGAACAGCGCCAACGGAGTGCGACCTTACTGACGAGGATGTGCCCGCATCAGCATCGCGCTGACCGGCCCGACTGTCGCACCAGCCTACCGATAGGCGTAGAAGCCGGTTTCGGCGATGCGGCGACGCTCCTCGGGTGTCACGTCGACGTCGGCCGGCGACAGCAGGAAGACCTTGGTCGCGACCTTGTCGAACGAGCCGCGCAGGGCGAATGCCAGACCCGCCGCGAAGTCGACCAACCGCTTGGCGTCGGCGTTGTCCATCGACACCAGATCCATGATCACCGGGGTGCCGTCGCGGAACCGCTCACCGATGGTGCGGGCCTCGCTGTAGTCCTTGGGGCGCAACGTGGTGATCTTCGACAGCGGGCTGCTCTCGTCGAACATCATCGCCATACGCCGCGGATCCATCGCCAGGGCACCGCGGGTCGAACCGCGCAGCGAGGCGAACCGCGAACGCTCGAAGTCGCGGGGCCGGTCGAAGTCGCGCCCCCGGTACCGCGGGTCATCGTCGTAGCCGCCCCGGTAGCCCGCCGGCGCCTCGTCGTACTCGCGGCCGTCGAATCGTTCGTCGTAGCGACCCGCGACGCGGTCGAAGACGTCCTCGGAGAACCGCTCCCCCCGGGGCGCGTAGTCGCGCGACGAGGCGCGCTCATCGCCGTCGTCGTAGTAGTCGTCGTCGTAGTCCTCCATAGGAGCCATCCCGAAGTAGGCCTTGACCTTGTGGAGTGTGCTCATCATTGGACCCTTCTCTGATGGCTGTGATGAAGGTGTGACTGAAGTGACTAATTATGGTGACGGTAATGGCCGAGTGCGCCGTGGCGCGGGAACGACACGCGGACAGGCGCATCCGGTTTCCCGGTCGCTGCGCCGGCGCGCCGGAACCGCCGGCTCATTCCAACCACACCAGCGAGGCGAGTCGGCCGGTGCGGCCGTCGCGCCGGTGACTGAACAGCTTCGGGTCGGCCGCCGTGCAGCGCGGATCGGCGTCGATGGCCTCGACACCCAATTCCCTTAGTTGCCGGGCGATCCCGGCCCGCAGGTCCAGGCCGGGGGTGCCGGCCGAGGTGCGGGTGCGACTACCGGGCAGTGTCGCCTCGACCTCGTCGGCCATCGCCGCCGGCACCTCGTAGTGCGACCCGCTGATCGCCGGGCCGAGCAGCACCGAGATGTCAGCGAGCTGCGCCCCCGCCGCGAGCATTCCCTCCAACGCACGGGCGACGATGCCGCGCTGCGCGCCGACCCGGCCGGCGTGTACCGCCGCCACCACGCCGGCGCGCGCATCCGCCATCAGCACCGGTACGCAATCGGCGGTCACCACGACCATGGCGAGCCGGGGCACGGCGGTGATCAGTGCGTCGGTCGCGTCGACCGCGGTGTCGCGCGGTTCATCGACGACCACCACCTGATCGCCGTGCACCTGGTTCATCCACACCAGGCGGTCGGGACCGAGTCCGGTGGCCCTGGCCAGCCGCGCGCGGTTGGTCGCCACGGCCGCTGGATCGTCGCCGACATGATCGCCGAGGTTGAAGCTGTCGAACGGAGCCGCCGAGACGCCACCGGACCGGGTCGTCGTCACCCGCCGGACGCGGAACGTCACCGACTCAGAGCCGAACGCTAGTGGCGCATGAACGGCGGGACGTCGACGTCGTCGTCGTCAGTGCCGTCATCGCCGTTGCGCCCGCCGACGCTGACCGTCGCACCGTTGGCCGGGGCGGGCACACTGACGGCGTCGACCGGGTCGAACAGCGACGACGTGACCTTGCCGGCCTGCCCGGGGGCCACGGCGTGCCGTGCTTGGCCCGTTGCTCCGCTCACCGGTTTGCGGCCCGCAGCGGCCGAGTCGAAGCCCGCCGCGATGACCGTCACCCGGACCTCGTCGCCGAGCGAATCGTCGATCACGGTGCCGAAGATGATATTGGCCTCGGGGTGTGCGGCGTCCTGCACCAGCGATGCCGCCTCGTTGATCTCGAACAACCCCAGGTCGCTGCCGCCGGCGACCGACATCAGCACACCCTGGGCGCCCTCCATCGAGGCCTCCAGCAGTGGCGAGTTGATCGCGATCTCAGCGGCCTTGAGCGCCCGGCCGTCGCCGCGAGCCGACCCGATTCCCATCAGCGCGGTGCCCGCGCCGCTCATGATGCCCTTGACGTCGGCGAAGTCGACGTTGATCAGCCCCGGCGTGGTGATCAGGTCGGTGATGCCCTGGACGCCGTTGAGCAGCACCTCGTCGGCGCTACGGAAGGCGTCCATCAGCGACACCTGCGCGTCGCCCATCTGCAGCAGCCGGTCGTTGGGGATCACGATCAGGGTGTCGCAGCTCTCCCGCAGCGTGGCGATGCCCAATTCCGCCTGGTTGCCGCGCCGCTTGCCCTCGAAGGAGAACGGCCGGGTGACCACGCCGACGGTCAGCGCGCCGAGCTTGCGGGCGATGGTGGCCACCACCGGTGCGCCACCGGTGCCGGTGCCGCCGCCCTCCCCGGCGGTGACAAACACCATGTCGGCGCCGCGCAGCAGCTCCTCGATCTCGTCCTTGGCGTCTTCGGCGGCCCGACGTCCCACTTCGGGGTCGGCGCCGGCACCGAGGCCGCGGGTGGACTCACGGCCGACGTCGAGCTTGACGTCGGCGTCGCTCATCAGCAATGCCTGTGCGTCGGTGTTGATCGCGATGAACTCGACGCCCTTGAGGCCCTGTTCGATCATCCGATTGACGGCGTTGACTCCGCCACCACCGATACCCACGACTTTGATGACGGCCAGATAGTTGTGCGGTGGGGTCATCGTTCGTCTTCCTCCCTGGTGGGATTGGATTCCTCTCTGGGGCCTGTCTGCAGAACTCCCCGTACTACCTTCCGGCAAACCCTCAACCTCAACCACAGGCTTAGAGTTATGTCAAGTTGTTCCGCGTAACCGCCACAGTAGGGCCGCCCCGCCCGTCCTCGGCTCCGACGCGCCGAGGCACACCGGGCGAATTTTCCCGGCACCGTCGCAGCCGTTCCGCCCCACCCTCGCCGAGGCGGAACAGCGCGTCGGGTTCGTCGCGTGTCGGGTAGCAGGATTCCGGCTCGGCGGACAGTACCGACTGCGCTAGCGGACGGTCGGCAGATCCGGACTCGACACGTCGTAGGTGTGACCGGGCTGGGTGAGCAACGCCGCCAACTTCTGGGCCTTCTCCGCGGTGCGATCGGTGCTGCCCCAGACCACCACCCGGCCGTCGGCCAACGTCAGGGTGATGGAAGCGACCGACGGGGCGGCCACCCGGCTGACCTGGCCGGCGACCTCGGGGGCCAGCGCGGTCATCACCTGCAGCGCGGCCCGGCTGGCCGGGTCCGTCGGGCCGGGGTTCTCGACGTCGAAGACCGGCAGCGGCCCCGGCGGCGGCGCCGTCGCGAAGTCGACGCCGTCCCGGTCGAACAGATGCGGGCCGTCCGGAAAATCCTTGAACACCACCGCGACCCGCTCCACCACCGTGATCGACAACACCGAGGGGTACTGCCGCTGCACCCGGGTACTGGCGACCCGGCGGATCGCGGCAACCCGCTCGGCGACGCTGCCGGTGTCGATTTGCAGCAGTGGGGTGCCGAGCCGCACCTTGGCCACGTCGATGACCTCCTCGCGAGGCACCGCCGCGATCCCGGTGACCTCGATGTCGCGCACCGACATCACCGGCGTGAAATACAGGATGAGCCCGAGCCCGACCACCAGCACCACCGCAAGGAAGGTGGCCAGCACCATCTTCAAGCCCCGGATGGCACCCCGCGGAACACCCTTCTGCGGCTCGGCGGAGCCGGCCCGTAGTCGCCGCTTGGCGTC
>NZ_QMEX01000218.1 GCF_003284925.1 Mycolicibacter senuensis
GGCGATCGACGACAGCCGTGGATCGGAGAGCTCGGCGGCCAGCCGGGTCAGCCCGTCGGCGAAAAGCTGGCGCCCCTGTGTCACGACCATGCCCTCCCGCATCGCCCAATCGGCCCACCACGTGCAGGCCATGGTGTCAGCTGTGCCGCCGGGATGCGAGTCACCGTGCCACGGTGTCCGCGCGCCGATCCCGGCGGCCTCGAAAAGCAACTGTTGGGTATCAATGTGGACCGCGCCGTGGGTACACCTGGGTACATGGGCCACCATGGACTGCATGCACGCGCAGCGCGACGTCGAATCGTCATCGGGCGTCCCTGGCATCGATGCACCGGTTCCGCGGCGTGGCCGAAATTTCAGCGTTCGCTACCGGCACTCCGCACTCTCCGTCGGCCAGCGCCAGACCTGGGAGCGACTCTGGCCCGAACTGGGCGCCGACGTGGCGCCGCCGGACGGCACCGACCGCCCCGGTCCGCTGGATCCGCAACGCTGGTTCGGCCGCGCGGCTCCGCTGGTGCTGGAGATCGGCTGCGGAGCCGGCACCTCGACGGTCGCGATGGCCCGGGCCGAGCCGCATTTGGACGTGATCGCCGTGGAGGTCTACGAGCGCGGGTTGGCACAGTTGCTGTGTGCCATCGAACGCGAACAGCTCACCAACGTCCGCCTGCTGCGCGGCGACGGCCTCGACGTGCTGGAGCACCTGATCGCCCCAGAGTCACTGATCGGGGTGCGGGTGTTCTTTCCCGACCCGTGGCCCAAGGCGCGGCACCACAAGCGGCGGCTGCTGCAGCCGTCCACCATGGCCCTGATCGCTGATCGGCTGCAGCCCGGCGGGGTGCTGCACGCGGCGACCGACCATGCCGGTTACGCCGAACAGATCGCCGAGTCCGGCGATGGCGAGCCCGGCCTGCGCCGGGTGACGAATCCCGCTCCGACACTGCCGATCTCGATCGCCCGGCCCACCACCAAGTACGAAGCGAAGGGCCGCGACGCCGGCAGTGCCATCACCGAGTTGATCTGGGAGAAGCCGCGGTGAGCGACGCTGTGGCCGAGGCCCCCGCCCCGTCAGCGCAGATCCCGGAGGACCCGACCGCCGGCGGGCCACCGGCGCGTCGGGTGCTGCTGGTGTGGGACGCACCGAACCTGGACATGGGCTTGGGCGCGATCCTGGGCCGCCGCCCGACCGGGGCGGAACGGCCCCGCTTCGACGCCTTGGGCCGCTGGCTGCTGAATCGCACCGCTGAGATCTCGGCACGTCACCCGCAGCAGCCGGTCGAGCCCGAGGCCACCGTCTTCACCAATATCGCACCGGGCAGCGCCGACGTCGTCCGGCCGTGGGTGGAGGCGCTGCGTAACGTGGGGTTCGCGGTCTTCGCCAAGCCGAAGATCGACGAGGACAGTGACGTCGATTCCGACATGCTCGAACACATCGCGCTGCGGCGGGACCAGGGGCTGGCGGCGGTGGCGGTGGCCTCGGCCGACGGTCAGGCGTTCCGGGAACCGCTGGAAGAACTCTGTGCACTCGGCATAACCGTTTCGGTGCTCGGATTTCGCGAACATGCCAGCTGGGCGCTAGCCTCGGATACCTTGGAGTTTGTCGACCTGGAGGACATTCCTGGTGTGTTCCGGGAGCGGCTGCCGCGGATCAGCCTGGATTCGCTGCCGGAGCAAGGGGCGTGGCTGCAGCCGTTCCGGCCGCTGAGCTCACTGCTGGCCTCGCGCGAGTAACAATTGGACAACCTGGCAAGGGACGCGCGGGCCCGAAAGATGTCTCAACAGACTTTAGTGAGGAGCGTATAGGTGTTCGCCTGGTGGGGTCGAACTGTATACCGCTACCGGTTCATCGTAATCGGCGTGATGGTGGCGCTCTGCTTGGGCGGTGGGGTCTACGGCATGAGTCTGGGCGACCACGTCACCCAGAGTGGTTTTTACGACGACGGCAGTCAGTCGGTCAAGGCCTCGGTTCTCGGTGACGAGGTGTACGGCCGAGATCGCACCAGTCATGTGGTGGCGGTGTTCACCGCGCCGGAGGGCGAGACCGTCGACGACAAGGAGTGGTTCGACGGGATCAAGAACGGGCTGAACAAGGTCAAGGCCGATCATCCCGATCAGATCATGAGCTGGGTCGGCTACTTCACCAATCCCGAAGCGCTGGCCAACATGGCCGACTCGGCCAAGAAACACGCCTTCGCTTCGATCCAGATCGAGGGCGACGACGACGACACCATCCTCAAGAATTTCCAGACGGCCGAGCCCGACCTACAGAAACTCGACGACGGCAAGGTCGAACTCGGCGGCCTGCAGCCGATCGCCAGCGCACTGACCGGAACCATAGCCAGCGACCAGCAGCGCATGGAGGTGCTGGCCCTTCCGCTGGTGGCGGTGGTGTTGTTCTTCGTGTTCGGCGGGGTGATCGCCGCCAGCCTGCCGGTGATCGTCGGCGGTTTGAGTATCGCCGGGGCGACCGGCATCCTGCAGCTCACCACCCACTTCGGGCCGGTGCACTTCTTCGCCCAGCCGGTGGTCTCGCTGATCGGTCTGGGTATCGCGATCGACTACGGCCTGTTCGTGGTGAGCCGGTTCCGGGAGGAGATCGCCGAGGGCTACGACACCGAGGCCGCGGTCCGGCGCTCAGTGATGACCGCCGGGCGCACGGTGGTGTTCTCGGCGGTGCTGATCATCGTCTCCTGCGCCAGCCTGCTGGTGCTGCCGCAGGGTTTCGTGCACTCGTTGACCTATGCGTTCTTCGCCGCGGTGGGGCTGGCCGCGCTGCTGTCGATCACCCTGCTGCCGGCCATCCTGGGGGTGCTCGGCTCAAACGTCGACGCCCTGGGGGTCCGCACCCTCTACCGCATCCCATTCCTGCGGGACTGGGAGTTCTCCAACCGCATCATCGGCTGGTTCGCCGAGAAGACCCAGAAGACCAAGACCCGCGAAGAGGTCGAGGCCGGCTTCTGGGGCAAGCTGGTCAACTTCGTGATGAAGCGGCCGCTGGCGTTTGCTATCCCGATCGTGGTCGGATTGATCTTGCTGATCATTCCGCTGGGCAAGCTGACGTTCGGCGGGATGAGCGAGAAGTACCTGCCGCCGGACAACACCGCCCGGGTGGCCCAGGAGCACTTCGACGAGATCTTCCCCGGTTTCCGCACCGAGAAGCTGACGCTGGTGATCCAGAACACCGCCGACAAGCCGGTCTCCGATCAGCAGGTCGCCGACATCCGCAACCGCGCCATGGCGATCAGCGGGTTCGTCGAGCCGGACGACGACCCGGGCGAGATGTGGAAGGAACGCCCCTACCTGCCCGGTGCGTCGAAGGACCACAGCATCCGGGTGATTGAGAACGGACTGATCAACCGCAACGACGCGGCCCAGAAGATCAAGGCGCTGCGCGCCATGAGCACACCCAAGGGCCTCACCGTGCTGGTTGGCGGCACCCCCGCGCTTGAGCAGGACAGCATCCACGCGATGGTCGACAAGGGGCCACTGATGCTGGTGATCCTGCTGACCACCACCACCTTGTTGATGTTCCTGGCGTTCGGCTCATTGGTGCTGCCGCTGAAGGCGGCGGTGATGAGCGCGCTGACCATCGGGGCGACGATGGGAATCCTGACCTGGATGTTCGTCGACGGGCACGGCGCCGGGCTGCTGAATTTCACTCCCACACCGCTGATGGTGGTGGTGATCGCGCTGGTGGTGGCGGTCGGCTGGGGGCTGGCCACCGACTACGAGGTGTTCCTGGTGTCGCGGATGGTGGAGGCCCGAGAATCCGGGATGTCGACCACCGAAGCCATCCGGATCGGTACGGCGACCACCGGGCGGCTGATCACCGCTGCCGCCCTGATCCTCGCGGTGGTTGCCGCGTCGTTCGTGTTCTCCGACCTGGTGATGATGAAGTACCTGGCGTTCGGCCTGATGGCGGCGCTGCTGCTCGATGCCACCGTGATCCGGATGTTCCTGGTGCCGTCGGTGATGAAACTGCTCGGCGACGACTGCTGGTGGGCGCCGCGCTGGATGAAGCGGATCCAGCACCGGATCGGGCTGGGCGAGATCCGGCTGCCCGACGAGCGCAAGCGCAGGGTGAACCGGCCCAGCGCGCCGGCACCGCTTGTCACGACGCCGGCGGGCGCGGCCCCGGCGCGACCAGTGCACGACCCGACCCATCCCACCGCCGGTGGTCAGGCCCGGCCACGGGCGACT
>NZ_QMEX01000219.1 GCF_003284925.1 Mycolicibacter senuensis
TCCCAGGGGTGGCCGCCGCGCACGCGGTGCTGGTGTCGGCGGACCCGGCCGGCGGTGCCGAGCTCACGCGCGGGCCGGAACGCGTTAGCGCCACCTTCAACGAACAACTGCAGACCACCTTCGCCGCCATGACCGTGGTCGGGCCCGACGGGCGGCTGTGGTCCACCGGTGAAACGCAGGTTCGCGGTGCGGTCGCCAGCGTCGCGGTCCGTCCCCTCGGGCCGGCCGGCACGTACACCGTCAACTACCGCGTCACCTCCGCCGACGGTCATGTGGTGTCCGGTTCGTGGCCGTTCCGGCTGACGGTGGCCGGCAACGGCGAACCCGGCCCGGCCGTCACCGACCACGCCGACGCGCCGGCACCGGTCCCCCGCCGCGATGCGGACGCCGGGGATGACCTGCCGATTTGGCCGTTCGTTGCCGGGGCGGTGGCGCTCGTCGCAGCTGGTCTGTGGCTGAATCGGCCGCGATCCTGACCGCTGTCCGCCGGTGGGCCGCCGCCGGATACTGGCATGATGGGCGAAGTTGCCGGTGCCGCCGAGTTGATCCGAGACGAGAACCCGCCAGAGGAGCTGCCGTATGACCGATCCGCAGGGCCAGCCCGACCACGAATCCGCCGCTGTACCCGAGCCGGCAACCCCGACCGAGCCGGCAGCCCCGGCTGAGCCGGCGCAGCCGCCGCTAGCCGAACCCGCCGCACCGGCCACGCCGCCTGAGCCTGCGCAGCCCGCCGGAGCCGACCGGCCCGCCGATCCGCCGGCCAAGAAGGCACCCGCCAAGGACGCCAAGAAGACCCCGGGCAAGGCCGCCAAGAAGGCACCGGCCAAGGCGGCCAAGAAGGCACCGGCCAAGAAAGCTCCCGCGAAGAAGGCACCCGCCAAGAAGGCGCCCGGCGCGGTTCCCGCACCGGCGGCCCGGCCCGCCGACACCAACGGTTCGGGCCGGCTGGCCGACGGCGCCAAGGAAACGGCCGCCCAGGCGAAGTCGACGGTGGATGCCGCGCGCAACCCGCTCACCCCCTCGGTGCCGTCGTCGAGCCGGTCACCCGGTGCGGCATTGGCGGCCGGCGTCCTCGGCCTGCTCGGGCTGCTGCTGATCCGCCGGCTGCTGCACGCGCGCCGCGGCTGAGCCTGCCGGTGAACGCAGCCTTCCGGCCGACCGCCGACCTCGTCGACGACATCGGCGCCGATGTACGCAGCTGCGACCTGCAGTTCCGCCAGCTCGGCGGCCGGAACGAGTTCGCCGGCCGGATCAACACCGTGCGCTGCTTCGAGGACAACGCGCTGCTCAAGTCGGTGCTGTCCGAACCGGGCGACGGCGGGGTGCTGGTGATCGACGGCGCCGGTTCGCTGCACACCGCGCTGGTCGGTGACCTCATCGCCGAGCTGGCCCGCAGCAACGGCTGGACGGGCCTGATCGTGCACGGCGCGGTGCGTGACGCCGCGATGCTGCGCACGCTCGACATCGGGATCAAGGCATTGGGCACCAATCCCCGCAAGAGCACCAAGACCGGCGCCGGGGAACGCGACGTCGTCGTCGAGCTCGGCGGTATCGCATTCGTACCGGGCGAGACCGTCTACAGCGACGACGACGGCATCGTCGTCGTCTAGATCCGGCGCCACGATGGACGACAGCCTGCGGTCACGCTGGGAACGGCTCCGGGAGCGGGTCGACGACGCCTGCCGCGACGCCGGGCGTGATCCGAGCGATGTCAAGGTGCTACCGGTGAGCAAGACCTTCGGCCCGGAGCTGATCCGGGAAGCCGTCGGTCTGGGCCTGCAGCGGTTCGGCGAGAACAAGGTTCAGGAGATCCGGGACAAGTACGAGCCGCTGGCCGACTGCGGCATCGACTGGGTGATGATCGGCCATCTACAGACCAACAAGGCCGGCATGGTGGCGCGGTTGGCCACCGAAGTGCAGTCGCTGGACCGGCCCAGGCTGGCCGCGGCGTTGGACCGGCGGCTACGCGCCGAGGACCGTGCCATCGATGTGCTGGTACAGGTCAAGACCTCCGAAGATCCGAGCAAGTACGGCCTGGATCCCGCGCAGCTGCTGCCGTTCCTCGATGAGCTGGCCGACTACCCCACGCTGCGGGTGCGGGGCTTGATGACACTGGCCATCAACACCCCCGACCCCGAGGAGGTTCGGGGCTCTTTCCGCCGGCTTCGCGAGCTACGCGATGCCGCCGCCGGACGTGGCCACGAGCTGCCGCGGCTGTCGATGGGCATGAGCGGCGACTTTCCGCTGGCGATCGCCGAGGGCGCCACCGAGGTGCGGATCGGGACCGCGCTGTTCGGCGCCCGCCCCTACCCCGACTCCTACTACTGGCCCGAGGCAGGGCGAGCGCCGTGACAGGTCAGGCCGCGACCGCAGCCTTGTGCTTGGTGAAGCGCAGTACCTCGTCGTCGACCTTGCCGCGCCGGATCAGCTGCAGATCCAGCAGGTAGTTCTGCTTGAGCCGCCACGGTGCGCGCGAACCGGCCTTGGGCAGATAGTCCAGCGCCCGAAGCACATAGCCGGGGGTGAAGTCCATCAGCGGCCGGCCCTCGATGTCGGCGCCGGGCTGTCCCGGCACCACCGTGTCGAATCCGTGCGCATCCATGTGGTTGAGCACCCGGCAGACGAACTCCGACACCAGGTCGGCTTTCAACGTCCAGGACGCGTTCGTGTAACCAATCGTGAACGCCATGTTCGGTATGCCCGTGAGCATCAGGCCCTTGTAGGCCATGGTGTCGTGAAGCGGCACCGGTTCGCCGTTGCGCCGCACCTCGGCCCCGCCGAACAGCTGCAGGTTCAGCCCGGTGGCGGTGATGATGATGTCCGCCGGCAGCTCCTGCCCCGAACTGAGCTTGATACCGGTCTTGGTGAACCGCTCGATGGTGTCGGTGACGACATCGGCCTTACCGCTCCGGATGGTCTTGAACAGGTCACCGTTGGGCGCCAGGCACAGCCGCTGGTCCCACGGCTTGTAGCTGGGGCCGAAGTGCTTCTCGACGTCATAGCCTTCCGGCAGTCGGCGCTTGGCCATGGTCAGCAGGGTCTTGCGCATGAAGGCCGGAAACTTGCGGGACAGCTGGTACTGGAAGGTGCTGAAGCCGATCGCCTTCCAGCGGTTGGCGACGTGGGCGACGGACGCCGGCAGCAGCTTGTTGGCCCGCTCGGCGAACGGGTCCACCAGCGGCAGCGAACCGATGTAGGTCGGTGAGCGCTGCAGCATGGTGACGTGGCCGGCGCCGGCGTTGACCAAGCTCGGGATCAGGGTGACCGCGGTGGCGCCGGAGCCGATCACCACGATGCGCTTGCCGACGTAGTCCAGGTCCTCCGGCCAGTGCTGCGGGTGCACGATGGTGCCCCCGGCAGCGCGGTAGTCTTCCGCGCCTTCGAACTTGGGCGAGTAGCCCTCGTCGTAGTTGTAGTAGCCGCTGCAGGCGAACAGGAACGAGCAGGTCAGCTGAGTCTGCTTGCCGTCGCTCTCCACGGTCACCGTCCAGCGGTTATCGGCGTCGGACCAGTCGACACCCACCACGTGCTGGCGGTAACGGATGTGGGAGTCGATGCCGTTCTCGGTGGCCGCCTCTTTGATGTAGGCCTTGATCGAGGCGCCGTCGGCGATCGAGTGGGCCGAGCGCCACGGCTTGAACCGGAAGCCCAGGGTGAACATGTCCGAGTCCGAGCGGATGCCCGGGTATTTGAACAGGTCCCAGGTGCCGCCGAGGTCGTCGCGGCGTTCCAGGATCGCGTAGCTCTTGTTCGGGCAGCGGTTCTGCAGGTGCCAGGCCGCGCTGATGCCCGAGATGCCGGCGCCGACGATCACAACATCGAGGTGTTCAGTCATGGCGCCAGGTTATCAACGTAGTGTTGAGTTAGTCAACGTTGCGTTGACTAACTCGACGGTGTGTAAACGGTATGCGCTCGGCAACGGGAAAAGCCCCACCCGCCGAAGCGCGTGGGGCTTTCCCGGTTGTCGTCGTACCTACGCGGTGCCGCCGTCCTGACCCGCGGCGCCATCGGTGGCGCCGGTGCCCCCGGTGGCGCCGGCGCCACCGTTGATCTCACCATCGTTGATGCCGATGGATCCGGGTCCGGTGGGCAGGTCCGGCGTGACCACGGTGCCGCCGGCACCGCCGTCGCCGCCGGTGCCGTTGCCCGCGTCACCGACGCCACCGTTACCGCCGTTACCGCCGTTA
>NZ_QMEX01000021.1 GCF_003284925.1 Mycolicibacter senuensis
AGGGCCGCCGCGGCGTGATGGTGGCGCTCAACCCGCCGACGGTGGACTACGTGCCGCTGGCCGAGGCCACCAGCCGGCAGAAAACCGTTCCGCTGGACTGCGATGCGATCCAGACCGCCCGGGACATGGGCATCCGGTTCGGCGATGAAGGCCTCGCCGATGGCTGAGCGGGAACCGCGTCGCGGCGACTACGGTGTCGACGGGTCGTTCAAGCGGGTGCCGCTCGGCGGGCAGGTCGCCGGGCTGGCGCTGGGGTGCAGCGCGCTGGCGATCTACGCCGGCATCGCCTTGGCCCGGGGACCGGTCTGGGCCGGCGTGGTGGCATTGGTGCTCGACGCCGGCATCCTCGCCCAGGTCGGGCTGTACTGGCACGCCACCCGGGCCGGCAAGTTCACGGTGTGGGAACGCATCCTCGACGGCCTGCGGCTGCGCGGCGACGAAACGGTGCTGGATATGGGTTGCGGGCGCGGTGCGGTGCTCTGCGCCGCGGCCAAGCGGCTGCCGGCGGGCCGGGCGATCGGCGTCGACCTGTGGCACGCCGACCAGACCGGCAACTCCGCCGACGCCACCCTGGTCAACGCCGCACTGGAGGGGGTGGCCGAGCGGGTCGAGGTGCGCACCGGTGACATGACCGCGCTGCCGCTGGCCGACGCCAGTGTCGACGTGGTGGTGTCGAACCTGGCGATCCACAACATCCCGAGCCGCGATGGCCGTCGCCGCGCTGTGGCCGAGGCGGCCCGGGTGCTGCGGCCCGGCGGCCGGCTGGCGATCGCCGACCTGTGGGAGGTGCGTGCGCACGCCGCCCAACTGCGTGAAATCGGTTGGGGTGACGTGCGATGGCGCAACCTGGGATGGCGGATGTGGTACGGCGGGCCGTGGACCGCAACCCGGCTGGTGACCGCGACGAAACCGGGCTGAGCCGCGCACCGGAGCTGCCCGCATCTTCGCGTTCGGGCCCGACTCTCGTCGTGCCACGGGGACATCGGCATGAGGTATGTGCCCACCTCCGAGCGACAACCAACGTTATGTCAGGTGCGCGGGCCGGGTGCGAGCGGGGCGCGATGGCCGGGTGCGATGGCCGGGTGCGCGAGCCGGCGCGGTGGGCCGGGTTGCGATGGGCCGGGCACGTGGGCCGGGCACGTGGGCCGGGCGCGCGGGCCGTTGTCGCTCGGAGGCGGGCAACAGCCACATTCCCCTGGCGCCGCAACGGGTCGAGCCGATGGCGCCGCAACCGGGCCGATGGCGCTGCAACGGGTGGGGCCGATGGTGAACGAGCCGGGTGAGAAGGCGTCAATACCCAACCGTGAACCCGTGCCGCAGCACCAGATCCGCGGTCACCTCGGGGCGCTCCGACAGCGGCCACGACTCGACCTCGAACGCCTCGACGGCGAAGAACGCGTAGTTGACCGAGGTCTCCGGGGTGGTGCGCGACCGGTAGACGATGGCGTCCGGGCACTCGTCGGGCTCGGGCCACCAGCGCCGCACCGCGTCGGCCAGGCACTGGCAGGTGGCCCACACCGCGTCGTGCTGACCGGTGCTGATCTGGTCATCGACTCCCAGGGCGTCCAGATTGCGTTCGGTGCGCAGATCCAGCACCCGCAGATGCCTTGCGGCGGTCAGCCGCACCAGGTGGTGGCCGGCGTGGTCGGCCGGGATCATCAGCCCGGTCAGCCGGTAGCGCTCCCGGAACGCCCCGAGCAGATCGGTTGCGCCGTAACGGGTGCGGAACGCCCCCGACGGCGGGTCGAACCGGTAGCGCGGCTCGTCGAACCCTTGCCACGTCCAGGCGTCCGGGGGCTCGGCGTCCAGCCGCCACAGCTGCGTCCCGGCGGTGATCCGGCGGCGGCGTAGCCCGATCGGCCGGGCCTGCGGCAGCGCGGCCCGGTAGCCGGCGGGAAGCTCAGGCACCGAGCGAGGTCAGCATCCGCCGGGCGGCCGGCGCGGTCTCGGGGTGGCGCAGCGCCTCGGCGATCGAGACGCCGCCCAACTCGTCGTGGGTGAGCCGCATGATGCGGTCGGCGGCCAGCGGGTCGGAGGTGAACCGCCCCAGCAGCTCCAGGATCTCGGGGAGGTCGGCGCGTACCCGGGCGTCGTCGAATTGCCAAGCCGGGAACCAGGTTTGGTTGCCCACGGCCGCTCCGGTCAGCTTGCCCCGGCTCCGCAGCCGGTGCACCGCCTGCGGCGTGCCGAGTCGCAGCAACTCCTGGACCTTGGGGGTGGGCAGTGCGCCGGCGACGAAGTCGTCGATGAGCGCGGCGCGGCGCTGGTCGTTCAGCGCGTGGGCGGCGATGCGCTCCAGGGTGCCCTGCGGCGCCGTCGGCGCCTCCAGCAGGACATCGAGCACCTGGGCGAACCCGGCATCGGTGCGGGCGCGCTCGGCGACCTGGCGGGCGATCGGTGCGACGGTGGTGGGCATGGGTCCAGCTTACCTGCCGCTGGCCGCAATTGAAACAATCGAAACAACTTAATCAGGTGTCGCGCCGGCGCGCCAGCGCCCGCCAGCCCAGTGCCACCGCCGCCAGCGCCACGATCGCGCCCAGCAGCGGCCAGACGCCCAGCGCGTCGACTCGATCGGCCAGCCAGGACTGCACGGCGCCGGCCGCATGGATCACCGGATCGTCGGCTTCAGCACCGGCGAAGTACAGCCGGATCTCGTAGTAGCCGTAGTAGGTGACGTACAGCCCGGTCAACAACACGATCACCCCGGCGATCCGGCCCACGTACGGCAGCACCCGCCGCAGCGCCGAGGTGGCCGACGACCCGGCCAGCGCCACCGCCAGGGCCGCCACCCCGACGGTGATGCTCATGCCGGCGGCGTAGGCGACGAACGCCAGCACGCCGGCCAGCGCCGAACCCTGCTGGAAGGTGGTGCTGATCACCGCGAGAAACGGTGCGATGGTGCACGACAGCGACGCGACCGCATAGCCCACGCCGTAGCCGTACATCGACGCCAGCCGTGCGGTCGGCGTCCCGCCGGCCGCCGGCAGCAGCACCGCGATGTCCCGGCCGGAAAGCAGCCAGGCGCCCATCGCCAGCAGCAGCACGCCGATGACCACGGTGGCGAACGGCAGATACTTCTGCGCCGAAGCGATCAACGGCGACACCGCCAGGCCGAAGATCCCGAAGACCGTCAGGAACCCGGCCGACATCGTCACCGTCGCCGCGCCGGCCCGGACCAGCGCGGCCGGGCGCGACGTGTCCCGACTACCGGCGATCACCAGCCCCAGATACCCCGGCAGAAACGCGAACCCGCACGGGTTGAGCGCCGCAACCAATCCCGCGCCGAGGGCGAAACTCAGTGTGGCGGTGTCGATCATGAATTCTTCAGCGTCTGCACCCGCGCACTCAGATCGGCCTCGGACAACGAACCCTTCACCACCTCGACTTCGCCGCCCGGGCTGATGAAGGCATACGCCGGCTGGCGGGTCACCCCGAAGCGGGCCCACACCGCCGCGTCGGTGTCCGCCAGCTCGGTGAAGCCGTCGACGCCGTACTTGGCGGTGAACTCCCGCAGCGCGTCTGGCTGATCACGGGCGCCGACGCCGACGAAGGTCACCGCCGGGTTCGCCGCGGCCACCCTCGCGACCAGCGGTGCATCCTTCTGGCACGTGGGACACCACGGCGCCCAGAACCACAGCACCGCGGGCCTGCCAGCCAGGCTCGCGCCGGAGAACGGCCGGCCGTCGAGGGTCTGCGCGGTGAAGTCCAGCTGGGTGCCCTCGGCCGGCGTCCGGGAACCGCAGCCGGCAACCAGCAGCACCGCCGACAGCAGGAACGTGAGCAGGCGAAGTCCAGGAGTCTTGGCAGGGGGCATGTCGCCGAGTATGCCATCGGGTGCTGCCGGACTAAGGTCGCTCGCATGGCCCGCGGACGTCTGGAACACACCGCCGACATCGCCGCGGCACCCGAAGCCGTCGCCGCGTTCCTGGCGAACCTGGTCAACTACGAAGCCCTGCATCCGATGCTGGTGGACGTGCGTCGGATTCCCGGTGGCACCGACGGGGCCACCCGCTATCTGGCCCCGCACCGCATGCGTCTCTACGGCGTGCCGATCCGCTTCACCTGCCGGGTGGAGCTGCGCACCGACGGCCCCGGCGACATCGTGAGCCACACCCGGCAGCGGCCCGGCATCGAGATGTGGTCGACGGTGACGGTGCGCCCGCACGGCGCCGGCAGCCGGTTGCGCGAACACGTCGACATCACCGCGCCCCGGCTGTTGATGAACACCGTGCTGCGCGACGGCGGCGCCTCGCACGCCGCGATGTGGGAGAACCTGCGGCGCCATTTCGCAGATTGAGCGACCCGGGCATGCTGGAAGCCATGAACCGAAGCGAGATCACCGAGCAGATCGTGGCCGCCCGGCTGGCCAAGGGCCTGAGCTGGCAGGAGCTGGCCGACGCGATCAACCGGCCGGTGGTGTGGACGACGTCGGCGCTGCTGGGCCAGCAACCCATCCCCGCCGAGCTGGGCGAGATCGTGGTCGGCCTGCTGGGATTGGATCGCGCCGTGGTGCCGGTGCTGGCCGCGGTGCCGATGCGCGGCGGGTCGCCCGGCGCGGTCCCTGCCGACCCGACGATCTACCGGCTGCACGAGGCGGTGAGCGTCTACGGCCCGGCGATCAAGGAACTGATCCACGAGCAGTTCGGCGACGGCATCATGAGCGCGATCAATTTCAGCGTGGACATCGACAAGAAGCAGCATCCCGGCGGTGACCGGGTGGTCATTACTTTCGACGGCAAATTCCTGCCCTACGAGTGGAATTCAGCGGACTGAGTCCGATGGCCGCCCGCCGATCCGGTACGACCGCCCCGCTGACCGCCGACCTGGTGCTGTCCGGCGGGGGAGTCCGGTTCATCGGGCTGGTCGGTTCGGTGGTCGCGCTGATGGACGCCGGTTACTCGGTGCAGCGTATCTCCGGGGTGTCCGGCGGCTCGGTGGTCGGCACCATCCTGGCCGCGGCCGCGCAAGGCGATCAGCTGACCGCGGCCCAGATCAAGGAGTTGGCGCTGTCGGTGCCGCTGGACACCTGGCGTGACACCGACCTACCGGTCCCGCTGCTGGGGGCGGCCTACGGGTTCCTGCGCGACAGCGGTCTGTACCGCGGCGACGTCGCCCACGACTGGATTCGCGGTGAGCTGGCGAACCTGGGCGTGCGCACCTGGGGTGACCTGGCCTACGACCATGACAACCTGCTGGCCGAGCGGCGCTACCGGGCGGTGGTCACGGTGACCGACGTGACCACCGGCCAGCTGGTCCGGCTGCCGTGGGACTACCGGCGGGTCTACGGACTCGATCCCGACGAGCAGTCCGTCGCCGACGCGGTCCGCGCCTCGATGTCGGTGCCGTTCTTCTACCGCCCGATGACGCTGACCAGCGCCGACGGGCGACGCTCCACCCTGGTCGACGGCGGAGTGCTGTCGAACTTCCCGATCTACACCTTCGACCGGCTCGACGGCCGGGTACCGCTATGGCCCACCTTCGGGGTGACGGTGGTGCCCGAGCTGTCCGGCGGCGAGATCGGCGACATGGTCCCCGGGCTGCGCCCACTGCGCATGTTCGGGCAGTCGCGGCTGCTGGAGAACCTGGTCAGCACGCTGCTGATCGGCCACGACCAGACCTACCTGAACCAACCGTGGGTCAGCGTGCGCGCCATCAAGGTCAACCCGACCGACGTCGGCGTGCTGGACTTCGGGATCTCCCGCGACCGGCTCGAAGAGCTCTTCAATAACGGCTACACCGCAACGCAGGACTTCCTGGCGACCTGGGACTGGCCGGCCTACCTGGAGCAGTTCCGGGTCACCCACTACCCCGGCGGCGGTCCGGCCCGCCCGGAGTGATGCCGCCTCAGTGGCGGTGCTTGCCCAGCTCCGCGCTGGCGTCACCGAGTCGCACCGTGATGTCGGTGTTGCCGGCGCCATCCAGCTGCTCGCGGCCCCGCAGCCGGTCCTGGATCTCGCGGGCCGCCCCGTTGATCCGCTCGATCTCGGCGCGGAACACGTCCGGGCGGGTCTCCTTGGACGCGTAGTGGAAGTAGCTGAGCAGGCTGCGCAGCAGCTCCAGCTTCTGCTTCTCCCGCTTGGCCAGGTCGTGCGTCGTCATCAACTCGACCCGCCGCACCGGGGGCAGGTCACCCCAGTCGAGCGTCACCTTGTTCTCGTAGCGGGTGCGCTTGCCGCGCCCGAACCAGCCTTTGGGCTCCTCGGGGGTGTCGTAGTAGCTGACCGTCCCGGTGAACCGCGACTCGATGCCCTCGCCGAGTTCAGCCCGGTCGATTGCCGAGTCCCACACCGTGCGCCACTCCTGGTTGGGCGCCAGCACCGTCAGCTCCTCGGGCAACTGCAAGGCCACCACGTCGGCGTAGCCGTCCGAGGCCGTCTCGTAGCGCGCCACCGTGGGCGGCTGGGCGAACGAGAACCCGATGTCGTAGGCGGCGGTCTTGCCGAAGTTGCGCACCACCAGCTCGATGACGTGCCAGTCCGCGGCGTGCGGCTCCATGAACATCGCCACGTGCGGGCGGGTCTGCTCGGCGGCCGCCCGCCGGTTGCGCTGCAGCTGTCGGTTCAGGTAGATCAGCGCCAGCACGGTGATCCCGATCGCCAGCCACGCGGCAAACGCCAGCCACGCCTCCGGCCCCGCATGCGTGATGTCGTACCAGCGATCCTCTACTGATCCCATCGGCTATCCCCTCATCCGCCCATCAGCATGCGCCACCGGTCCAGGCTGTCGGCGCGAAACACGTAGTTGGATCGCTTCACCTCCGAGAGCGCGGCGCTCGGGTCAGCGGAATACCAATGGCCGGGAAACACCGTCGGGTCGCCGGGCAGGGCGGCCAGCTGCTGCAGGCTGCGATACATCTCATCGGAGTCCCCGCCTGGGAAATCGGTGCGCCCGCAGCCGTCCAGGAACAACGTGTCCCCGGCGACCAGCCGGCCTTCTCGACCGGACCCGAGCAGGAAGCACTGACTGCCCGGGGTGTGCCCGGGGGTGTGCAGCAGCTCGATCTCGATGTCGCCGACACTGACCTTGTCGCCGTGTTCATGCGAGGTCAGGTCCGCCATCGCAATCCCGGTGATCCGCGAAACCCACTGGGCCTCATGGGTGTTCACGTGAACCGGGACGCTGACCCGCTCCAGCAGCTCGGCGAGGCCCTTCAGTTCGAAGCCCATCATCGAGCCGCCCACGTGATCGGGATGGTGATGGGTCACCAGCACCCCCGACAGCCGCATGCCGTCGGCCTCCACCGTGTCGAGCAGGTCGCCGGCGGCGTAGGCCGGGTCGACCACCACGGCGTCGCCGGTCTGCCGGTCACCGATCAGGTACGCGAAATTGCGCATCTGGGCGGCCATCGGGTCCCCGACCGCGAAATCGCGTCCGGAGAGCAACTGGCGGAAATACAGCCTGTCGGATTCGGGCACGCCCTCCACCCTAAAGCAGTCGATTGCAACTGCGGCGGAGCCGGGCGCAGGGGCTACCGGCCACTGCGGTTTGGTGACCTCATGGCCGAGGTTGTAACCTTCTACAGGCTTACGGCGCCGCAACGCCGCCGTGGGCGAGGCCCCCTTAGCTCAGTCGGCAGAGCGTTTCCATGGTAAGGAAAAGGTCAACGGTTCGATTCCGTTAGGGGGCTCGGTGGACGCCGGGCCTGCTGGCAGGTGTATTACCCGCGGCGATGTAGCTCAGTTGGTTAGAGCGAACGACTCATAATCGTTAGGTCGCCGGTTCAAGTCCGGCCATCGCTACAACGACAACCAGCGCAACAACAGACGAAAGAGGGCAGCTGACGTGGCCTCCAGCACCGATGTGCGGCCGAAGATCACCTTGGCCTGTGAGGTGTGCAAGCACCGCAACTACATCACCAAGAAGAACCGCCGCAACGACCCCGACCGGCTGGAGCTGAAGAAGTTCTGCCCCAACTGCGGCAAGCACCAGTCTCACCGCGAATCACGCTAGGTAGCGCGAGCCGTGTCGTTGGCCGAGCGCCTCGCCGGGGCGCACTACCGCTACCCCGACCACTACGAGGTGGAGCGGGAGAAGATCCGTGAATACGCTCGCGCGGTCAAGGCCGTGGACCCGGCCAGTTTCGACCTGCGGGCGGCCGCGGGCCTCGGCTACGAGGGCCTGGTAGCCCCGCTGACCTACATCTCGGTGTTCGGGCACAAGGCGATCTCGTCGTTCTTCGAGCACGTCGGTGTCGCCGTCGATGACGCCCAGATCGTCCAGGTCGACCAGAAGCTGGAGTTTCACCAGCCGATCAAGGAAGGCGATCGGCTCTACTGCGACGTCTCGGTCGAATCGGTTCGCCGCGCACACGGCACCGACATCATCATGACCAGGCAGGTGGTCACCAACGCTGCCGGTGAGACCGTGCAGGAGACATACACGACGCTGGCGGGCCGCGCCGGCGAGGGAGAAAAGGGTTTCACCGATGGCGTTGCGTGAGTTCAGTTCGGTCAAGGTCGGCGATCAGCTGCCGGAACGGGTCATCCCGCTCACCCGGCAGGACCTGGTGAACTACGCCGGCGTATCCGGCGACCTGAACCCGATCCACTGGGACGACGAGATCGCCCAGCAGGTCGGCCTGGACACCGCGATCGCCCACGGCATGCTGACCATGGGTCTCGGCGGCGGCTACGTCACCGCCTGGGTGGGTGACCCGGGCGCGGTGACCGAGTACAACGTCCGCTTCACCTCCGTGGTGCCGGTGCCCAACGACGGCAAGGGCGCCGAGATCACCTTCAGCGGCCGGGTGAAGTCGGTCGACCCCGAAACGAAGTCGGTGACGGTCGCGCTGACCGCCACTGCCAGCACCAACGCGGACAAGAAGATCTTCGGACGGGCGGTCGCCTCGGCGAAGCTCGCCTAGGGGAAAACGATGGCGATTAAAACCGACATCCGAGGGCTGATCTGGCGCTACCCCGAGCCGTTCGTGGTGGGCCGCGAGAAGATCCGCGAGTTCGCCAACGCGATCAAGGCCGAGGACCCCGCCTGCTACGACGAGAAGGCGGCGGCCGAACTGGGCTACGACGCGCTGCTGGCGCCGCTGACCTATGTGGCGATCCTGGCCAAGCTGGTGCAGTCGGACTTCTTCCGCAACGTCGACACCGGCTACACCACCATGCAGATGGTGCAGGTCGACCAGGGGTTCACCTTCCACCGGCCGATCAAGGCCGGCGACGTCCTCTACGCCCGGATGGAGATCGCGTCGGTCAACGAACGCTTCGGCGCTGACATCGTCACCACCCGCAACATCTTGACCGACCCCGACGGCGACGTCGTGTTGGAGGCGTTCACCACGATGATGGGCCATGAGGGCGACGATTCGGTCAGCCTGAAGTGGGACGCCGAATCCGGTCAGGTCGTCCGAACGGCCTGATTAGTTGCGGCTGTCCCGGCTTCGGCTCACCTCCGCCGTCCCTTCGGGCCGACTCCGGTGAGCCTCGCCGAACAGCCTGGTTGGTCCCGGCTGTCCCGGCTTCGGCTCACCTCCGCCGTCCCTTCGGGCCGACTCCGGTGAGCCTCGCCGAACAGCCTGGTGGGTCCCGGCTGTCCCGGCTTCGGCTCACCTCCGCCGTCCCTTCGGGCCGACTCCGGTGAGCCTCGCCGAACAGCCTGATTAGTAACTGACCCGGGCGGCGAGGTACACTCGAATCTCGGGGTTTTCCCAGCACTAGCGCGCTTTCCGTGAGCGAACGGGGAGCGCGCGAATTGTGTGGGCCGGACACGGTGCACAGGTGAAGCTCGGAACGCGCAGGTTGGCCTGCCAACCGCGAAGGGGCGTAGCTCAACTGGCAGAGCAGCGGTCTCCAAAACCGCAGGTTGCAGGTTCAAGTCCTGTCGCCCCTGCTGACGTGCCATGGTGGACAGTGGACACTGGACACTGCCGGGCACGGTACGGCAATACGTAAGCGAGAAGAACGAAGGAGCATGCGGTGACCGACGAGCTCGACCGTCCCGACGCCGCAGCCGGCGGCGACAGCGAGGCCGACTCCACCGGCCGCGGTCGCACGGCCGTGGCGAGCATGCAGGTCGGCGTGCCGCTGCGGCCCACCGGTAAGCGCTCCCGGCGCCGTGGGGCCGCCGATGGCGACGCCGCCGAGCCGGAGTCGACGGCGACGGAGCTGGGCACGGACGACACCGGCGTCAAGAAGGCCAAGAAGGCCAAGAAGAAGGCGGACGGGCCGTCGCGCAATCCGTTCGTTTTCGTTTTGAACTATCTCAAGCAGGTCGTCGGCGAGCTTCGCAAGGTGATCTGGCCGAACCGCAAGCAGATGGTCACCTACACCGCGGTGGTGCTGGCGTTCCTGGTCTTCATGGTGGCTCTGGTCGCCGGGGCGGACTACGGATTCGCCAAGCTGATCCTGCTGGTGTTCGGCGAGTGAAGTAATTAGGGAAGGACTGACAACCGTGACTACCTTCGACGGCGATACGCCCGCGGGCGAGCCGGTCGACGTGGCGGAGACGACCGAGGCGCCTGCCGAGGCCCCGGCTGAAGAGACCGTTGCGGCTGCTGACGCCGCTGAGACCGCGGAGGGCGCCGAGCCGGCCGAAGCCGAGCCGGCCGAAGCCGAGCCGGCGGAGGAGCTCGACCCCGCGGCGGCCCTGAAGGCGGAGCTGCGCACCAAGCCGGGCGACTGGTACGTCATCCACTCCTACGCCGGCTACGAGAACAAGGTGAAGGCCAACCTCGAGACCCGCGTGCAGAACCTCGACGTCGGCGACTACATCTTCCAGGTGGAGGTGCCCACCGAAGAGGTCACCGAGATCAAGAACGGCCAGCGCAAGCAGGTCAACCGCAAGGTGCTGCCGGGCTACATCCTGGTACGGATGGACCTGACCGACGACTCCTGGTCGGCGGTGCGCAACACCCCGGGTGTCACCGGGTTCGTCGGCGCCACGTCGCGCCCGACCTCGCTGCCGCTGGACGACGTGGTCAAGTTCCTGCTGCCGCAGGGCGCGGCCAAGAAGCAGGGGCGCGGCGCCGCGGCGGCCACGGCGACCACGCACGACGGCGGTCTGGAGCGGCCGGTCATCGAGGTCGACTACGAGGTCGGCGAGTCGGTCACCGTCATGGACGGCCCGTTCGCGACGCTGCCCGCCTCGATTTCCGAGGTCAACGCCGAGCAGCAGAAGCTCAAGGTGCTGGTGTCCATCTTCGGTCGCGAGACACCTGTGGAACTGACCTTCAACCAGGTCTCCAAGATCTAAGTAGTAGCGAAAGGAACACCAACACTCATGGCCCCGAAGAAGAAGGTCGTCGGTCTGATCAAGCTGCAGATCGAAGCCGGCCAGGCCAATCCCGCGCCGCCGGTGGGACCCGCGCTCGGTCAGCACGGCGTCAACATCATGGAGTTCTGCAAGGCGTACAACGCCGCCACGGAGAACCAGCGCGGCAACGTCGTCCCGGTGGAGATCACCGTCTACGAGGACCGCAGCTTCACCTTCGCGCTCAAGACCCCGCCGGCCGCCCGGTTGCTGCTCAAGGCCGCCGGCATCGCCAAGGGTTCGGCCGAGCCGCACAAAACGAAGGTCGCCAAGGTGAGCTGGGACCAGGTCCGCGAGATCGCCGAGACCAAGAAGGCCGACCTCAACGCCAACGACGTCGAGGCCGGAGCCAAGATCATCGCCGGCACCGCCCGCTCCATGGGCATCACCGTCGAGTAGTACCCCTCGACGAATCGACCGAGCACGACCGAGCGGGGCGAGGAACGAGCCCCAGCGAGGGAATGCGAGGGAGCATTCGGCGAGAAACAAGTACGTGGGAGGGCCAGCTTCGGCCCGCAAACCACAACCAACCACGAGATTGGATAACCGATGAGCAAGAACAGCAAGGTCTACCGCGCCGCCGCCGAGAAGGTGGACCGCGACAACCTCTACACCCCGTTGCAGGCCGCCAAGCTGGCCAAGGAGACGTCGTCGACCAAGCAGGACGCCACCGTCGAGGTGGCCATCCGGCTCGGCGTGGACCCGCGTAAGGCCGACCAGATGGTCCGCGGCACCGTGAACCTGCCGCACGGCACCGGTAAGACCGCCCGGGTCGCGGTGTTCGCGGTCGGCGAGAAGGCCGAGCAGGCCACCGCCGCCGGCGCCGACGTGGTCGGTAGCGACGACCTGATCGAGAAGATCCAGGGTGGTTTCCTCGACTTCGACGCCGCGATCGCCACCCCCGACCAGATGGCCAAGGTCGGTCGCATCGCCCGCGTGCTGGGCCCGCGCGGCCTGATGCCCAACCCCAAGACCGGCACCGTCACCCCCGACGTCGCCAAGGCCGTCTCCGACATCAAGGGCGGCAAGATCAACTTCCGGGTGGACAAGCAGGCCAACCTGCACTTCGTCATCGGCAAGGCCTCGTTTGACGAGTCCAAGCTGGCGGAGAACTACGGCGCCGCCCTCGATGAGGTGCTGCGGCTCAAGCCGTCGTCGTCGAAGGGCCGTTACCTCAAGAAGATCGTGATCTCGACGACGACCGGCCCCGGCATTCCGGTGGACCCGGCCGTCACCCGCAATTTCACGGCTGAGTAGGCACGCACTGGAAAAGCCCCCGCCCGCTTGCGCGTGACGGGGGCTTTTCTACGTGATCTGGCTCAGGCCGCTTGCTTGACGTAGCTGACCAGGCTGACGTCCAGGGCCTCGTCGGTGAAGTAGTACTCGCAGCCACGCAGATACTTCATGTAGCGCTGGTAGACCTCTTCGGACTGGATCGCGACCGCTTCGTCGTGGTGCGCCTCCAGCGCGTCACCCCAGATCCGCAGGGTCTTGATGTAGTGCGACCGGAGTGAAAGCGCCTCGGGCACAGTGAAACCGGCCTTCTCGCCGTGCTCCACCATCATGTCGGTGGTGGGCAGCCGCCCGCCCGGGAAGATCTCGGTGAGGATGAACTTGATGAACCGGGCCGTCTCGAACGTCAGCTTCTTGCCGCGCGCGTTGAGGTCATACGGATGGAAGCTGACACTGCTCTGGATGGCCATCCGGCCGTCGGCCGGCATGATCTCGAAACAATTCTTGAAGAAGTCGTCATAGTTCTCGAAGCCGAAATGCTCGAACGCCTCGATCGAGACGATCCGATCCACCGGCTCGTTGAACTCCTCCCAGCCCTGCAGCAGCACCCGGCGGGAACGCTCGGTGTCGATCTCGTCGAGCAGGCGCTGGGAGTAGACGTGCTGGTTTTTGCTCAGCGTCAGCCCGATCACGTTGACGTCGTACTTCTCGACGGCGCGCTTCATGGTCCCGCCCCAGCCGCAGCCGATGTCGAGCAGCGTCATCCCGGGCCGCAGGTTCAGCTTGTCCAGGTTCAGGTCGACCTTGGCGACCTGCGCCTCCTCCAACGAGATGCCCGGCGGCTCGAAGTACGCGCAGCTGTAGGTCCGGCTCGGGTCCTGGAATAGCGCGAAGAAGTCGTCGGACAGGTCGTAGTGGGCCTGGATGTTCTCGAACTTCGGACGCATCCCCGCGGCGCGTTTGGCCTTGTCCACCACCTGTTTGTCCACCATTTGTGACTGGTTGCCTTCCTGATGTAACCCGTCGTGACCGGACCTGGCGGTTGCCGTCTGGTCCGTGCCGGTCAACTGTTGCAGCTTAGCGGGTTGAGGGTGAATCGGTTGACGTGAAATGTAGCCAAGCCGTAGCCCCCACGGCAGGCGGATCCCCCGCTATTTCTCCAGCGTGTACTGGTGGACGCTGTTGTAGCCCTCGCGGAACAGCTTGATGCAGCCGTTGAGGTACTTTTCGTAGCGGTCGTAGACCTCCTGGCCCTGCAGGGCCAAGGCCTCTTCCTTGCGCGCGGCCAATGCCTCGGCCCAGTCGCGAAGGGTCGGCGCGTAGTTGGGCCCGATCTCGTCGTCGCGGGTGCAACGGAACCCGGCCTCGGCGGCGTAGAGCCGCGGCATCTCCGCCGACGGCAGCTGACCGCCCGGGAAGATCTCCTTCATGATGAACAAGGTGAACTTGGCCAGGTCCATGGTCAGCGGGATGCCCTTGCGCTGCGCTTCGTCCTGGCCGCTGATGGCGGTGATGGTGTGCAGCAGCATCCGGCCGCCGTCGGGCAGCGCGTTGTAGGTGATCTCGAAGAAGTCCGGCCAGCGCTTGCGGCCGTAGTGCTCGAATGAGCCGATCGACACGATCCGGTCCACCTTGTCGGTGAACTCCTCCCACCCCTGCAGCCGCACCTCGAAGTCGCGGCTGGTCTCCGCCTGCGACAGTTTCTTGATGGCGTACTCGCGCTGCTCCTCCGACAGCGTGAGCCCGATGACGTTGACGTCGAACTTCTCCAACGCCCGCTGCATGCCGCCCCCCCAGCCGCAGCCGACGTCGAGCAATGTCATGCCCGGACGCAGATCCAGTTTGCCCAACGCCAGGTCGAACTTGGCGATCTGGGCCTCGTCGCGGGTGGTGTCGGCACGTTCGTAGTACCCGCAGGTGTAGCCCATGGTCGGGCCCAGGAACAACTCGAAGAACTCATTGGAGATGTCGTAGATCGACTGCAGTTCTTCGTACTTGGGTTCCAATTTCGGCATGGTTCGGTTTACTCACGATCTTCTGGGGGATAGGAGGAGGCCCCGACATCGTACCGTCTGGTGTTAGCCGGACAACAATTAGCTAGTGGCCGGCGGCAAACGTGGTGGTCAACTCGGTGATCACCGGATCCCACAGCTCCTCGGGAAGGTCATGTCCCATCCCCTCGAACAGCACCAGCCGGGCCCGGTCGATGGCATCGGCGATCGCCCGCCCGCCCGATGGCCGCATCAACTTGTCGGCCAGGCCGTGGATGACCACCGTCGGTGCGGTGATCAGTTGGTTGTAGGCGGCCAGGCTCCCGCTGGCCAGAATGGCGCCGAACTGGCGGGCGATGCCCCACGGGTAGTAGCTGCGTTCGTAGGCCTCGATGACATTGGCCCGCAACTGCTCCTCCGGGGTCGGGTAGCCGGGGCTGCCGATGATCCGGCTGGCCCTCACCGCGTTGTCGATGATCACCTCCCGCGGCGAGTCCGGCGGTGGCCCGGACAGCAGCGCCAGCAACGCGCGCGGCGCCGGCGGGGGCAGGAACCGGCGGTTGTTGCTGGAGAAGATCACGCCCAGCGACCGGGTCCGCTCGGCGAACCGGGCCGCGAACACCTGGGCGATCATTCCGCCCATCGAGGCGCCGACCACGTGAGCCCTGTCGATGCCCAGGTGATCCAGCAGCGCGGCGGCGTCGTCGGCCATGTCCTCCAGGGTGTAGACCGCTGAGCCGGGCTTGCCCAGCCAGAATCGCACCATCTGGGGCACCAGTGCGCCGCGGGCATGCTTGCGGCCCAACTTGCTGGAAAGGCCCACATCCCGGTTGTCGTAGCGGATCACCCGCAGCCCCTGGGCGACCAGCTTCTCGCAGAAGCCGGTGCGCCACAGCAGCAGCTGCGCCCCCAGGCCCATCACCAGCAGCACCGGCGGGTCGTCCGGGCTGCCCATGTCCTCGTAGAAGATCTCCAGCTCGCCGGAGCGAGCGGTGCCGCTGCGCACCTCCACGGCTACACCTCCGGTGCTTCGTTGTGTTCACGGCTGACGTCGACCATGAAGTTGGCGAAGTAGCCGGTCAGTTGTGGATCGGACATCATCTGCCAGCGCGGCGCCAGCAGCTTCATGTAGCGCTCCACATAGAGGAACTGCTTGCCGATCAACACCAGCTCGCGTGGCAGCTTGACGTCGTAGGCGTCGGCCAGCGCGCCGAGTTGCCGGCCGATCTCGGCGTAAGACAGGTCGCCGAGGGTCTTCATGGTCAACGGGGTGGAGAACGCCTCCAGATCCTTGGCGGCCTGCGCCTCGGGCTTCATCGTGCCGACCGCGCCCATCAGCACCACGATCTTGCCGGCGGCGGCGTGGTCCTTTTTGACCAGCAGCGCATACACCAGCTCGCGCAGCAGCCACCGGGTGCGCGGGTCGATGCGGCCCATGATCCCGAAGTCCAGGAATACCACGCGCCCCTGGTCGTCGACGAGCAGGTTGCCGGCGTGCAGGTCGCCGTGGAACAGGCCGTGCCGCAGCCCGCCCTCGAAGGTGGAGAACAGCAGCGCCTTGACCAACTCCACGCCGTCGAAGCCGGCCTTGCGGATGGCCGGGGCGTCGTCGATGCGCACGCCGGAGACCCGCTCCATGGTGAGCACCCGCTCGCTGGTGAAGTCCCAGTGCACGTCGGGCACCTTGATGTTGCGGCCCAGCGGTGAGGCGTGCAGGTGCGACACCCAGGTCTGCATGGACTGCGCCTCGATGCGGAAGTCCAGCTCCTCGGCGAGGTTGTCGGAGAAGTCGGCGACGACGTCCTGCGCCGACAGTCGGCGGCCCAGCTTGGCCAGCTCGACGAGTTGCGCGAACCGTTTGAGGATCTGCAGGTCGGCGGCCACCCGGCGGCGGATGCCCGGGCGCTGGATCTTGACGACGACTTCCTCGCCGCTGTGCAGTGTGGCGAAGTGGACCTGGGCGATGGACGCCGACGCGATCGGGGTCTCGTCGAACTTCGCGAACAGCTGCTGCGGTTCGGCGCCCAGTTCTTCGACGAACAGCTTATGCACCGCTTCCGGGTCGGCCGGGGGAACCGAGTCCAGCAGGCCGCGGAATTCGCGCGACAGCGGCTCGCCGAACGCCCCGGGGCTCGAGGCGATGATCTGGCCGAACTTGACGTAGGTGGGTCCCAGGTCGGCGAAGGTCTGCGGCAGTTCCCGGATCACCTTCTGCTGGATGGGGCCCGGCCCGAGCAGCCGGGTGAAGACCCGGGTGGCGGCGCGGGTGAGCTGCCACCCGGTGGCGCCGATGCGGGCTGCCTCGACCGGCAGTGGCACCCGGTCCAGCCGGGCCACCTGGCGGGGTGGGGTCGAACTCATTGCTGCAGTCTGCCAAATCACCGGCGGAAGTTCTCCGCCAGCGCACCGTGCTACGCCGTGGCGCCTGGTCGCCAGGGGGTCAGCCATGCGGTCGGTTCCCAGCCCTCGAACCCGGCGATCAGTTCGTACATGGTGGCACCGTCGATGCTTTCCCGGATGATGTCGGCGTGCCCGGCGTGCCGCGCCAGCTCGTTGATCAGGTGATGGAACACCCAGCGCACCGTCCACGCGTCGACGTCGGCGGGGAACCACGGTGCGTCGCGCGGCACCGGCACCGCGGCGTCGAGGTCGGCGGACTCCAACAGGCGCAGCGTCTCGGCGTTTTGCGCCGCGAACGCCTGCAGTGCCCCGGCCAGGCTTTCGTCCTGGCGCAGTACGTACTGGTCCTGGTATTCGCGGGCCCTCTGCTCGCCCGGTCGGCTGTCCGCGGCCGGTGCGGCCGGCGCGGCGGCGACGCGGGACATCCAGCTGCGTTGCATCCCGGTGGCGTGCTTGATCAACGCGCCGATCGACAGGGAACTGGCGGTCGGGGTGGCACGGGCCTGCTCATCGGTGAGGCCGTAGGCCACCGCGAAGTAGGCGCTGTGGTGATAGGCCACGAATTGGCGCAGGGCGTCGCGTTCGTCGGTCACCGGTGGTGCAAGCCCGGGCATGGTCTAGTCCTTTCGATCGAGTCGGTGCGCGTACAGGTCACGCAGGCACGCGATTTCGGCGCCGTGATGGATGACTTCGCGGTTGATGTGCAAGACCAGCTCCGCCATGGTGCGGTCGGCCCACGGCCCCTCTGCGGCGCCGATGGGCCGGTCCAACGCGGACTCATCGAGGCCACGTACCCCGGCGAGCCAGCCCGCGTAGGCGTCGTCGAGCTGGCGCAGCGCGGTGGCGGCATCGAGGGCATAAGGCCAGCTCTGGTAATCGGCCGGCGGCCCGCCGAAGTGGTGGTGGTTGCGCATGGCGAACACGCCGACGATGACGTGCGCCATCCGCCAGGCGATGGTGGTGAACGGCGCCGGCTCGGGCGGCGGCAACGCAAAGTCGATGCCGTCGCGGCGAACGGACCAGCAGCCGGTTACCGCCTCCCACAGGTACTCGTCATCGGTGAGGCCGTCCAGCCGCGGGCGCAGCTGGTTCTGCCAGTGCCAGTCGAGCTGGTCGGCCAACAGGTCACGTGAAACGGGCATGATCCGAGCCTGCCAGCCGGGTCGGACAATTCCCACGCGTGCACTCCAGAACAAGCGGTCGCCGAAAGACTCCGCTCGGTGGGCAGCGCATCCGTACGTTTGGGGAATGCGGATCCTCGACGTCGAATCGACCGAGAAGTTCGTCGGGCCGGTCGACGCCCCCGTGCAGCTGGTCCGGGTCGAGTACACCGGTGCCACCGCGCCGACACCGGTGCGGGTGGACGGTGACGGCCTAGTAGGGGAAGCCGTCGCCGAGCCGGGCAGCGGCGTCGTCGAGGTGCCGGTGACCGTCGCAGACCCGGTGCCGGGCCGGCAGCGCGCCGCGCGGGCCAACGGCACCGGTTTCACCTTCACCGTGGCCGAGCCGGGCTGGACGATGTTCATGGTCGGGCACTTCCACTACGACCCGGTGTGGTGGAACACCCAGGCCAACTACACCAGCGCGTGGACCGAGCATCCGCTGGGCGCGTGCCGCCAGACCAACGGCATCAACCTGGTGCGCGACCACCTGGACTGGGCAAGCGAGCACCCCGAGTACAAGTTCGTCATGGCCGAGGTCGACTACCTCAAGCCGTACTGGGACACCCACCCGGCCGACCGCGCCGAACTGCGCCGGCTGCTGGCCCAGGGCCGTGTCGAGGTGATGGGCGGCACCTACAACGAGCCCTCGACCAACCTGACCGACGCCGAGACGACGATCCGAAACCTGGTGGCGGGCATGGGTTTTCAGCGCGACATCATGGGCGCCGATCCCGCTACGGCCTGGCAGCTCGACGTGTTCGGCCACGACCCGCAGTTCCCCGGGATGGTCGCCGACGCCGGGCTGACCTCCAGTGCGTGGGCGCGCGGGCCGTTTCACCAGTGGGGGCCGATGGCTGGCGGCGGGGATCCGAGCCGGATGCAGTTCGCCTCCGAGTTCGAATGGATCTCACCGTCCGGACGCGGCCTGCTGACCCACTACATGCCCGCCCATTACGCCGCCGGCTGGTGGATGGACGCCCGGGAGACGCTGGCCGACGCCGAGGACGAGGTGTACCAGCTGTTCCTCGAGATGAAGAAGGTCGCCGCCACCCGCAACGTGCTGCTGCCGGTGGGGACCGACTTCACCCCGCCCAACCGCTGGGTGGTGCAGATCCACCGGGACTGGAACGCCCGCTACACCTGGCCGAAGTTCGTCTGCGGGCTGCCGCGCGAGTTCTTCGCCGCGGTACGCGCCGAACTGGCCGAGCGCGGCGAGAGCCCATCCCCGCAGACCCGCGACATGAACCCGATCTACACCGGCTGCCACGTCTCCTACATCGACACCAAGCAGGCCAACCGGGCGGCCGAGCGGGCGCTGCTGTCCGCCGAAACCTTCGGGGTGTTCGCCTCGGCGCTGACCGGGGCCGGCTACCCGGAGGCGGCGCTGGCCAAGGCGTGGGCGCAGCTGTGTTACGGCGCCCACCACGACGCGATCACCGGGTCGGAGGCCGACCAGGTGTACCTGGATCTGCTGACCGGCTGGCGCGACGCCTGGCAGTGGGGTGCCGATGCCCGCGACGCCGCGCTGGCGGTGCTGTCGGGCTTGGTCGACGCCGGTTCCGGGGCCGGCCAGAGCGCGGTGGTGTGGAACCCGGTGGCCGCCGACCGCACCGACGTGGTCACCGTGCACCTGGACCCGCCGCCGGCGGCCGGTGTGCGGGTATTCGATTCCGACGGCACCGAACTGCCCGCCCACGTCGAGCACGGCGGCCGATCCGTGAGCTGGCTGGCTCGCGACGTGCCGTCGCTGGGCTGGCGGGCCTACCGGCTGATCTCCGACGCGGGCCCGCAGGGCTGGGCCCCGATGCCCGGCACCCGGATCTCCAACGAGCACCACCGGCTGACCGCCGACCCCGGCCGCGGCGGCGGCATCACCTCGTGGCGCTGCGACGGGCGCGAAATGATCATCGAAGGCGGGCTGGGCAACCAGCTGGCCGTCTACGACGAATACCCCAAACACCCGCAATCCGGTGAGGGGCCGTGGCATCTGGTGCCCAGCGGCAACCTGTTCACCTCGGCGGTGGCCACCGACGTCACCGTGCGGGCCTACCGCGGCCCGCTGGGGGAGCGACTGGTCGTCTCGGGGCGGATCCGGGATGTGCTGGCCTACACCCAGACCCTGACGCTGTGGCAGGGCGTGGACCGGGTGGACTGCTCCACCGCCGTCGACGAGTTCACCGGCGCCGATCACCTGCTGCGGTTGCGCTGGCCGTGCCCGGTTCCCGGTGCGCTGCCGGTCGCCGAGGTTGCCGACGCGGTGATCGGCCGCGGCTTCGCGCTGTTGCACGAGCCCAGTGGACGCTCGGTGGACACCGCGCAGTTCCCGCGGACCCTCGACACCCCGGCCAACCGCTGGTTCGGGCTGTCGGCGACGGCCCGCATCCGGGTCGGCGACGGCAGCAGGGCGGTCTCGGTGGCCGAGATCGTCACTCCGGACGACCGTGCGGCACCGCGGGAGCTGCTGGTGGCGCTGGTGCGCGCCGGTGTCACCGCCAGCTGCTCGGCGGCCGACGGGTCCCGCTACGGCGACCTCGACGTCGACTCCAACCTGCCCGACATCCGGATCAGCCTCGGTGGGCCGGACCGCAACGCCTTCACCCGCACGGTGCTGGATGCCGCCGATCCGGCCTACGCCGCCGACCTGGACCGCCAGCTGCAGCGGCACGGCCGGGCCCGGGTCTGGGTGCCCGCGGCCAAACCGCTCGCGGAGGTCTGGGTGCCCGGAGCCGACCTGACCGGTCCGCGTGCCCTGCCGGTACTGGTGATCGCCGCCGGTGACGAGGCCGCACTGGCCGCGGAGATCGCCCGGGTCACCGAGGAACTGGCCGACAACGAGATCAGCGTCGAACAGAGCGCCCGCGCTGACCTGGAGCCGTTCGAGGCGCGCACCGTCGCGCTGATCAACCGCGGCGTGCCCAGCTTCGCCGTCGACACCGCCGGCACGCTGCACACCGCACTGCTGCGATCCTGCACCAGCTGGCCGTCGGCGGCCTGGGAAGACCAGCCGCGACGTACCGCACCCGACGGCAGCGCCTTCCAGCTGATGCACTGGACGCACACCTTCGACTACGCCCTGGTGGCCGGTGACGGCGACTGGCGCCAAGCCGGCATCCCGGCGCGCAGCGCGGAGTTCGCCGACCCGCTGCTGGCCGTCCCGGTGACCGACGGCTCCGGGGCGCTGCCGGCGACAGGCTCGCTGTTGCGCATCGACTCCGCCGGCGCGGTCGGCCTGGGCGCGCTCAAAGCCGCCGGCAACCCGACCGCACGGGCCAGCGCACAACCCGTCGACCCCAGGACCATCACGCTGCGGCTGGTGGAGACGCGCGGAGCCGATGCCGCCGTGACACTGCGCAGCGATGTCGGGACGGTGGGCGTGCTTGGTCGCGCCGACCTGCTGGAGCAGGCCCGCGAGCACCCGGACCCGCAGCGGTTGCACGGCTACGAGATCGCCACCGTCACCGCCCGGCTCGACGTCGAACGCCTGGGTGCCGCCGGCCCGTTGGCGCCCGAGGCCGAGACCGCCCAGCCGCTGTACGCCCGCTACTGGCTGCACAACCGCGGGCCGGCGCCGCTGGGCGGCATGCCGGTGACCCCGGCGCTGCATCCACACCGGCTCGACGCCGACCCGGGTGCGCAGTTGAGCCTGGACCTCACCGTGGCCAGCGACAGCATCGATGCGGAACTGGCCGGTGCGGTGACGCTGGCGTGTCCGGCGGGCTGGAAGGCAGCGCCGGCCGGGCATCCGGTGCAGGTGGATGCCGGGGGGTATACCGGCGTCCCGATAGGGCTGACGGTGCCGGCCGACGCCCCGCCCGGGCTCTACCCGATCCGCGCCCGCCTCGACCTCACCGGTGACGTACCGCCGTCCTGGCGCCAGCCGGTGGAGGACATCGCGGTGGTGCGCGTCGGCGATCCCGGCGCCGACCGGCTGCTGTCCATCGACGGGCCCGGCGCGGTCGAGGTCAGCGCCGGGCAATCCGCGCGACTGCGTGTCACCGTCGGCACCGACGCGCACGCCGATCTGCCGGTGGAGGCGCATCTGATCAGCCCGTGGGGCACCTGGGAATGGTCGGGGCCGGCTGCGGTGGGTGCGGTGGTCCCGGCTCGCGGCAGCGTTGACGTCGAGTTCACGCTGCGCCCGCCGGTATGGGCACCGCCCGGGACGTGGTGGGCGCTGGTACGGGTCGGCGGGGCGGGCGCGCTGGTGTACTCACCGGCGGTGCGGCTGGTGGTGCTGGCGCCCGGCACGAGCGGGCTCGACTGATGGCCGCCGTGCTGGCACTCGACGTCGGCGGCACCAAGATCGCCGCCGGCCTGGTCGACGCCGACGGAGCCCTGACCTACACCGCGGTTCGGCCCACCCGCGGCGACCAGGACGCCGAGGTGGTGTGGGCGGTGGTGGCCGAGCTGCTCGACGACGTCCTGGCGAAGGCCGCCGGGCGGGTGGGCGCGGTCGGGATCGGCTCGGCCGGACCGGTGGACGTCAACGCCGGCACGGTCAGCCCGATCAACATTCCCGGTTGGCGGGGGTTCGGCCTGCGTGACCGGGTGGCCGAAGCGGTGCCGGGAGTACCGGTGGTGTTGGGCGGCGACGGCGTCTGCATGGCGCTGGGCGAACACCGGCACGGCGCCGGGCGCGGCACGCGGTCGATGCTCGGCATGGTGGTCTCCACCGGGGTGGGTGGCGGTCTGGTGCTCGACGGCGCACCGTTTCACGGCCGCACCGGCAACGCCGGGCACGTCGGGCACGTCGTCGTCGACCCCGGCGGCCAACCGTGCCGGTGTGGCGGGCGCGGCTGTGTGGAGACCATCTCCTCCGGGCCGTCGATGGTGCGCTGGGCGCTGACCAACGGGTGGAGCCCGATGGGTCCCGACGCTGATGCCAAAGCGCTCGGTGCCGCTGCCGAGGCCGGTGACCCGGTGGCGTTGCGCGCATTCCGGCGCGGCGCCGATGCGCTGGCGGCGATGATCGCCTCGGTGGCCGCCGTGTGCGATCTGGATCTGGTGGTGATCGGCGGCGGCGTCGCGAAATCCGGTGCGCTGCTGTTCGATCCGCTGCGGGCCGCGCTGGCCGAGCACGCCCGGCTGGACTTTCTGACCGGGCTGCAGGTGGTGCCCGCCGAACTTGGTGGCGACGCCGGGTTGGTGGGCGCGGCGGCGATGGCCACCCTGCGTTGATGCTGGCTACTCCGCGTTGATGCTGAGCCTAGGGTGACGAACTGCGAGTGCGGTGCGCCCTGGGCGCAGCGTCAACGAGCCAGGTGCCTGCGCCCCCAATCGCAGAGCGCCTGCAGCACCGGGGCCAGCGTCGCGCCGTAGGCGGAGATCGAATAATGCACACACGGCGGCACCGTGCCGGCGTCGTGGCGGTCGATGATGCCGTCGTCGACCAGTTCGTGCAGGTGGCGGATGAGCATCCGCTCGGTGATGCCCGGAATGCTGCGCCGCAATTCCGCGGTGCGCATCGGCCCGTCGGCCAGTCGCCACAGGATGGTGCCCTTCCAGCGGCCGTCGATGACCGACAGCGCGGCGTCGATCGGGCACTCGCCGATTTCTTTCTTCGATACCGCCACCAGCGGCTCCTATGGTGACCAATTTGTCAGTACCTTGTTTTTTGTCAGCATAACGCCCATAGTCGATGCGATGATCGGAATCGTTGCGGTTGCGGTGGTAGGTGCCCTGGCCGGCTCGGAGTTCGCGGTGGCGGCGTTCTTCAACCCGATCGTCGGGCGCCTGCCCGAGGAGGCGTTTCGGGCCGCTCGCAGCGCGAGTGCTCGGTTGCTGGGGCGGGTGATGCCGTTCTGGTACCTGGGCACGCTGGCGCTGCTGGTGATCGCCGCTGCCCTCGGCGCCGGCCCGCAGCGTTGGCTGATCGGTGCCGGGGCGGGCCTGATGGCGGTCGTCGCGCTGCTGTCGGTGACGATGCTGGTGCCGATCAACAACCGCATCGCCGCCGGTGAGGTGCCGCGCCCGCTGGCGGCGCGCTGGGACCGGCTGCACTGGGTGCGGGTGGCGCTGCTGGGGGCAGCGCTCGTCGTGCTGGTCGTCGCGGGCGCGTAACCGGCGAGGGCCGTTTTGGCTGATCGCCACCGGTCGCGCTATGGTGTGTGCCGATCCACCGAAGACCGTCGGTCACCGAGCAATCGGTTGAAGGTCCGGGAACATCCCGGCGGCCCACGCAGGAGGACGAGGCACCGGCCCCGCCGGCACGTAGTTGTGACGCCCCGACCGCTTCCTGCGCCGGGGCGTTCGTCGTTTCCGGGGCGGTTTCCGAGGCGGATCGCACGGACACTAACAGCGACCCCGAGGAGGTATGCATGGCGCGGGCTGACAAGACCGCCGCCGTCGCGGACATCGTCGAGCAGTTCAACGACTCGACCGCCACCGTGATCACCGAGTACCGCGGTCTGACCGTTGCGAACCTGGCGGAGCTGCGGCGTTCCCTCGGCGGCTCGGCCACCTACACGGTGGCCAAGAACACGCTGGTCAAGCGCGCTGCATCCGAGGCCGGTATCGAGGGTCTCGACGAGCTGTTCGTCGGCCCGACGGCGATCGCGTTCGTCCGGGGCGAGCCGGTCGACGCCGCCAAGGCCATCAAGAAGTTCGCCAAGGACCACAAGGCGTTGGTCATCAAGGGCGGCTACATGGACGGCCACGCGCTGACCGTGGCCGAGGTGGAGCGCATCGCCGACCTGGAGTCGCGCGAGGTGCTGCTGGCCAAGCTGGCGGGTGCCATGAAGGGCAACCTGTCCAAGGCGGCCGGCCTGTTCGCCGCTCCGGCCTCGCAGCTGGCCCGCCTGGCCGCTGCGCTGCAGGAGAAGAAACCGGCCGACGCTCCCGCTGCCGCCGAGGCGCCGGTTGCCGAGGCTCCCGCAGCGACCGAGGCCCCGGCCGACGCCGAGGCTTCCGCCGACACCGCCGAGGCTCCGGCCGAGGCTGCCGAATAACCCGGCATAACCCCAACCCCGACTTCCTTAACCGGAATCAGAAAGGACCGAAATCATGGCCAAAATGTCCACCGAAGAGCTGCTCGACGTCTTCAAAGAGATGACCCTGCTGGAGCTGTCGGAGTTCGTGAAGCAGTTCGAGGAGACCTTCGAGGTCACCGCTGCTGCTCCGGTCGCCGTGGCCGCTGCCGGTGGCGCTGCCCCGGCTGCCGCCGAGGCCGCCGAGGAGCAGTCCGAGTTCGACGTCATCCTGGAGGCGGCCGGCGACAAGAAGATCGGCGTCATCAAGGTGGTCCGGGAGATCGTGTCCGGCCTGGGCCTCAAGGAGGCCAAGGACCTGGTCGACGGTGCTCCCAAGCCGCTGCTGGAGAAGGTCGCCAAGGAGGCTGCCGAGGAGGCCAAGACCAAGCTCGAGGCTGCCGGCGCCACCGTCACCGTCAAGTAGTTCGCACTACGGCCCTAACCCCCGGAACCCGCGAGGTCCGGGGGTTTCGGCTGTTCAGGGCCGGGCGGTCACCGCAGCCAGTGACTGCGCCACCCGCTCGGGGGTGTCGCCGAGGGCGACCAGCAGGCCGGTGGCCATCGGCCGCAGTACCGGTCCCGCCGCGGCCACCGACGCGCCCGTCCCGCCGAAGAACCCGGCCAGCTCCAGCATCACGAAGCCGTGCATCATCGTCCAGAACTGCGCCGCAATCGCCACCACGTGAGCATCCGAGCCGTCGGCGTCTGCGTCGTTCGAGCCCAGCGCGATCCGGCCGGCCTGCATAGAACGGTGTACGCCGCGCACCAGGTGGGCGAAGCTGGGGAAGTGTACGTCGATCTCGGCCAGGCCCAACGTCAGCATGTTCTGCGTCGGCGCGTTGATGCCGTGTGCGCTGGTGCTGCCGAACATCAGTCGGTAGAGGTGCGGGCGGCCGATCGCGAATTCCCGGTAAGCGATGCCGGTGGCCAGCAGGTCTGCCACCGGATCGTCGGTCTCCGGGAGACTCAGCGCCGCGTCGAACCGGCGCAGCCCCTCCTCGGCGATCGCCGCGATCAGTTGGGCCATGCCGCCGAAGTGGGTGTAGACCGCCATCGTCGATGTGCCTGCCGCGGCCGCGATCTTGCGGGTCTGCAGCGCGTCGGGCCCGTGCTCGTCGAGCAGTCCCAGCGCGGCGTTCAGCAGGTCGTCGCGCACGCTGTGATCGGGCTGCGAAGTCACGGTTGTCATCGTCGCACAGCTGACGTACGTTAGCTATAACGTTGAAATAACATTGTTATAGGAGTGTTCATGGTCATCAAGTCCACCGGCGAGGCGGTGCCCGCGGCGAACCCGTACCTGGAAGGCTTTCTGGCGCCGGTGGACGCCGAAATCACCGCCACCGACCTGCGGGTCACCGGGCAGATCCCCGACTACCTCGACGGCCGCTACCTGCGCAACGGACCCAATCCCGTCGCCGAGGTCGATCCGACCACCTACCACTGGTTCACCGGCGACCCGATGGTGCACGGCGTGGCGCTGGGCGACGGCCGGGCCCACTGGTACCGCAACCGCTGGGTGCGCACCCCGGCGGTCTGCGCCGCGCTGGGCGAACCGTTGCCGGCGCGGATCGACGTCCGGGCCGGGATGCAGTCCGTCGGACCCAACACCAACGTGCTCGGCCACGCCGGCAAGACGCTGGCGCTGGTGGAAGGCGGCGTCGCCAATTACGAGCTCACCGAGGACCTCGACACGGTGGGCACCTGCGACTTTGACGGCACGCTGACGGGCGGCTACACCGCACACCCGCACCGCGATCCGGCCACCGGCGAACTGCACGCCGTGTCGTACTCGTTCGCCCGGGGCAACCGCGTCCAGTACTCGGTGATCGACAACGCCGGACGGGCGCGACGCACCGTGGACATCGAGGTGACCGGCGCGCCGATGATGCACGACTTCTCGCTGACCGAGAAGTACGTGGTGGTCTACGACCTGCCGGTCACCTTCGACCCGATCCAGGCGCTGCCGATGAACCTGCCCGGCTGGCTCGAAGCGCCCGCCCGTTTGGTGCTGAGCAGCCTGGTCGGCAAGGTCCGGATGCCCAGCCCCATCACCACGATGGTCAACCGCGACAGCCGGCCCCCGGCCGGGCTGCCCTACGCGTGGAACCCCCGCTACCCGGCGCGCATCGGGGTGATGCCGCGCGAGGGCGAGCCGACGGTGCGATGGTTCGACGTCGAACCGTGCTACGTCTTCCACCCTCTCAACGCCTACTCCGACGTCTCGCCGGCCGGCCAGGAACTGCTGGTGCTCGACGTGGTGCGTTACGCGAAGGTCTTCGACGCCGACCGGCGCGGGCCCGGTGATGCCCCGCCCGTCCTGCACCGGTGGACGATCAACCTGGACACCGGCGCGGTGAGCACCGAGGCCCGCGACGACCGCCCGCAGGAGTTCCCCCGGATCAACGAGGCGCTGCTGGGAGCCAAACACCGCTTCGGTTACACCGTCGGGATCAACGGCGGCTTCGTCGGCGGCGACCGGTCGGAGATGTCGACCACGCTGTACAAGCAGGACTACGCCACCGGCTCAAGCCTCACCGCGCCGCTGGACCCGCAGCTGGTGCTCGGCGAGATGTCGTTCGTGCCGCGCCCCGGCGGTCGCGACGAGGACGACGGCATCCTGATCGGGATGGGCCACCATCGCGGCGCTGACGAGGGCCAACTACTGATCCTGGACGCCGCAACCTGTGAGCAGGTGGCCACCGTGCACCTGCCGCAGCGGGTGCCGATGGGTTTCCACGGTAATTGGACACCCGCGGAGTGAGGCGGACCGGCGTTGCGGGCCGCAGCGGTGCGCTACAGTGGCCCAAGCCACAGGGGAGACGTGGCTATGACCAGACGTTGCGGAAGGACCACCAATGGGTGTCGCCATCGAGGTGCAGAATCTGACGAAGTCCTTCGGATCGGCCCGAATCTGGGAAGACGTCACGTTGACGATCCCGGAGGGCGAGGTCAGCGTCATGCTGGGTCCCTCCGGTACCGGCAAGTCGGTGTTCCTCAAGTCGCTGATCGGGCTGCTTCGCCCCGAGCGCGGTTCGATCGTCATCGACGGCACCGACATCCTGCAGTGCTCGGCCAAGGAGCTCTACGAGATCCGCACGCTGTTCGGGGTGCTGTTCCAGGACGGCGCGCTGTTCGGGTCGATGAACATCTACGACAACACCGCCTTCCCGCTGCGGGAGCACACCAAGAAGTCCGAGAGCGAGATTCGTGACATCGTCATGGAGAAGCTCGAGCTGGTCGGTATGCCCGACGACGGCTACAAGTTCCCCGGTGAGATCTCCGGTGGTATGCGCAAGCGTGCCGGCCTGGCCCGCGCACTGGTGCTGGACCCGAAGATCATCCTGGTCGACGAGCCCGACTCCGGTCTGGACCCGGTCCGCACGGCGTACCTGAGCCAGCTGCTGATCGACATCAATGCGCAGATCGACGCCACCATCTTGATCGTGACGCACAACATCAACGTCGTGCGCACCGTGCCGGACAACATCGGCATGCTCTACCGCAAGAAGCTGATCATGTTCGGTCCGCGTGAGGTGCTGCTGACCAGTGAGGAGCCGGCGGTCAAGCAGTTCCTCAACGGCCGCCGGATCGGTCCGATCGGCATGTCCGAGGAGAAGGACCAGGCGACCGCGGCCGCCGAGCAGGCCGCCGTCGACGCCGGACACGCCGACGGGGGCGTCGATGACGTGGAGGGGGTGCCGCCACAGATCGTCGCCAGCCCCGGCATGCCCGAGCGTCAGGCGGTGGGCCGCCGTCAGGCGCGGGTGCGCGAGATTCTGCACACCCTGCCTCCCAAAGCCCAGGCGGCCATCCGCGACGACCTCGAGGGCACCCAGCATTTCGCGGTGCGCGACTACCCCGCCGACGACGAAGCCCCCACCGCCTCGATCCCGGCCTCACAGGGCTGAGTCCTCGACGCCGGCCCGCACCGTGTCAGCTCTTGACGGACGGACGTAAACGGTCCAATCTGTTCCCAGCGTTTGTGTGGAGGCTCCGGCGGAGGCCAGCCAGCACCGATAGGGCCCCGGGACGCGGCAGTTGAGGATTGCGTGAGCCTGCGCTATTGTTGGACGTTGCGCTGGCTTCCTCCTGCCCACCCTTACCCGCACCCGAACCCGCAGTACCAGCCTTGAGTCGCGTCGGTCGGCTCGTTTAAGGCTTGTGACCTCATGGTTTGGCTGTTCGTGAGACCGGACAGAGCGTCCGCCAGCCGAACCAACGGTTGATATTCGCAGCGAACGGGGTCTGGTGAGAACCGGGACCCGCTGGCCGCATTAGGTGCTGGAAGGATGCATCTTGGCAGTCTCCCGCCAGAGCAAGAAGAACGCTTCAGGTACTACCACCCAATATTCTCCGAATAGCTCCGTCCCCGGAGCTCCCAACCGGATCTCCTTCGCCAAGCTGCGTGAACCGCTCGAGGTTCCGGGTCTGCTCGACGTGCAGACCGACTCGTTCCAGTGGCTGATCGGGGCGCCGGAGTGGCGCGAGGAAATGGAGAACCTGACCGGCACCGCGCCCAGGGGCGGCCTCGAGGAAGTACTCGAGGAGTTGTCGCCGATCGAGGACTTCTCCGGCTCGATGTCGCTGTCGTTCTCCGACCCGCGGTTCGACGACGTCAAGGCCCCGGTCGAGGAGTGCCGCGACAAGGACATGACCTTCGCGGCGCCGCTGTTCGTCACCGCGGAGTTCATCAACAACAACACCGGTGAGATCAAGAGCCAGACGGTGTTCATGGGCGACTTCCCGATGATGACCGAGAAGGGCACCTTCATCATCAACGGCACCGAGCGTGTCGTCGTCTCCCAGCTGGTGCGCTCGCCCGGTGTGTACTTCGACGCCAACATCGACAAGTCCACCGAGAAGACGCTGCACTCGGTCAAGGTGATCCCGGGACGCGGCGCCTGGCTGGAGTTCGATGTCGACAAGCGCGACCTGGTCGGCGTCCGGATCGACCGCAAGCGCCGCCAGCCGGTGACCGTGCTGCTCAAGGCGCTGGGCTGGACCAGCGAGGCGATCCGGGAGCGGTTCGGCTTCTCCGAGATCATGATGTCGACGCTGGAGAAGGACAACGCCGCCAACACCGACGAGGCGCTGCTGGACATCTACCGCAAGCTGCGTCCGGGCGAGCCGCCCACCCGGGAGTCCGCGCAGACCCTGCTGGAGAACCTGTTCTTCAAGGAGAAGCGCTACGACCTGGCCCGGGTGGGTCGCTACAAGATCAACAAGAAGCTGGGCTTGCCGGCCGCGCCGTCGGCCGTCGGAACGGCGCCGACCACGCTGACCGAAGAGGACATCGTGGCCACCATCGAGTACCTGGTGCGGCTGCACCAGGCAGCTCAGGACGGGGTGTCCGGCACCATGACGGTGCCGGGCGGCGTCGAGGTGCCCGTCGAGGTCGACGACATCGACCACTTCGGCAACCGGCGGCTGCGCACCGTGGGAGAGCTGATCCAGAACCAGATCCGGGTCGGCCTGTCGCGTATGGAGCGCGTGGTCCGCGAGCGGATGACCACCCAGGACGTCGAGGCCATCACGCCGCAGACCCTGATCAACATCCGCCCGGTGGTGGCCGCGATCAAGGAGTTCTTCGGCACCAGCCAGCTCTCGCAGTTCATGGACCAGAACAACCCGCTGTCGGGTCTGACCCACAAGCGCCGGCTGTCGGCGCTGGGGCCCGGTGGTCTGTCGCGTGAGCGGGCCGGCCTGGAAGTTCGTGACGTGCACCCGTCCCACTACGGCCGGATGTGCCCGATCGAGACCCCGGAAGGCCCGAACATCGGTCTGATCGGGTCGCTGGCGACCTACGCGCGGGTCAACCCGTTCGGCTTCATCGAGACCCCGTACCGCAAGGTGGTCGACGGTGTGGTCACCGATGAGATCGTCTACCTGACCGCCGACGAGGAGGACCGCTACATCGTGGCGCAGGCCAACTCGCCGCTGGAGGGCGACGGTCGCTTCACCGAGGAGCGCGTGCTGGTCCGTCGTAAGGGCGGCGAGGTCGAGTACGTGTCGTCGGCCGAGGTCGACTACATGGACGTCTCGCCGCGCCAGATGGTGTCGGTGGCCACGGCCATGATCCCGTTCCTGGAGCACGACGACGCCAACCGTGCCCTGATGGGCGCCAACATGCAGCGTCAGGCGGTTCCGCTGGTGCGCAGCGAGGCGCCGCTGGTGGGCACCGGTATGGAGCTGCGCGCCGCGATCGACGCCGGTGACGTGATCGTCGCCGACAAGGCCGGTGTCATCGAGGAGGTCTCCGCCGACTACATCACGGTGATGGCCGACGACGGCACCCGCCAGACCTACCGGATGCGCAAGTTCAACCGGTCCAACCACGGCACCTGCGCCAACCAGCGGCCGATCGTCGACGCCGGCCAGCGTGTCGAAGCCGGCCAGGTGATCGCGGACGGCCCATGCACCGACAACGGCGAGATGGCCCTGGGCAAGAACCTGCTCGTGGCGATCATGCCGTGGGAGGGCCACAACTACGAGGACGCGATCATCCTGTCCAACAGGCTGGTCGAGGAGGACACGCTCACCTCGATCCACATCGAGGAGCACGAGATCGACGCCCGCGACACCAAGCTGGGCGCCGAGGAGATCACCCGGGACATCCCGAACGTCTCCGATGAGGTGCTGGCAGACCTCGACGAGCGCGGCATCGTGCGCATCGGTGCCGAGGTCCGCGATGGCGACATCCTGGTCGGCAAGGTCACTCCCAAGGGTGAGACCGAGCTGACCCCCGAGGAGCGGTTGCTGCGTGCCATCTTCGGGGAGAAGGCCCGCGAAGTCCGCGACACCTCGCTGAAGGTGCCGCACGGCGAGTCCGGCAAGGTCATCGGCATCCGGGTGTTCTCCCGCGAGGACGACGACGAGCTGCCCGCCGGGGTCAACGAGCTGGTGCGCGTCTACGTCGCGCAGAAGCGCAAGATCTCCGACGGTGACAAGCTGGCCGGTCGGCACGGCAACAAGGGCGTCATCGGCAAGATCCTGCCGGCCGAGGACATGCCGTTCCTGCCGGACGGCACGCCGGTCGACATCATCTTGAACACCCACGGTGTGCCTCGTCGTATGAACATCGGTCAGATCCTGGAGACCCACCTGGGCTGGATCGCCAAGACCGGCTGGAACATCGATGTTGCTGCCGGCGTGCCCGACTGGGCGGAGAAGCTCCCCGAGGAGCTGTACGCCGCCGACCCGGACACCCGCACCGCGACCCCGGTGTTCGACGGCGCCCAGGAGAACGAGCTGCAGGGCCTGCTCTCCTCGACGCTGGCCAACCGTGACGGCGAGATCATGGTCAACGGCGACGGCAAGGCGACGCTGTTCGACGGCCGCTCCGGTGAGCCGTTCCCGTACCCGGTGACCGTCGGCTACATGTACATCATGAAGCTGCACCACCTGGTGGACGACAAGATCCACGCCCGCTCCACCGGCCCGTACTCGATGATCACCCAGCAGCCGCTGGGCGGTAAGGCGCAGTTCGGTGGCCAGCGCTTCGGTGAGATGGAGTGCTGGGCCATGCAGGCCTACGGCGCGGCGTACACGCTGCAGGAGCTGTTGACGATCAAGTCCGACGACACCGTCGGTCGCGTCAAGGTCTACGAGGCGATCGTCAAGGGCGAGAACATCCCCGAGCCGGGTATCCCGGAGTCGTTCAAGGTGCTGCTCAAAGAGCTGCAGTCACTGTGCCTCAACGTCGAGGTGCTGGCGAAGGACGGCGCGGCGATCGAATTGCGCGAAGGCGAGGACGAGGACCTGGAGCGGGCAGCCGCCAACCTGGGAATCAACCTGTCCCGCAACGAATCCGCCTCAGTTGAGGATTTGGCCTAATTATTTTCTAGTCCCGCAAGGGGAAAGGGAGTTACGTGCTCGACGTCAACTTCTTCGATGAGCTCCGCATCGGCTTGGCGACCGCGGAGGACATCCGGCAATGGTCCTACGGCGAGGTCAAGAAGCCGGAGACCATCAACTACCGCACGCTCAAGCCCGAGAAGGACGGCCTGTTCTGCGAGAAGATCTTCGGACCGACTCGCGACTGGGAGTGCTACTGCGGCAAGTACAAGCGCGTGCGCTTCAAGGGCATCATCTGTGAGCGCTGTGGCGTCGAGGTGACCCGTGCCAAGGTGCGCCGTGAGCGGATGGGCCACATCGAACTGGCCGCGCCGGTTACCCACATCTGGTACTTCAAGGGCGTGCCGTCCCGGTTGGGCTACCTGCTGGACCTGGCGCCCAAGGACCTCGAGAAGATCATCTACTTCGCGGCCTACGTCATCACCGACGTCGACACCGAGATGCGCCACAACGAGCTGTCGACGCTGGAAGCCGAGATGGTCGTCGAGAAGAAGGGTGTCGAGGACCAGCGGGACGCCGACCTGGAGGCCCGTGCCCAGAAGCTGGAGGCCGACCTGGCCGAGCTGGAAGCCGAAGGCGCGAAAGCCGATGTGCGACGCAAGGTTCGCGACGGTGGCGAGCGTGAGATGCGTCAGCTGCGTGACCGTGCCCAGCGTGAGCTGGACCGGCTCGACAACATCTGGGACACCTTCGTCAAGCTGGCTCCCAAGCAGCTGATCGTCGACGAGACCGTCTACCGCGAGCTGGTCGACCGCTACGGCGAGTACTTCACCGGCGCGATGGGCGCGGAGTCGATCCAGAAGCTGATCGAGAACTTCGACATCGACGCCGAGGCCGAGTCGCTGCGCGACACCATCAAGAACGGCAAGGGGCAGAAGAAGCTTCGTGCCCTCAAGCGGCTCAAGGTGGTCGCGGCGTTCCAGCAGTCGGGCAACTCCCCGATGGGCATGGTGCTCGACGCGGTGCCGGTGATCCCGCCGGAGCTGCGCCCGATGGTGCAGCTCGACGGTGGCCGGTTCGCCACGTCCGACCTCAACGACCTGTACCGCCGGGTCATCAACCGCAACAACCGGTTGAAGCGGCTGATCGACCTCGGCGCGCCCGAGATCATCGTCAACAACGAGAAGCGGATGCTGCAGGAGTCCGTCGACGCGCTGTTCGACAACGGCCGTCGGGGCCGGCCTGTCACCGGGCCGGGCAACCGCCCGCTGAAGTCGCTGTCGGATCTGCTCAAGGGCAAGCAGGGCCGGTTCCGGCAGAACCTGCTCGGCAAGCGTGTGGATTACTCCGGTCGCTCCGTTATTGTCGTGGGTCCGCAGCTCAAGCTGCACCAGTGCGGTCTGCCCAAGCTGATGGCACTCGAGCTGTTCAAGCCGTTCGTGATGAAGCGGCTGGTCGACCTCAACCACGCGCAGAACATCAAGAGCGCCAAGCGGATGGTGGAGCGGCAGCGCCCCCAGGTGTGGGACGTCCTCGAAGAGGTCATCGCCGAGCACCCGGTGCTGCTCAACCGCGCCCCCACGCTGCACCGCCTGGGCATCCAGGCCTTCGAGCCGCAGCTGGTGGAGGGCAAGGCCATTCAGCTGCACCCGCTGGTGTGTGAGGCCTTCAACGCCGACTTCGACGGTGACCAGATGGCGGTGCACCTGCCGTTGAGCGCCGAGGCGCAGGCCGAGGCCCGGATCCTGATGCTGTCGTCCAACAACATCCTGTCGCCGGCCTCGGGTCGTCCGCTGGCCATGCCGCGACTGGACATGGTGACCGGACTGTACTTCCTGACCACCGAGATCGAAGGTGACACAGGCGAATACACCCCGGCCGCCAAGGACCGTCCGGAGAGCGGCGTCTACTCCTCGCCCGCCGAGGCGATCATGGCCGTCGACCGGGGTGCACTCTCGGTGCGCGCCAAGATCAAGGTGCGCCTGGATCAGCTGCGGCCGCCCGCAGAGGTGGAGACGGAGCTGTTCGGCGAGAACGGCTGGCGTCCGGGTGACGCCTGGATGACCGAGACCACGCTGGGTCGGGTGATGTTCAACGAGCTGCTGCCCGTGGGCTACCCGTTCGTGAACAAGCAGATGCACAAGAAGGTTCAGGCCGTCATCATCAACGACCTGGCCGAGCGCTACCCGATGATCGTGGTCGCCCAGACCGTCGACAAGCTCAAGGACGCCGGCTTCTACTGGGCCACCCGTTCGGGTGTCACGGTGTCGATGGCTGATGTGTTGGTGCCGCCGCGCAAGAAGGAGATCCTGGACTCCTACGAGGAGCGCGCCGACAAGGTCGAAAAGCAGTTCCAGCGTGGCGCTCTCAACCACGACGAGCGCAACGAGGCGCTGGTGGAGATCTGGAAGGAAGCCACCGAGGAGGTGGGTCAGGCGCTGCGTGACCACTACCCGGCCGACAACCCGATCATCACCATCGTCGACTCCGGTGCGACGGGTAACTTCACCCAGACCCGGACGCTGGCGGGCATGAAGGGTCTGGTGACCAACCCCAAGGGTGAGTTCATCCCGCGGCCGATCAAGTCCTCGTTCCGTGAGGGCCTGACCGTGCTGGAGTACTTCATCAACACCCACGGCGCCCGAAAGGGTTTGGCGGACACCGCGTTGCGTACCGCGGACTCGGGCTACCTGACCCGTCGTCTGGTGGACGTCTCGCAGGACGTGATCGTGCGCGAGCACGACTGCGGCACCGAGCGCGGCATCCTGGTGGAACTGGCCGAGGTGGCAGCCGACGGTTCGCTGATCCGCGACCCGTTCATCGAGACCTCGGCGTACGCCCGCACGTTGGCGGTCGACGCCGTCGATGGCAACGGCAATGTCGTTATCGAGCGCGGCCACGACCTCGGCGACCCGTCGATCGAGGCACTGCTGGGTGCGGGTATCTCGCAGGTGAAGGTGCGGTCGGTGCTGACCTGTGCCACCGGAACCGGCGTCTGCGCGACCTGTTACGGCCGGTCGATGGCCACCGGCAAGCTGGTCGACATCGGCGAGGCCGTCGGCATCGTCGCGGCGCAGTCCATCGGTGAGCCCGGTACCCAGCTGACCATGCGCACCTTCCACCAGGGTGGTGTCGGTGAGGACATCACCGGTGGTCTGCCGCGGGTGCAGGAGTTGTTCGAGGCGCGGATCCCGCGTGGCAAGGCGCCGATCGCCGACGTCGCCGGACGGGTGCAACTCGAGGAGGGCGACAAGTTCTACAAGATCACCATCGTGCCGGACGACGGCGGCGAGGAAGTGGTCTACGACAAGTTGCCCAAGCGTCAGCGGCTGCGGGTGTTCAAGCACGAGGACGGTTCCGAGCGGTTGCTGGCCGACGGTGACCACGTCGAGGTCGGACAGCAGCTCATGGAGGGCTCGGCCGACCCGCACGAGGTGCTGCGCGTGCAGGGTCCCCGCGAGGTGCAGATCCACCTCGTCAAGGAGGTCCAGCAGGTCTACCGCGCTCAGGGCGTGTCGATCCACGACAAGCACATCGAGGTGATCGTCCGGCAGATGCTGCGCCGGGTGACCATCATCGACTCGGGCGCCACGGAGTTCCTGCCCGGTTCGCTGACCGAGCGGGCCGAGTTCGAGACCGAGAACCGTCGGGTGGTGGCCGAGGGCGGCGAGCCCGCGGCCGGCCGTCCGGTGCTGATGGGGATCACCAAGGCGAGCCTGGCCACGGACTCGTGGCTGAGTGCGGCGTCGTTCCAGGAGACCACCCGCGTGCTGACCGATGCGGCGATCAACTGCCGCAGCGACAAGCTGCAGGGGCTGAAGGAGAACGTGATCATCGGCAAGCTGATCCCGGCCGGCACCGGGATCAACCGCTACCGCAACATCGCGGTGCAGCCGACCGAGGAGGCCCGGGCCGCCGCGTACACGATCCCGTCCTACGAGGATCAGTACTACAGCCCGGACTTCGGCGCCGCCACCGGTGCCGCGGTTCCGCTGGACGACTACGGGTACAGCGACTACCGGTAGTCCACGACGAGAAGGGCCTCGGGGTACACCCCCGGGGCTTTTCTCGTCGGCGCCGCGTTGGTGTCGCGTCGGTGCGCCCCGCTCGAGCGGCAATCGTACGACGGACTTGCGGCGTGTCGCGTCGTGAGATTGCCGCTCGGCGGCCGGCGCAGGCGTGCTCGGGCCCCATCGCGGGTATGTGGGACCAGGTGAACCACACCGCTCACGGCCGCAGCCAACGTCAGCGCTACCGGCGCAAGATCCAGCAGTGCCTCGACGTCTTCGAGGCGATGCTGGCGCAGTCCGACTTCGACTGTGCGCAGCCGCTGACCGGCATGGAGATCGAGGGCAACCTGATCGACGGTGACTACCGGCCGGCGATGTCGAACTCCGATGTGCTCGCCACGATCGACGATCCGGCATATCAACGCGAACTGGGCGCCCACAACATCGAATTCAACGTCCCGCCGCGGCCGCTGTGCGGGCGGTCGGGACTGGAGTGGGAAGCCGAGGTGCGCTCGAGCCTCAACGCCGCCGAGTCCAAGGCCCGCGCCGACGGCGCACGCATCGTGATGATCGGCATCCTGCCCACGCTGATGCCCGAGCACCTGGCCACAGGCTGGATGAGCGACTCGGCCCGGTATGCGGCACTCAACGATTCGATCTTCGCCGCCCGCGGTGAGGAGCTCGCGATCGAGATCGACGGCCCGGAGCCGCTGAGTCTGTACGCGGCGACGATCGCGCCGGAGTCGGCGTGCACCAGCATGCAGTTGCATCTGCAGGTGTCGCCCGCGCAGTTCGCCGACCACTGGAACGCGGCGCAGGTGCTGGCCGGCCCGCAGTTGGCGTTGGGCGCCAACTCCCCGTACGTCTTCGGCCACCGGCTGTGGGCGGAGACCCGGGTCGAGTTGTTCGCCCAATCCACCGACACCCGCTCCGACGAACTGAAGAACCAGGGCGTGCGGCCGCGAGTTTGGTTCGGCGAGCGGTGGATCACCTCGATCTTCGACCTGTTCGAGGAGAACGTGCGCTACTTCCCGTCGCTGCTGCCGGAGGTGTCCGACGAGGATCCGGCCACCGAGCTGGCGCAGGGCCGCACCCCACAACTCGCCGAGCTGCGCCTGCACAACGGGACGGTCTACCGGTGGAATCGGCCGGTCTACGACGTCGTCGACGGACGGCCGCACCTGCGCGTGGAGAACCGGGTGCTGCCGTCCGGTCCGACGGTCGCCGACATGCTGGCCAACGCGGTCTTCTACTACGGCCTATTGCGCGGCCTGGCGCACCAGCGGCGGCCGCTGTGGTCCCAGATGAGCTTCGCCACCGCCCACGCCAACTTCCGGGCGGCCGCCCGTCACGGCATCGACGCCCGGCTGTACTGGCCCGAGCTGGGGGAGGTGAGCGTAGCGGAGCTGACCCGGCGCGAACTGCTGCCGATGGCCCGTCGGGGCCTCGACGACTGGGGGGTGGCCGCCGAAGTGTCCGACCGCTTCCTCGGCATCATCGAGGGCCGGGTCGCCACCGGGCGCAACGGCGCCACCTGGCAGGTGGCGACGGTGCGGGCGCTGCAGGCGCAGGGGATGAGCCGGCCCGAGGCGCTCACCGAGATGCTGCGGCGTTACTGCGCGCAGATGCACACCAACCAGCCGGTGCACACCTGGCAACTAAGCTGACCACCGTGTTGATCGGTTCCCATGTGCGCCCGGCCGATCCGTTGGCCGCTGCGGCGGCCGACGGCGCCGACACGGTGCAGATCTTCCTCGGCAACCCGCAGAGCTGGAAGGCCCCCAAGCCGCGTGAGGACGCGGCACAGCTGCGGGAGGCCGCGTTGCCGATCTACGTGCACGCGCCGTACCTGATCAACGTCGCCTCCCCGAACAACCGGGTGCGCATCCCCTCGCGCAAGGTCTTGCAGCAGACCTGCGACGCCGCCGCCGACATCGGCGCGGCCGCGGTGATCGTCCACGGCGGACACGTCACCGCCGACGACGATGATCCACTGGCCGGGTTCATCCGCTGGCGCAAGGCGCTCGACCAGCTCGAGACGACCGTTCCGGTCTATTTGGAGAACACCGCCGGCGGGGACCACGCGATGGCCCGCCGCTTCGACACCATCGCCAGGCTGTGGGATCACATCGGCGACACCGGGGTCGGGTTTTGCCTGGACACCTGCCACACCTGGGCGGCCGGGGAGTCCCTGCCCGATGCGGTGGAGCGGATCAAGGCCATTACCGGGCGTATCGACCTGGTGCACTGCAACGACTCCAAGGATGCCGCCGGGTCGGGTCGGGACCGCCATGCCAACTTCGGCACCGGGCAGATCGATCCGGAGCTGTTGGTCGCCGTCGTCAAGGCCGCCGGCGCCCCGGTCATCTGCGAGACCGCCGAGGAGGGCCGCAAGGCCGACATCGCCTTCCTGCGAGAACGCCTCGGCTGACGGCGGCGCGGAGACCATACGCCCCGATCCAGCCGAAAATGCATCCGTATTGACTTATTTTCCTAAAGGACTATGACAAACGGTTGGTAATGTGCTATTAATTTGCTAGGCCCCGTCAGTACGGCGGCTTACACGATCTCTTTTGCTGGAAGGATCCCCATGGCTGGGCGGCGCGGCTGCGGTGCGGCAGGGATGAGCAGCGCTTAGCCCGGCGCCCCATAGACGCGGCGATCACGGCCCGGAACCTCCCGACCTCGGGCCGTGATCGCCGTTTGTTTGCCGGCCATAAGTCGGATTACATCCGTTGTGCAAACGTCGAAAAACTGTAATACTCGGTCATGGCCGATACGCACATCGTAACCAACCAGGTTCCACCCTTAGAGGGCTACAATCCGGCCTCCTCGCCGGTCCTCATCGAGGCGCTGATCCGTGAGGGCGGCCAGTGGGGCGTCGACGAAGTCACCGACCTCGGTGCCCTCTCCGGCTCCCGGCAAGTGCAGCGCTGGGGTGAACTCGCCGATCGCAACCGCCCGGTTCTGCATACCCACGATGTGGTCGGCAACCGCATCGACGAAGTCGAATACGACCCCGCCTACCACGAGTTGATGCGCACCGCGATCGCCCACGGCTTGCACGCCGCGCCGTGGGCCGACCCGCGGCCGGGCGCCCACGTGGTGCGTGCCGCCCAGACCGGGGTGTGGACCGCAGAGCCCGGCCACATGTGTCCGATCTCGATGACCTACGCGATCGTCCCGGCGCTGCGCTACAACCAGGAACTGTCGAAGACCTACGAGCCGCTGTTGACCAGCCGGGTCTATGACCCCGAGCTGAAGGTGCCGGCCGACAAGGCGGGCCTCACCGCGGGCATGTCGATGACCGAAAAGCAGGGCGGCTCCGATGTGCGCGCCGGTACCACCCAGGCGGTGCCCAACGCTGACGGCAGCTACACGCTGACCGGGCACAAGTGGTTCACCTCCGCGCCGATGTGCGATGTGTTCCTGGTGCTCGCCCAGGCACCCGGCGGCCTGAGTTGCTTCTTCCTGCCGCGGGTACTGCCGGATGGCACCCGCAACCGGATGCGGCTGCAGCGGCTCAAGGACAAGCTCGGCAACCACGCCAACGCCTCCAGCGAAATCGAGTACGACGGCGCCACCGCGTGGCTGGTCGGCGAGGAGGGCCGTGGCGTCTCGGTCATCATCGAGATGGTCAACCTGACCCGGCTGGACTGCGCGCTGGGCAGCGCCACCAGCATGCGGATGGGGCTGGCCCGCGCCATCTATCACACGCAGCACCGAAAGGCGTTCGGCGACTACCTGATCGACCAGCCGCTGATGCGCAACGTGCTGGCCGACCTGGCGGTGGAGGCCGAAGCGGCCACCCTGGTGACCATGCGGATGGCCGGCGCCACCGACAAGGCGGTCCAGGGTGACGACCGGGAGGGCCTGCTGCGCCGGATCGGGCTGGCGGCCACCAAGTACTGGGTGTGCAAGCGCGCCACGCCGCACGCCGCCGAGGCGATGGAATGCCTGGGCGGCAACGGCTACATCGAGGACACTTTGATGCCGCGGCTCTACCGGGAGGCGCCGCTGATGGGCATCTGGGAGGGGTCGGGCAACGTCAGCGCACTGGACACGTTGCGGGCCTTGGCAACCCAGCCCGACTCGGTGACGGTGCTCTTCGATGAGCTGGCCGACAGCGCCGGGCAAGACGTGCGGCTTGACGCCCACGTCGCTGCTCTCAAGACCCAACTGGGCGACCTGGGCGGTGATCTTCAGGGCGCCCAGTATCGGGCCCGCAAGATCGCCGAGGACATCTGCCTGGCGTTGCAGGGTGCGCTGCTGGTGCGTCACGGCCACCCGGCGGTGGCCGAGGCGTTCCTGGCGACCCGCCTCGACGGCCGGTGGGGCGGCGCGTTCGGCACCCTGCCGGCCGGCCTGGAGCTGGGGTCGATCCTCGAGCGGTCCTTGGTGAAGGACTGAGGGACCGGCGAATTCATGCGGCACCACATCGCCCCGGTTGAGTACGACAACCTGCGGACGATGACCTACGAGGTCACCGACCGCGTCGCCCGGATCACCTTCGACCGCCCCGAGAAGGGCAACGCGATCACCGCCGACACCCCGCTGGAACTGTCGGCCCTGGTGGAGCGGGCCGACCTGGATCCGAACGTGCACGTGATTCTGGTTTCCGGTCGCGGCGAGGGGTTCTGCGCCGGTTTCGACCTGAGTGCCTACGCCGAAGGGTCGTCGTCGGCGGGCGGCGAGGGCTACCGGGGCAGCGTGCTCGACGGCAAGGTGCAGGCGGCCAACCATCGTGCCGATCAGCCGTGGGATCCGATGGTCGACTACCAGATGATGAGCCGGTTCGTTCGCGGCTTCGCCTCGCTGATGTACGCCGACAAACCGACCGTGGTCAAGATCCACGGCTACTGCGTGGCCGGCGGCACCGATATCGCGCTGCACGCCGACCAGGTGATCGCGGCGTCCGACGCCAAGATCGGCTACCCGCCGACCCGGGTGTGGGGGGTGCCGGCGGCCGGGCTGTGGGCACACCGGCTCGGTGACCAGCGTGCCAAACGCCTACTGCTGACCGGGGATTGCATCACCGGCGCCCAAGCCGCCGAATGGGGTCTGGCCATCGAGGCCCCGGATCCGGCGGATCTCGACGAGCGCACCGAACGCCTGGTGGCGCGTATCGCCGCGATGCCGGTCAACCAGCTGATCATGGCCAAGCTCGCGCTCAACACCGCGCTGCAGCAACAAGGCGTGGCGACCAGCCGGATGGTCAGCACCGTCTTCGACGGCGTGGCGCGGCACACTCCCGAGGGGCACGCGTTCGTCGCCGACGCGGTGGCACACGGGTTTCGCGAGGCGGTGCGCCACCGCGACGAGCCGTTCGGCGATTACGGCCGGCGAGCCTCGGATGTGTAGCGGCCATGCCTGACGCACCCGTCCGCATGACGGCCCGATCGGTGGTGCTGTCGGTGCTGCTGGGGGCGCACCCCGCCTCGGCCACATCTGCTGAACTACTCAATATCACAGCGGGTTTCGGCATCAAAGAGACCGCCATGCGGGTGGCGCTCACCCGGCTGGTCGCCGCCGGGGACCTGGTCCGATCCGCCGGGGGCTATGGGCTCTCCGAACGGCTGCTCGAGCGCCAGCGCCGGCAGGACGAGGCGCTGAATCCGCAGACCCGGCGGTGGGGCGGCGACTGGCTCGCCGTGGTGATCACCAGCATCGGCTGCGACGCCCGAACCCGGGCCGCCTTGCGATCCCGTCTGACCGAGCGGCGATTCGGCGAACTGCGCGAAGGGATTTGGATGCGGCCCGACAATATCGCCGTCGACCTGGGCGCCGAGCTGACCGCGCACACCCGACTGCTCACCGCGCGTGACGAGAAACCGCCCGAACTCGCCGGCAGGCTATGGGATCTGGCCGGGTGGGCGGCAACCGGCAACGAACTGCTCGCCGAGATCGCGGCTGCCCCCGACGTGCCCGGCCGCTTCATCGTCGCCGCTGCCATGGTCCGCCATCTGCGCCGCGATCCGGTACTGCCCACCGAACTGCTCCCGCCGGACTGGCCCGGAGACCGGATCCGCAGGCGTTACGCGGAATTCGTCGACGAGGTGGCCGCGCAGCGCGACGCCGGCCGAACGGTGGAGGTGCCATGAACGTACGAGTGGAGCGCAGCGGCGCGGTGACCACGGTGATCCTGGACCGGCCGGAGGCGCGTAACGCCGTCGACGGACCGACCGCCGCCGCGTTGTATCAGGCCTTCGCCGAATTCGACCGCGACGACTCGGCAGCCGTGGCGGTGCTGTGGGGCGACCACGGAACCTTCTGCGCCGGAGCCGATCTCAAGGCGTTCGGCACCGAGAAGACCAATCAGACCCATCGCAGCGGGCCGGGGCCGATGGGGCCGACCCGGATGACGCTGACTAAGCCGGTGATCGCCGCGGTGAGCGGCTACGCCGTGGCCGGCGGCCTGGAACTGGCGCTCTGGTGCGACCTGCGGGTCGCCGAGGCCGACGCGGTGTTCGGCGTGTTCTGCCGGCGTTGGGGGGTACCGCTCATCGACGGTGGCACCGTTCGGTTGCCCCGATTGATCGGCCACAGCCGGGCCATGGACATGATCCTCACCGGGCGGGCCGTGGACGCCGCCGAGGCGCACGCGATCGGGCTGGCCAACCGGGTGGTGCCCACCGGGCAGGCCCGCGCCGCCGCCGAGCAGTTGGCCGGCGAACTGGCCGAGTTGCCGCAGCGCTGCCTGCGCTCGGATCGGCTGTCGGCGCTGCACCAATGGGGCATGACCGAACCGCATGCGATGGATC